>CAYRIB010000054.1:0-2189 GCA_964424165.1 uncultured Myxococcales bacterium | reverse complement strand
CGGCCCTTCATCAAATACAGGCGCAGCAGGGTGATGGCCGCCTCGGGAAACCGGGGGATGCCCTGGCTGCTGGCACACATCACGCAGGGGGAATCGAGGATCGTGGCAATCGCGGGTTCCAGCCACCGGATCGAGGCCTCGATGTCCGTCACGTCATAGAACAGCCGCAACCCCTCGATCAGGGCGGCATCCAGGGATCGGACGACCGCCAAATCGTTGGTTCGCGAGCAGCGCGGCTCACGTTGGACGAGCGACGCCCACGATTCGGGCCCGGCCAGGGTGAAGCTCGAAGACAGACGCTGAAGGGCCACCTCGAGAGTGGCCGCATCCGCCGCCAGAGCCTCGGGTTCCAGGATCACCAGGGCCCTCGGTGGGGCAGATTCTGCGAAACCGGCGGACAAGGTGATGCCCGCCATCATCGACAGCAGGAGCAACCGTTTCATAGGGTCCTCCACCACTCAGTCCGAATCGGTGTCCTTGTTGTCCGGGGCGGCCTCGGGCTTGGTCGGGGCCTGGCAACGGAGCACGGCGTCGGGACGCGATGCTTCTTCGGCGTCGGTGCGGGACTCGTAGGCCTTGCCATTGACCCAGTAGCGTCGTCCGTCGGAAGCCACCATGACCTCGATGTCCCCATCCACGACGTCCTGACGCAGCATGGGCAGCAGCGCAGGGTCCCCGCCCCCGGTGATCCACACGTCGCCCGTGGCGCGCGTGGCTTGGTAGACCCGCGGCGCGGGATGGCCATAGGAGTTGTCGCCCGTCGAAAAGATCGAGACCTCGGGGTGCAACACCGACAGGAAGCAGGGGTTGGTCGAGTTGTCGGACCCATGGTGATTGACCCGGTACACCTCGATGTCGCCGATGGCCTCGGCGATGACGGATTCGATGTCGTTGTAGCTCATGGTAATCGGGCCGAACGTCTTGTACACGTAGCGTCCCGACAGATCGCCCGCGGTGAAGAACTCGAAGTCGCCCTTGGTGAACTTCAGGGCGATGGCGTAGTCGTTCTCGGAGGGGGGCCATTTCTCGAACATGGCGGGATCCCGTGCCCTCGACGAGGCGAGCACGTCATTGCCGTTGACGGCCACGACCTCGATGCGCAGGTCCTTCCCAAGGTCGATCGTGTCCCCGGTCCGGGCCAGTCGACGCGTACGAATCAGTCCGTCCCGGAGCCAGCGGGACACGGATGTCTCGAACTTCTTCTGAGTGCCTCCCTTGAACACATAGGTGAACGAACCGCGGTCGACCAGGGTGTCGATCGTGAAGTTTTCGTGGTCCAGCAATTCCCACAGACCCTGGTCCCGGCGTTCGTTCTTACCCCGTGCCTGGTGGGTGCCGATGTGGTCCGCGTGATAGTGGGTGACGACCAGATAGTCCAGGTGGCGTCGGCCTGTGAGGGATTCGATCCGGCGAGCCACGGCACCCATGGCGTCACGATCCTCGCGGCTGCGTGAAACGCCGGCATCCACCAGCATGGTGCGTCCGTCGTTGATCACGAGCATGCAGTCCGCCTGTCCCACGTCGAAGACCACGAAGCGTGTGGCGCCTTCACCGGGCGAGGATTGCCCGTCGTAGGTGAAGGTCGGTCGCGTGGCGGTCGTGAGCGTGGGACCGCATCCTGCGAGCAGCAGGGGCAGGAGGGTGAGCAGCATCAAACGGCACACAGCATTCGTTCGCAAGGGCGACTCCCGGATCAAGGCCTGAACCATGGTAACCGAGTTGAGGCGGTTTGGGAAAGGGCTGGCGGCAAACGGGAGTTCGATGGCCGTATCTCAAAAAGCGTGCGGGTCAGTGACCGGGTACAACGTTCACCGTGAACTCGGGCGGGTTGGCAATGGCCTTTTTCACGGCGCACAGATTGGCCGATCGCTCGAGAGCCTTGAACTGGGCTGGCGGAAAGTCCGCAGGCACGCGGATTTCGAGGTCCAGACCGACCAATCGGTGCGTGGCCGGATCCGTGCGGAAGCGCTCGATCAGGGAAATGCCCTCGGTCGGGAGTTGGTGATGTCGACAGTAGCTCAGTACGTACACCCCCGCACAGGTGCCGATCGAGGCCAGAAAGAGCTTGAAGGGTTCGGGGGCGCTGTTATCGCCGCCCGCGGAACTGGGCTGATCCGTGTGAATGACGAAGTCGCCGGTGTCTGCGTCGACTTTCATGTTTCCAGGAAACGTGATCTTCCATTCCATGA
>CAYRIB010000053.1:0-19248 GCA_964424165.1 uncultured Myxococcales bacterium | reverse complement strand
GCTAGTCGCCGCGGCGGGTCGAACGCTTCAGTTCATCCATGACGCGGCGATATTGGATATCCCACGCCATGGTCCCTTCCTGAAGATTCTTGATGCGCGTGCGCACCTCGCCGTCGAGTTCCTCGTCCGCAGCCAGATGCTTGCGCAGGATGGGTTGCATGGTCATGACCAGTTCGTTGTCCTGACCAAAGACCTCTTCCACGTGACGACTGTGCAGCAACGCCTCGATCAACTGGGCCGAGATGTACTCGCCCATGGATTCGCCGATCCCGAAATTCCGGTCACGGGCGATCTGTGACTTGACCTTGTTCAGTTCGCTGTAGTCGCGCTTCTCGGCCGCGATGACGTCCCTGGCCCGATCCGTGACTTCGCGATCCACCCGGACGTATTCCTTCAGCACGGATTCGACGTCCATTTCGACTTCCTTGACCTCGTCGGGCAGGACCTCGATCGCCTTGGCCTTGATCAGGGCGTCCACCAGATCGTGGGCCAGCGGCGGAATCTTTCCCGTATAGAGCTTCATGGTGCCTCCTGTTGCGACACGCTCCCATGCCGCGATGCCCGAAAAATCTACCACGAACTTCGCGGATTCTTCAAGGAAAAACTCCCGGTTTCGACTTGACCTGAAAGGATTTTGGAAGGATTCTTTCGGCCAGTGGAACACCCGGAGGAATGAAAATGAGTCTTGATGAGGTCCTGAGCGAGGAATTGACGCGGGCTTTGAAGGCCCGGGAACGCGAGGTGGTCGATGCGCTCCGCATGGTGAAGTCGCGGATTGCCGAACGACGCGTGGCGCCGGGCACCGGTGGCAAGCTGACACCGGAACAGGAGCTCGAGGTCGTCACGGCCTACGTCAAAAGCTTGAAGAATGCTGCCGAGGAGATCGAAAAGGGCGGTGGGGGCGACAACCCGATTCTGGCGAAATACCGGTTCGAGATCGCGTTTCTAGACAAGTACCTGCCCAAGAAGCTCGGCGAGCCCGAGACGCTCGAGATCGTGCGCGCCATCATCCGTGAAGCTGGGGTGAGCGGGCCTTCCGCGGTCGGACGGGTGATGGGGGCGATCATGAAAGCCCACAAGAACGAAGTCGATGCCACCTTGGCAAGACGTCTGGCCGAACAGGAACTCGGGGTGCCTCCCTCGGCCTGATCGGGTCAAAACTCTGCGGCGGCGGCCTCGTCGCTCGGTTTGATTCCGAATGCGTCATCCGGCAGGGGCTGCGTTCCCTCCAGATGGGGCATCAGCGTTCCCACGCCCTTGCCGAAGACCGGTTCGCCGGTCTTCGGGTCGACCTGGACCAGCACGACCCCCTCGGGAATCTTTCGCAGGTCGTCGATCGGAGGCCGGTTCTGCGTGGCCTGCATCATGAAGTCCACCCAGCCCGGCAATGCGGTGTCCGCTCCGAAGACGCCGCCCGAGGACCGGGTCTTGCCCAGATAGCGCTCGCGCCGATCCTGCCCGACCCACATGGCTGCCGCGAGTTCATGGGTCCATCCCACGAACCACACGTCGTAGGGCAGCGTTCCGGTCTTGCCGAACACGGGACGGTTCAGGCGCCTTGCCCTGCGTGCGGTACCCTCCTCGGTGACATGGTTCAAGTTGTGCTGCATCAGATAGGCCGTCTCGCGGGTCGTGGCGCGACGCGTGACATCGGGCTGCTCGAGGGCCATGGCCACGAACGCGTCCTGAACCGGCATCGCCGGGTCGCGCGGGGAACGGGCATCGAGCAGGACGGTTCCTCGGGCGTCGCGGATGCGCCGGATCAGGGTCCGATCCGGGCGCCATCCGTCGATTCCAAAGGCCGCAAAGGCCGACAGGATCTCGGATGCCTTGACGTCGATGCCCAGGCCTTCGGCCACGAATCCCGAGAAGGGACGCGACAGACCGAGGCGCATCACCCAGTCGTTCAGACCCTCGGTGCCGATGCGATCGAGGACCATGCGCAGCACCCGCAGCGAGCAGTTGTTTTCGGACTGTGTCAGCGCCTGATAGATCGTCATGTCATCCACGGCCTTGTCGCCTTCGGGCGTCCAGTTGCCTTCCCGGAAGGGGGCTCCGCTGACGAGGGTCGACGGTGCAATGCCAAGGTCGTAGGCCTTGGCGTAGTACACGGGCTTGATCACGCTGCCCGACTGGCGCAGGCTCTCGGTGCGATTGACCTGAGATAGGTCGAAATCCGTGCCGCCCACCATCACCGGGACGTATCCAGAACGGGGTTCAAATGCCAGCAGGGCGGCCTGGACGCGCGGGAACTGGGACAGTGCGTACGTGTCGGGCACTGGGGCCTCGACCACGGTCTTGCCGACCGGGCTGGCCATTCGGGTCACCAGGATCACGTCCCCGGGCTTCAGTGCCGCATCCACAGTCTTCAGGCGGCCATCGAGCGACACGCGGGCGAGTTCGGTGCGTGCACCGGTCGCGGCGTCTTCGATCGGGAATTCACTGTACAAAACGGCCCAAGCCATGCGTTCGAGCGGAAGCCGTCCCGATTTCCCCGGGGTGATCGCCAGATCGGCCTGGTCGGGCTCGGTGGCCTTGACCAGGGCCAGGACGTCACGGTTGAGCGGGATCTCGGCCCAGCCGCGCGAATCCAGCCACGCGGCGTTGCGCTGAAGGAAGGTGTCCCAGTCGGCCGGTTCCAGATGGGCGATGGGGCCACGGAAGCCCTGACGGCGATCGAGTCGCTGGGCAGTGTCCCAGACCGCATTCTGTGCGGCGAACTGCAGGCCAAGGTCCAGGGCGGATTCGACCGTAAGCCCGGTCTCGCCACGCAGTTGGCTGGTGGCTTTCTTCTGTAACATCTGGGTTGCGGTCTTCATCATCTCGATCGCCGGAACCGGGGCGCGGTCCCCAAGGTTGTCCCGGGATGGCACGACCACGATCGCTTCGGCCGCGGCCGCGGCCTCCTGCTCGGCGTGGATGAACCCCGCATCGACCATGCGGCGCAGCACGCGGTTGCGCCGAACACGCATCTCCGAAGGGTCGCTGGCCGGATTGACCCGGCCGGGCGACTGGGGCAGAGCCGCAATGATGGCGGCCTCGGACAGGGTCAGTTCCGCCAGGTCCTTGCCGAAGTAGACGCGGCTGGCGGCCTGCACTCCATAGGCCCCGTTGCCCAGGAAGATCAGGTTGAGATACAGCACCAGGATCTGGTCCTTGGAGTAGATGTCTTCGATGCGTCGCGCCAGGATCATCTCGCGCGCCTTGCGGGTGACGCTGCGTTCGCGCGTCAGCAGGAGGCTCCGGGCAAGCTGCTGAGTGATGGTGCTCGCGCCCTCGCGCACCTCCCCGGCCTGCAGATTGATCCAGACGGCACGTGCGATGCCGCGCAGGTCCACGCCCTCGTGCTCGAAGAAGCGCTCATCTTCGGATGCCACGAAGGCGTTGATCAGGAGGGGGGGCAGACGTCCGGCCTCCACGAGATACCGGCGCTCGGAAAAGACCTCCCCGAGCACCTGTCCGTGGCTGGCCCGCACCACACTCACCGGACTGAACTGGATGTCCCCGTAGGGTGGGATTTCGGGAAGATCCCGGGCCAGTCGGGCGTACACGACCACCCCGGCCTCGGCAGCCAGAAGAGACGCCGCAAGCACAGCCACGACCAACAGGCGGGGCAGAACGGCCAGGGGTGATGAACTTCGCTCGTTCGCGATCATCATGGCGGAAGTATCGCACGTTTCGAGGTGGAGGACCGTGATCAGGAATGAAGCAGGAAGGGGAGAAAACGACCGGCGACTATTCGGCGCTCCAGTCGTTGGTCACGTGCGCGGTGATCTTGCCCTTGCCCAGGCTGAACAGGAAGCACGCAGAGGCCGCGTCCATGACGCCGTCCTCGTTGCGGTCGAGGTCGAACACCTTGGGCAGTTCGGTCGCGATCTGTTCCTGGAACGACGTGTAGTAGCCGCACATCTCGGGGGCATCCTCGCTGGCGCACAGCGCATCGATCTGGGCCAGGATGTATTCCACTTCGGCCCGATCCAGCCAACCGCCCATCGCCGCATTGGTCACCTCGACGCCGGTGGCATCGCCGGAGACCACGTTGCCCTTCACCTGCGCATCGTAGAGGGTGATGCTCAGCGGCATGTCATAGACCGGCAGGGTCACGCTGAACACCGACGGGCCAGCCGACAGGGCACCGGCCGTGATGTCGCTGTTCTCGAACGCCACGATCGGGCCGCAGGTCGTGTCCTCGGCGTAGGACTGATCGTAAACGATGTAGTCCGCGGTGCCGGCCTCGCCGATCAGCCCGTTGAGCGTGAAGTCCGTCACGTTGGCGAACGCGGTCACGTCCATGAATTCCATCATGATGGCGATGGTCAGATTCGCGAACTGGCCATTGAGCAGGGTCAGATAAAGGGAATTCAGGTTGGCAAGGCCGTTGTCGGGCGTGCCGTCACTGTCGTAGTCGAAGCAGTTGGTCAGGTTGTCCGGGCCGGGCACGGACATGGTCGTGTTGTTGACCACGCCCACGGGAATCGGGGTGGCCAGCGCGTAGGGCGGCACCTCGGAGGTTCCGGGTTCCGGGAAGGGGCTGCAGAAGGACAGGCACTGCCCGCTCACGCAGAACGGGGCATCGCCGAAGGGCAGGTTGTCCGGGTTCGGGCAGGTACCGTCGGTGGTCGTGCCGCAGAAACCGCCGCAGCCGTCGTTGCCGCATTCCTTGCCGGCGCAATCCGGGGTGCACGTCACTTCGGTCGCGGTCTCTTCGACCATGGTGTCCGGGGTCACGGTGGTGTCGGCTTCGACGTCCGGAGTCACAGCCGTGTCCGGGGTGACCGCGGTGTCAGGCGTCACCGTGGTGTCGGTGTTGTCGAGCACGTCCGTGGTGGTGTCGTCGCCGCCACCGCCGCCGCAGGCCACGAGGGCGCTGCACGCAAGGGCCAGGAACAGGGACTTCGAAAACAGCTTCATTTGAACCTCCATGCCAATTCCACCAGATATCGCGTTGTACGCGCGGGGGGAATCCTAGTCATTTCGAGGGGGGGATGCAAGCAAAATTCTGGGGGAAAGAGGTCAGACCCTGGCGCTCCTGAGGCTACTCGTCCCAGTTGCGTTCCATGTGCGCCGTGATCTTGCCCTTGGAGAGGCCGAAGAGCATGCACAAGGAGGCCGCGTCCATGTAGCCGTCGTCGTCGAGGTCCAGATCGAAGATCTTGGGCAGTTCGGCGTCGATCTGATCCTTGAACGAGCTGTAGTAGCCGCACAATTCCGGGGCATCCTCGCCCGCGCAGATGGTGTCGATCTGCGCCAGGACGTATTCGATCTCGGCGCGGCTGAGCCAGGCACCGACGACACCGGCCGACATGGCCACCCCGGTCTCGCCGCCTTCGGTGACGTTGCCCTTGACCTGGAAATCGTACAGCGTGATGTTGGTGGGGTAGTCCCACATCGGCAGCGTGACCGTGAACGAATGGGGACCGGCGCCGAGCGTGCCCGCGACGATGTCGCTGTCGGGGAAGTACACGTACGGGCCGCAGGTGTCGCCTTCGGCGTACGACTGGTCGTAGACCACGTAGTCCGCAGTTCCAGCCTCGCCGAGGAAGCCGTTCAGGTCGAAGTCCGTGGCGTTGGTGAACGTCGTAAGCCCTGCGAACTGCAGCATGATGGCCACTTCGAGGCTCGCGAACTGGCCGTTGAGCAGCGTCAGGTAGAGCGAGTTCAGGTTGGCGAGGCCGTTGTCGGGCGTGCCGTCGTTGTCGTAGTCGAAGCAGAGGGTGAGGTTGTCCGGCCCGGGCACCGACATGGTGGCCGGGTCCATCACGCCCACGGGGATCGGAGTGGCGATGGCGTAAGGCGGAGTTTCGGACGTGCCGGGTTCGGGGAAGGGAGTGCAGAACGTGAGGCATTCGCCATTCACGCAGAACGGGGCATCACCGAACTCCAGGTTGTCGGGGTTCGGGCAGACGCCGCCTTCCTCGGTGCCACAGAATCCGCCGCAGCCATCCGGGCCGCAGACCTTGTCGGTGCAGTCCGGGGTACAAACCACTTCGGGCGAGGTCTCTTCGATCGTTTCCGGGTTGACCACAACGTCCGGTTCCACGTCCGGGCTCACCACAGTATCCGGGGTCACGGTGGTGTCCGCGACCGTGTCCGGGGTCACGGTCGTGTCTTGGTCGACGGCATCCGCGGTTGCATCGTCGCCGCCGCCGCCGCAAGCCGCCAAGCTGAGACCGAGAAGCACGGGAAGCAGGAACCGGGAAATGAGTTTCATTTCAACCCCCAAGTTGAGTGACCGTCACACGTGTTGTCTCACGCGCCCACATCGTACGGCATCGACAACCCCGATTCAAGCGAGACAAGCAGCCACACTCCGCCCTGGCCCGGGGTATAATCCAACCGAGTTCCGGGGGAAGGGCGCATGCCTTTGGGCGGAATCGTTCTGGCCGCAGGATGGGGACGGCGCATGGGGAGGCCCAAGGCGCAGCTTCCGGTCAAAGACCGGGGATGTGCCATGGATGTCTTGCGGTCGGCGCTCGAAGGGGCGGGCATTGATCCTCTGGTGACCGTGGTCGGGCCATGGTGGCGTGGGGCCATGCGGCCGGACCTTGCGAAGAACCCGGACCCGGACCGCGGTCAGGCAAGCTCGATTCGGATGGGCCTGGCGGCACTGCCTCCGGGTCTGTCGGGCGTCGTGATCGCTCTGGTCGATCAGTTTCTGGTCCGGGTCGATACCCTGCGCCTTCTGGTTGCCGAGCACGCGGCGCATCCGGAGGCCATCGTGGTTCCGTGTTGGTCGGGACGCCGGGGACACCCGGTCGTATTCCCGTCGTGGGCGTTTGCGGCGCTGGCGGACCCGGCGCTGGATACCGTGGGCGCCCGTGCCGTCGTGCGCGCGAACGCGGAGCGGATGGTCGAGGTTGCGGTGACCGATGCGGCGGTGCGCATGGACTTCGACACCCAGGAAGGCTATCTTCGCAGCGAAAACGCGGAGCTGAACACGTCCTTGATCCAAACTGAGCAGCGGGAGGGGATCGCATGAGCCATGTATCGTACGACGAACTGATCGGTCACATGTCGAACCTGCGGGACTCGGGCACGCCGTTCGTCGTGGCCACGGTGATCCGGACCGAAGGGTCCACCCCGCGCAAGGTCGGAGCCAAGATGATCGTGGCCGCGGATGGTCGCCTGTTCGGGACCATTGGTGGCGGCGCGGTCGAATCCCGCATCATCGAGGAGGCACGGGAACTGATCGACCGACCCGAAGTGAGGCGATTCGAGTGGCGCCTGTCCGACGAAGAGGCCGGGGGAATGATCTGCGGCGGCGCGATGGAGTTTTTGCTCGAGCCCTTCGTGACGCGGCCACGCGCCTTCATCTTCGGGGCAGGCCATTGCGGCCAGGCCCTGGCGCGGATTTTGCTGGACCTGCGGTTCGAGGTGTATCTGGTCGACCCGCGCGACGGGCTTGGAAACGAACCTGCAGGGGCGCATCGCATCCAGGCACACCCGGGCGATTTCGCGGCCGGGGATAAGGTTCCCCGTGGCGCCTACTGCGTCATCGCGAATCCCACGCACCAGTATGACCTCGAGACCTTGCGGGGACTCGTGGGCAAGGACCTCGAGTACCTGGGACTGATGTCCTCGCGGCGCAAGAAGGCGGAGGTGTTCGGCATCCTGGCTTTTGAAGGGGTCACGGCCGATCGTTTGGCGATGGTGCACTGTCCGGTGGGGTTGGACATCGGGGCCGAGACCCCCGAGGAGATCGCGGTGGCCATCGCGGCCGAGATGGTTTCCGTGTTGCGGCACGAAGGTCGCAGCAAGCCGGCAGAACCGCTCTCTCGACATGCATGAGGGATTCTTGGGCAACCCCTGCCGAGCAAGCCTGAGCGTTCAGTTTTCCCGGACCAAGAGGCCCAGTTGCTTCGACTCGGTGCGCGCTGCCTGATCCAACAGTTCCTGCGAGATCTCGACCCCCAGTTCCGCGGCCTTGAACGCCGCGCGGATGACCGCGTTCTTGATGAACGCCGGGGCGAATTCGTACGCCTTGGCCAAGGCCTGAAAGTCCACGTCCCGGGCTACCTTCGCCTGTTTCGGGAACATCACCTTCCACAGGGCGCTTCGGTGCTCGACCGACGGCATGGGGAACTTGATCTTGAAGCGGATTCGACGCCGGAAGGCCTCATCGATGTTGTCGTAGTTGTTCGAGGTCAGGACCGTCACGCCCTCGAACGTCTCCATCTTCTGTAACAGGTAGTTGATTTCAACGTTGCTGTAACGGTCGTTGGACGTGGACACGTTGGTGCGCTTCGAAAACAGGCTGTCCGCCTCTTCGAACAGGATGATGGCGCGCCCGTCCGCAGCCTGATCGAACACCCGCTTGAGGTTCTTTTCGGTCTCGCCGATGTATTTGGACACAATCTGCGACAAATCCACCCGGAACAATTCCATGCCCAGATCCTTGGCGATGATCATGGCCATCATGGTCTTGCCGGTCCCGGGCGGCCCGTAGAACAAGGCTGACAGCGCCTTTCCGTAAGGCAGTTTGCGTTCGAAGCCCCAGTCCTTGAGCACCGTGGTTCGGTAGCGGGCGAACGAGATGATCTCGTTGAGCTCGACCAGGGTTTCGTCGGGTAGCACGATGTCGCCCCAGTCCAGGGTCAGGGGCAGGCGCACCGCAATTCCCGACAACTCCGAATCGATTTCTTCGACCGCGCTCCGCTTGAGGTCATCGACCACGATGCGCGGTTGCTCGGACGCGCGGTTGCGTGCGCCGGCCAGCGACGTGCCATACAGGCGCTGCAGGGCACCGGGGTTCAGGGCCAGGCTCTGCAGCAGGGTTGTCACCTCTTCGGGGCGGTCCGTGGTGCACTGATGCTGCTGCTCGAGTTCGTCCCACATGCCGACCTTCTGCGAGGCCGACAGTTCGCCCAGACGGGTTTCCGGCACGTCGAAGAACCGGGCCTTCAACTCCATCGGAATGGGCGTGTCGCTCAGCAGAAAACAGGGCAGGGGCAAGCTCGGCAGGATGCGCATCAGCGCGGCCTGAATCTCGCCGTCTTCGAGAGGGTGTTCTTCGCGCACGCTGCGGCTTTCCAGGCACAATGCCAGATTGCGCAGGTGCGCATCCCGCACGGCGGCAAGCATCAGGGCAACCTTGTCCCACAGCGAAAGCCCCCGTATGGCCTGAAGCCGCAGCACCAGCAGCCCCTGGCAGCCGACCTCGCCGGCCACGCAGGCCGCGAGCGTCTTACGCCCGGCCCCCGGCATGCCCAGCAAGAAGGCAACCCCTGGGACACGTGCCCCGGATGTCAGACCTCGAACGAGCACGGGCACCAGTTCCTTCCAAACGGTCGAAGGTTGAACGGGCAGGACCTCCGAGATGTCGAGCACGGCTTCGGAAATGGTCTCGCGTCCATACAGGGTCGCGATCACCGACTCGTCGACGACCAGCGGCCGCGACTGCTTGGGTGGCAGATCCGAGTGCCGGAACAGGCGCACGAAACCCTGCCGCATCAGCGGGGCCTCGGGTTCGAAACGGTCGAGCACCGATTCCCCAGGCTCGAGTATCGGGGCCAGCAGTTCCTGCAAAAACGATGGGAAGGGGGCGTCCGCGCCAAAGTCGTTCATGGCGTGGCGCAGGACCCGGTTGAGGCTGCGGTGGCGCGCCGCGGCCGCGTTGATCATGAGGATCAGGCCATCGAGGCGGCTCAGGCCGAAGCGATCGCACACCTCGACGAGCGGGATGCGCAGCCCCTTTTCGCGGCTCATCTCGTCGCGAACCCGCAGAGCGGTGTCGGTGCGCTTGAGGTGTTCCTGGTACACCACCTCCAGGTCGGGCGTTCGCCGCTCGAAGAAGTGGCCGAGTTCTGCCGACGACAGCGACGTGCGTCCCTTGGGCTCGCCTTCCGAGCCGTAGCGGCCTGCGGCCTGCTGAATGTCGATGTGATGGCGCAGGAGGTCGCGCAAGAAACGTTCGTAGGCCGCCAGATGATCCCGCAGGGCCCCGAAGGGCTGGAACACCCGGGGACGCAACTGTGCCGCGCATTCCACGGCCTCGGTTCGCTCCCAGTCCAGGCCGGCGCGTCCCGCGTAGCGTGCGGCCCGTTCGAACAGGAAGAACGCCTCGCGTAGTGCCCCGAGATGCTGGTCCAGATAGGCGTGGGCCAGAACGGTTCGCGTGAAGCCCTCCCATCCAGGGGCCTTGGCCACACTCTGCCGCATCCGTTCGCGAAGCCACTGAAGCCATGTCTTGTCGATGCTACCGGTGGCAGCCGTCTTCAGAAGGGCCGTGGCCGCGTCGAGGAAGGCAATCTCGTTGCCTGCCTCTGCAAGGGACGTGATTCTTTCCAGGGCAGTCGACGCCATGATCGGCTCCTGTTCGAGGGGGGCCTTGACGCTCTGGATCGCGTTCGGTCGATAGTGTACCATAATGGTGGATAGGTGCATCGAGGGGGACACCATGCCAGGTCTGTCGTCGGCCACCCAGAAAGTCAATGCGACCAAGGGAAAGAAGATCGCGGAAAAGGACCTGCGCATGTCGTACGACAGCGCATACGACAAGATGAAGGAGATCGTCGACCGCGTCGAGGATCAGGAAGACACGGACTACATCAATTCCGACGAGACGGATCAGCGCGTCCGCGACAAGACGGGCCAGCAGTACACGGAAATGATGGAAGGCACGGACGACCCCACGGTTCGCAAGGCCTACCACGACGCCTACATGGACGAGGTCGGGGACTCGTACGATTACGACCCGGGCTTCCCGGCCTATAAGAAGCCTCAGGGGATCGCATCCATGCAGGCCGTCGAGGACTTCTCGCTCGGCGGCGAGGGACCCGCCAGCGCGGGCAATCTGGCCCAGTTGCAGGCCAAGGCCTTGCAGAGCCAGCTTGCGGCCCTGCTGGCCCAGGCCGGGGATCTGACCCCGAGCCAGGCCCCGACCCCCCAGGTTCCGTTCGCGAGTCTGCCCGAGGTGCTGAAAGGGGAAGGCGGCGTGGCCCCCGACGGCCAGGCCATCAAGATGCCCGACACGTCTCCTCAGATCAAGGGCGCGTGGGACAAGTATCAGGACTTCAATGCCATCACCGGGCCCATGGGCGAAGCCGGGCTCATCAACTACGACGGGCGGTTCAAGGCCAACGAAGCCGGGGTGACCGACTTCTGGTCGGGACTGGACTACGCACTTGGCGGGGCCAAGGAGGGCGCGACCGACGGGTTCAAGGAAGGCCTTGTCGGTGGTGCCATGTCCTGGGGCGTCAAGGGCGGGAACATGGGGCTGGACATGCTCAATGCCAGTCCCAAGGTCACCAATCAGCTCAAGGGTACCCTGCCCAAGGGCAGCGCGGGCGGTATCCTGGCCGGCGGGCTGACCATCTATCAGGTGGTGTCTGACCCGTCGGGTTGGTGGCAATCCAACGTCGGCGACAATATCGTGGGCAAGTTCTCGGACAGCGCCAAGCTGTTCGAGCAGTCCGACGAAGTCAAGGCCTTGTCGCAAAAGGCCCTGGGCGAAAAGCACAAGACCTTGGGCCTGGGCCTCGACGTCGAGTCGGGCGCCCTGTTCATGGACGGCATCGCCCGGATCCTCGAGGGTGTCAAGGGAACCCTGGAACTGCTGTCCAACGTGTGCTTCGCCATCGCGGTCATCCTGCTCGTCGTGTCGATCGTGATGAGTATCTTCACCGCGGGTGCGGGTGCGTTTCTGACTCCCGTGATCGAGGCCCTGTTCAACGTGGGCACCTGGCTGTCGACCGCGGCAGACGTGGTCGGCATGGTGTCTCGCGTGTTCGCGTCCCTGGCCACGGCCATGCATCTCGTGTCCATGGCCCTGGTGTCGGGCGATCCCGAGGCGGTCCAGCTCGTGGCGGACAACCTCAAGAACGACATGCAGAACCTGACCAAGGAATACGTCAAGACCAAGACCACCCAGGCGGTGGACCAGGGGCCCAAGGCCATCCACGACAAGGCCAAAGGAAAGAAGAAGGGCAGCGGCGGGGACGACGCTGAGGCCGACGGCAGCCAAACGCCGGGCGGGGGCAACCAGAACGCCGGGGGGCAGCCTCAGCCCAAGGGGCCTGGGGTCATCGCCAGCGGGCTCGGGATTCTCAAGACCGAGTTCTTCACCATGACCGGGCTCGGCAATGCGGACAACTTCTTCTCGCCGCAGTCCAAGAACCTGTGGAACACCAATGCAGGTCCTGGCCACTTCACGGAATTGAACAAGAGCCGCGTGGCGACCTGGGACAACACGAAGCAGAACTACAAACAGTTCATGAGCAAGGAGAACTACGTCTATCTCAAGAAGAAGACGGTCGTGCCGCTCGGGGACAAGGACGTGGCCCCGACCACGAAGAAGGCGATCGACGACGCCCAGAACAATCAGGCCACCACATCCAAGAACAAAGGCTCCAAGCAGAGCAAGAAGAAGCCTGCGTCGACGTGGTCCTGGAAACAGTGGGGCCGCAATTTCAAGAGCACCTTGGCCAACCGCTTCAACACGGCGGGCAAGAAGATCGATCAGGAAATCTACAGCCGCGCCAACGGCAAGAACCTGCCCGCAACGACCAAACAGGAACTGAGCAAGCTCCCGAAGGCGGACCAGGACATCCTGCTCAATCAGTACAAGAACGAGGTGAAGGCCATACAGCAGCATGCGTACCAGTCCATGAACGAGTCCGAGATCAACATGGTGAAGAGTGTCAAGACCACGGTTCAGTCGAAGAACGGACAGCCGTGGCAGGACTTCGATCAGGAACCGCTGCTCAAGCAGGCCGAAGAACACTGCTTGAAGGTCGAGACCAAGAGCCTCAACGATTTGGCAGCGATCGACAAAAACTTCGAGATGCGCGTCAAGAACTACGTTTTCAAGAGCGAGACGTCCCAGGGCGCTGGCCTTGCCGGGGACGATCTGATCAAGATCCTGTGGACCCCGGAGCCGACACCAGCCGGAACGTGGGAAGCGGGACTCGTGGATCTGGATGACCTGGGGCTGGACGAGGACGTCGAGGACCAGCTCGAGGAACTGAACGGCGACGAAACCAAGACCAAGGCGACACCGAAGAAGGGCAAGGACGAGAAGGAGCCGGACTTCGACGCATTCCAGCAGTTCGGCGACGTTCAGAAGAGTCAAGCCGAGTTGCTGATGCTGCTGGTGCAGCAGAAGGGTGCGGTGATGACCTCGCGCTGGTCGGCCACCGAGGCTACGCACCAGATGGTCAGTTGCACCCACAAGAGCAACGTCGAGGCCTTCGGCAACGCCATGTGGGAACACGACAACGCCCGCAACTTTGCCCGCCAGAAGCAACTGCTGGGCATTCAGACCCGCAACGACGCAATTCTGGCCTACCGAAAGTCCGAGAACAAGAACGCCAACCTCGACGAACTCAAAGCTGCGGTCGAGAACACCAAGCAGGCCACGGACGCGCAACGTCAGGACCTGCAGGAACGTAAGGCCCAGGTCAAGGAAGGCCAGACCGAGAATTCGAACGTCCATTCCAAGGCCGGCGAGGGCATGGGCCCATTCGAGAAGTTCCTGGTGGACCTCATCATGAAATTCGTGGGTGGCGGTGCCACCGACAAGCTGAATTCGGACGAGGCCAAGGACGATGCGGACGGGGGTGAGAAGTCGCAGGAGTCTGCCAAGAGCGTGGATGCCCTGGCCGAGAACGAGTCCGCGATGAAGACGATGGCCGCGGATTCGACCAAGGTCACGGACAAGGGCATCGCGGACGTGGGGCAGGAACAGGTTGCGACCGATACGAAGCTGAACGAGACCGAGGCCGCGCGGGTCGAAACCGAGACCCTCTTGCAAGGCGACAAGAACGAGAACCTGCAACATCAGATCGAGGTCGTGCAGGGCATCCTGCGTGCGGACAAGTTCATCGAAGAGTCCAAGGCGGACGAATCGGTGCAGGAATCGGCCTATCTGGCCGACGTGGGCGGTCTGTCGGCCGAGGCTGCGATGATCGAAGCCGACAGCCAGAACGCGGCGATGGCCATCAACAACGCGGCCGATCAGATGATCTACGAAAACGAATTGATGAGTGAGCTCGGTACGCTGCGTCAGCAGGAATCGGTCCTTTTGGCCGGGCCGGTGGCCCCGCTCAAGGAGGTCTACGAGCCGCTCCAGGAGCAGGAGACCGGGGTCTTCAACCAGATGGGACTCAACCCCGTGGCATAGTGCGCGGGAGAAACGGGCGAATCCAGAATGCAACGATCCGAAACCACCCCCGAAGAACAAGCCGCGATCGACGAGCACGCGGGGCTCGACCACGCGAAGGCCTTGGATTTTGCGAAGTCTGCCGAGTGCTTCCGACGCGCGGTGAAGACCCGGGCGGATCTGGGACAGAACCAGGAAGAAGCCCTGGATCGGTTCCAGCTCGCCATTGCGCTCGAACATTCCCAGGGCCGTCCGAAAGACGTGGTCATGCACTACAAGAAGGCCCTGATGCTGTTCCAGCTCGTGGGTCGCACGGACTGGCAGGTGCGCACGCTTCAGCGGCTGATTCCATTCCTGGCCAAGGCCAATCGCGAGGCCGAAGCCCAGCAGTTCGTGGAACGTTTGGGCCTTCTGGAGGGGTCGGTCGCGGGGTCGGCGCTCGATGCCTTGCGATTCAAACTGGGCATTTTGCGCGGCCAGAAGGATCAGACCGGGGTCGTGCGCGCGCTCGAAGAGGCAATCCGCGCGGGGGTGGTTGCCAAGGGTTCGGTGGACGAACAGAACTTGCGATTCTTTCATCGGATCTTCGACCCGTCCGAACTCGACGAGATGCTCGTTCAGGCCCGTGCATCGGACAACCGCTCGCTGATTGGCTATTTGACGCTGGAGCAGGCCGCGGACCGCATCGGTCAAAGCCGCTTTGACGAGGCGCTGGTGGGTTATCAGGAGGCGCTCGGCATGGCCCGGGTGCTTGGGGACCCGGTGCTGACGACCTTTTCTGCGATGGGGTGCATCCTGTGTTTCAATGCGCTCAGCCGGCGCCAGGAGGCCCTCGACGTATTGCTCGAGACCGCGACGGTGATGGGCGCCCGTTTTGGGCGTGCGGCCAAAGACGCGTTCTTCCCGATCTACAACATACTGTCCACCACCTGGGGCGAGCCGGAGTTCAACCGGATGCTCGAGGACTATCGGGCCAGGCATCCCCTGTCAGTGAGCGATCCGCAATAAAAAGATTGACAATTCCGGTGAAGTGGGCGAACATACGGCCGCACTACTGAAGGTCAGGTTCCGCCTTGGACAGCCCGTCCTGCTTTCATCCGGACATGACGACATGCTCGAAGCGAATGTGGGGCCAGGGATGTGTCTGGGCGACCAGGGACTTTCGGTGTGCAATGCCCGTTGGGGCGGGCACCGTCGGGGCGGGGGACCCCGGAACTATGGTTACAGGAGTTGGGTCATGAAGAACAAGCTGTTCGTGGGTGGGTTGGCATGGGCGACGACCGAGGCGAGCCTTCGTGAGGCTTGCGAGAAGTTCGGCGACATCGAGGAGGTGCGCATCATCCACGATCGGGTGACAGGCCGTTCCAAGGGGTTCGGTTTCGTCACGTTCACGACCGACGAAGCCGCGGCGAAGTGCAAGGCCGAGCTCGACGGCGTGATGGTCGATGGGCGGGCCGTGAAGGTCGACTTCCCGCGTGAGCGCGAGGAACGGCCGATGGGCGATCGTCGTCCCTACTAGTTCGATAACGTATCGCACGAGGCCCCGTCGGAACCTGGGTTCCGGCGGGGCCTTTGCGTTTCAGACCGGACGTGGCGCCAGATTGAGCTGACTCTGGCGGGCCGCAATCGTCGAGGCAATCTGCATCAGGGCTTGGCCGACCTCGCCATCCGGGTTCGCGATCAACGCCGGCTGTCCGGCATCCGCATCCGGTGACAGGCGCGGGTCCAGTGGAATGGAACCCAGGTGCGCCACACCGTGTTCGGATGCCCGCTGTTCGATGTGGCCCGGTCCGAAAATAACATGCGACTTACCACAGCTCGGGCAGGTGAAGGTCGACATGTTTTCGATTACGCCGAGTACCGGGGTGTGGGTGATGCCGAACATTCGGATGGCCCGCAGGACATCCGCAAAAGCCACGTCCTGCGGTGTGGTCACCACCACGGCCGACGAGCCGGGCACCATCTGGGTCATCGAGATCTGGATGTCGCCGGTTCCCGGGGGAAGGTCCACCACGAGGTAGTCGAGGTCGCCCCAGTCTACGTCTTCGAGGAACTGGCTGATCGCCTTGTGGAGCATGGGTCCACGCCACACCAGGGCATCGTTGTCGCCCATCAAGAATCCCATCGAGAAGATCTTGAGTCCGTGCTTTTCGATGGGCAGGAGCTTCTTGCCCTCGGCATCCATGAAGGGGCGTGCATCCCGCAAACCCAGCATGATCGGAACGGATGGCCCGTAGAGATCCGCGTCCATGAGCCCGACCCGCGCCCCCGAACGGGCAAGACCCAGGGCGATGTTCACGGCCACGGTGGACTTCCCGACCCCACCCTTGCCGCTGCCAATCACGATCACGTTGCGAACCCCGGGAAGCAGCGGCGTATCATGGCCCTTCCGGGCAGAGGCGGTATCCGCACCAATCTCGATTGCGACATCGGTCACCCCGGGGATGGCCTTGACCGCGGCCTCCGCCTCTTTCTTGAAGCGATGACGCAGCGGGCAGGCCGGTGTGGTGAGTACCAGCGTGAAACCCACGCGCCCCCCGTCCACCGTCACGTCACGGACCATGTTTAAAGCCACCAGATTGTCCCCGAGTTCCGGGTCCATCACGACTTTGAGCGCTTCGAGCACATCGTCTTTCGAGGGCATGACACCTCCTGCAAACCATCACTAAGAAGGATCGGGCAGACCGACGCCCAGAAGGGCGAGGATCAGGGCAAGCAGTACCGTGGTTCCAAGCACCAGCAACAGGATTCGAATCTGCCGCAGCGAACGGGTGGTGGCCTGGGCCCCGGGCACGGTGCCCTCTGCGGCAGGCATAACGCGGGCATTCGAGCGGCGCAGCGATCGTTCGGACATGCCCTGCACCCGTTCGGCGAGCAGACGCTGGCCGGCACCCGTCGGGTCCGGGGCCGCACTGGTGAGGGCCTGCAAGAAGGCGTCCGCGTTCTCGAAGCGGTCGGCCGGGGCCGCTGCCAGGGCACGCTGCAGCACGGCCTTGAGGGAATCCGGGGCATCAAGCGCCATGATCTGTTCGGGCGACAGGCCCCGGGCCGCCATTTCCTGAACCGCCGAGGTCTCGCGACCTTCGAACGCAGGGGCGCCCTGAAGCATGGTCACCAGGGTCAGGCCCACGGCGTACAAGTCCGTGCGGGCATCCAGGTTGCCGCCCGTGGCCTGCTCTGGCGCCATGTAGGCCGCCTTGCCCTTGACCACCCCGACGCGGGTGTGCTCCGCGCGATAGGACCCGGTCGCAATTCCGAAGTCGCACAGCTTGACCTGTCCCTGACGATCCACGAGGACGTTTTGGGGACTGACGTCACGATGCACCACACCCATGGGCTTGCGTTGGTCGTCTTGCAGGGCATGGGCATAGGCAAGCGCCCTCAGGAGGCTGGCCGCCACATGAACGGCCGCAGCCGGGTCCAAACGACGTGCCTTGCGTCCCGCTCCCTGCTTGAGCAGCTTGACGAGGCTGGGGCCGTCGACATATTCCATGGCCAGGAAATAGCGGCCGTCCACTTCCCCGAAATCCAGCACCGAAGCGATGTTCGGATGTGACAGGCGTGCCCCCAATCGGGCTTCGTCGATGAACATCCGAACCAGTTCGGGGTCGGATGCCGCATCGTCCTGCAACACCTTGACCGCAGCCGGCTTCTCGAATCCCATGGGGCCGGCCACGCGCGCCCGGTACACGGTGGCCATGCCGCCGCTGCCGATCGCATCGAGGATCTCGAACTTGCCGAGCGTTAGAATGGGTTCCCGCATGCCTGCCTTAGGGGGTCATCTTCTCGAGCATCCGCGGGAAGGGAATCGTTTCGCGGATGTGGGAAAGACCACAGATCCAAGCCACCGAGCGTTCCAGGCCCAGACCGAACCCCGAATGGGGCACGCTGCCGTAGCGCCGCAGGTCCAGGTACCACCCGAAGGCTTCGGGGGGCAGTTGGTGCTTGCGGATGGCTGCCTCCAAGGTCGCCAGGTCCTCTTCACGCTGACCGCCCCCGATCACTTCGCCATAGCCTTCGGGCGCCAGCACGTCCATGCTCATGCTCAACCGATCGTCGGCCGGGTCGCGCTTCATGTAGAAGGCCTTCACCTCGGCGGGGAAGCGGTGCACGATGATCGGCCGGTCGAACTTCTTCGTGAGGATGGTTTCGTCATCGCCACCGAAATCGTCCCCCCAGGGGATGTCGCTGCCGGCCTCGCGCAGGATGCGCACCGCATCGTCGTAGTGGACTCGGGGGAACGGCTTCTGGATGGCTTCGAGTGGCTTGACGTCGCGTTCGAGCGCCTCGAGTTCCGGGCGACGTGCTTCGAGTACCCGGCCCACGACTTCGACGAGGAAGTCCTCGGCCACGGCCATGTTTTCTTCCAGATCGCACCACGCCATCTCGGGCTCGACCATCCAGAATTCCGTCAGGTGACGACGTGTCTTGGACTTCTCGGCGCGGAAGGTCGGTCCGAAGCAGTACACCTTGCCGAACGCCATGGCCGTTGCCTCGGAATACAACTGGCCGCTTTGCGTCAGATAGGCCTTTTCGCCGAAATAGTCGGTTTCGAACAGGGTCGTGGTGCCTTCGCACGCCGCGGGCGTCAGGATCGGGGCGTCCATCAGCAGGAAGCCGTGCGAGTCGAAATAGTCGCGAATGGCCTTCACGATCGTGGCACGGATGCGCATGATCGCATGCTGACGCCGTGAGCGCAGCCAAAGATGGCGGTATTCCATCAGGAACCCGGTGCCGTGCTCCTTGGGCGCGATGGGGAAGGGCTCGGATGCGGCCACGACACGAAACCCACTCACGTCGATCTCGAATCCGATGGGGGCCCGTGCGTCGGCGCGCACCCGGCCAACCACTTCGACCGACGACTCCTGCGAGCAATGATCCGCTGCCAGGAACGTGGCCTCGTCCACAGCAGACTTGACGAGCACGCACTGAATGGTGCCGGTGCCGTCCCGAACCTGCAGGAAGTGGATCTTGCCGCTCGAACGCTTGGCAGCCAGCCATCCGAGGATATGCACTTCCTGACCTTCGAATGCCGAAATCTTATCGATCATCGGTCGTTGCATCGTTGCTCTCCGGGCAGTCGAGCCGGACCGAACCCTAGCAGAAGCGGACCTTGAAGTAAATCCCGATCGCGGTCCTCCCATACTGCC
>CAYRIB010000052.1:6765-19277 GCA_964424165.1 uncultured Myxococcales bacterium | reverse complement strand
GGTCCCCGGAGGGAACCCCCCGGAGGCTACGGCCGAACGTTGATCCGTGGAATACGGAAGCCGCGGTGGGTGGCGCGGTCTGGTGACCGCGCCCTACAGGTACCCTTCTCTCCTGCCGCTAGAACCGGTCAGGGCTGTGCGCTGACCTGAACGATCGAAAGAAGCGACGAACCCCACCGCTCTATTGCCCGGCCACGTGGCGGATGAACTGCATGATCGCTTCCTGCACCGCGTCCCGTTCCAGGTCCAGCAACATTTCATGCCCGCTCTTCTCGAACCAGGTGAGGGTCCTGTCCCGGGACGAGACCTTGGCGTAGATGATCTGCGCTGCACGCGGCGCAATCACCTGATCCTGATGGGAATGCAGAACCAGGATCGGGGCCTTCACGAACGACAACTGGCGGGTCACGTGCCGCGAGTACTCCCACAACGAGGCAAAGGCATCGGTCGCGAACTTGGGGTAGTTGCGGTCCTCGATCTTGCGCAATTCCTCGTCGTGGTAGGCGTTCGGACTCGGCCAGAAGCGGATCACCTTGGCCATCAGCGGGGTCAGCACGGCCAGCGGGTCCTGGAACTTCAGGGCCGCGGCCACGGTCACCACCCCGGCAATCCGGTCGCGATGACGGGCAGCCAGTTCCAGAGCCACCAGACCGCCCATGGACAACCCGACGACCACCACCTTCTCGACCTCGGCCAAAAGGTCGAACAGGGCACTTTCACCGTCCTCGTACCAGTCGCATGCCTTCACGCCCGCCATGTCCTGATAGCGGGTGCCGTGCCCCCGCAAGATCGGAAAACGGTACGGCAGGCCCGCCTCGTCGAGGGGCGTGACCAGACGATCCACGCAATGGATGTGCGAGGTGAATCCGTGCAGCACCAACACGCCCAAGGGGGCCTTGCCCTGATTTCGAGTTGGCTTGTGAAAGCGCGCGTAGGCCATGGTCGGGCGATACGTGGACACGACCCCGCACCCGGCCGCGCCCCGATCCGGGACATCCCGGTCGTGATCCACCAGGGCTGAAATCGCCATCATCAAGCGGTTCGTCTCGGCAGCCAGGAATTCGCGCGTCATCGGGCCCTCTGGCGCTTGGAAATACAAGGGTTTCCCGAACCGCACCGAAATCGGCATCGAGCGCGGCAAAGGCGGCCAGATCTCGAACCGCGGATAGGCCTCGGGCGGAAACGCGCGACCCGTGCCGGACACGCCGCAGGGAATGACCGGCCGTCCCGTGGCAATGGCGATCCGTACGGCACCGGTGTGGCCTCGCAAGAGCCGCGTCGTTGTGTCGACTTCCCATCGCGGCACGTCTTCTTCGCCCGGGATCGTCCCTTCGGGAAAGATCACCACCCGTTCGCCGCCCAGCACGGCTTCTTCGATGCGCTTGAGCCCGTCATTGTCGCCCCCGCGCCGGATCAGGATGCTGTCCGTCAAGTCCAGCAGATGACGCAGCATCGGCCAGTCCCCGAAATCCGCCTTGGCCACGAAGTGCAGTCGGTCCTTGGTCGCCACCGCGAGTACCTGGGCATCGAGCCAGGACTGATGGTTCGCAGCCACCAGGCACCCGCCATCCGTGGGAATATTCTCCTGGCCCTGGACATCGAGCTGATGGTTCGATTCGAAGCTGCTGCGCAGGTAGGCACGGATGCCGCCCGTTACCCATTCCTTCACGTCATCGTAGACGCCGAACCGCTTCAAAGCATCCACGCCGTGATCGACCACCCGGTCGATCGGCGTCAACACCCGGTTCAGGACCTGATAACGTTCCATGCGTTCCTCCTAAAGAAGCGCGGCCGCAAGTCCGCCCTATTTTCGCACTTTGCCGCAACGCGTCAACCGGGTTATCCTCTCATCTGTGGTATGGTCGGGAATCGGCCCGCGCGGCGCGGAGGCAACCGATGATTCAAAAGGATACCTTGACGCGAATCCGTGAGGTGGTCGGGGAACAGAACTTCTCGACCGCCCTTTCGGACCTCGTGGTCTATTCGAGCGATCTGTGGCCGCGGCTCACCATCCAGCGTGTGGATGGCCGGGTGAGCGACACATTGCCATCCATCGTAGTCTGGCCGCACACCCCCGAACAGGTGGCCGAGGTCCTGCGTGTTTGCACGGCCGCAGGAGTCACCGTGGTTCCCTGCGGTGGCGGATCGGGGGTCTGCGGAGGCGCGGTCGCTGGCCGCGACAGTGTGGTGCTGGACCTCAAGCGGATGGATCAACTTCTGGATCTGGACCCCGCCTCGATGAGCGCCCTGGTCCAAGCCGGGATGATCGGCCAGCACCTCGAGGACCGCCTGGGCGAGCGCGGCTTCACCATGGGCCACTTTCCCTCGTCGATCATGTGCTCGACGGTCGGCGGATGGGTAGCCACCCGCTCGGCAGGCCAGTACTCGTCGCGATTCGGAAAGATCGAGGATCTGGTCGTTGGGCTGGAGGTGGCCCTTCCCGATGGACATCTGGTCCAGGTGGATGCTGCGGCCCCGCATCCGGGCCTTTTGGACTTCGCCCAACTCTGGCTGGGGTCCGAAGGCACCCTCGGGGTCGTGACCGCCGTGCGGGTGCGCATCTGCCCCATGCCCGCGGGGCGGCGTTTCGGGGGATTCCGGTTCGTCGACTTGACCGGCGGACTCGAAGCCATGCGCAGCGTCATGCAAGCCGGTTTGAGGCCGACCCTGATGCGTCTGTACGACCCGCTCGACACCGTGCTCAACGAGTTTTCGCGCGCATCCGAAGGGGTGTCCGAACCGGGCCTGGGTGGACGGTTGGTCGACGAGGCATTGCAGCGATTGATCGGCGTGGGACTCAAGGACCTCGCGTCGGCCCTGACCGGCCCCGCCTTGCGTCAGATCTGCCAGCATCCGTTGATTCTGCAGATGCTCATGGACCAGTTGCCATTGACCAGTCAGCTTGTGCTGGGCTTCGAAGGCGAGCCGGATCAGGTCGACGAGCAGTTGGCACTGGCGTCCGAGATGGCCCTGCATGCCGGGGGCAAGGACCTCGGTCCGGGTCCTGGCGAGCACTGGTACCGCCACCGGTATGCGGTGTCGTTCAAGTTGCCCAAGGTATTCATGCAGGGCGCCTTTGCCGAGACCATCGAGGTCGCAGGGCTGTGGCGCGACGTGGCCAAAATCTATGGGGACGCACGCCGTGCCGTCATCGGCAGCGTTCTGCTGATGGCCCACTTCTCGCACGCATACCGCGAGGGCTGTTCGGTGTATTTCACCATGGCCGGGTATGCAAAATCGTCGCGGGCCTCGCTGGACCTCTACGACCTGACCGTGCGGGCCGTGCTGTCGAACGCCATGAAGGCCGGTGCCACGGTCAGTCACCACCACGGCATCGGCCTGCTCAAGCGGGCATTCATGGAGCAGGAGTATCGGGGCGGTGAAAAGCTCTTCTGGGCGGCCAAGCAGGCGCTCGACCCCGCATGCGTGATGAACCCGGAAAAGATCTATCCGGCGGCCATTCCGATTCCCCCGCGATCCAAGGCCACCGAAGAGGAATCCGATTTCCACTCGGTCGTCTACTGGGAACATCAGTCGCGTGGCGATCACGCCATCACGCCCGAGGTCCCGGAAGAGATCCCGGAGATCCTCCGTCTGGCGGCCGAGGCGCATCGGGTCATCTGCTGCCAGGGGATGTTTCCGGACGGATGCCACGCCAGCCATGTCTCTCACCTGGACCTGTCGCGCCTCGACCGGCTCCTGGCCCTGGACCCGGTGTCGGGCACCGTGACGGCACAGGCCGGCATCCCGATTCATCAACTCGAAAACTACCTGGTCGAAAAGAACCTGACTTTGGGCATTTGGCCGCGAACCCGGAAGGCAGGGCGGCTCGGGGACTGTTTGGCCACCACGCCGCCCTGGGAAGGCAGTCCGCTGTATGGGACGTTGCGCGAGAACTGCATCGGGCTGTCGGCCGTGCTGCCCGACGGCACGGTGTTCATGGCGCGCCCCTGCCCCAGAAGGGCTGCGGGGCCGGATCCGCTGGCGTTTTTCCTGGGGGGGCATGGCAGCCACGGCATCATCACCGCAGCCTGCCTGAGGGTGTTTCCCCTGCCGGCCGTGTCCGAGACCCTGGTCTATACCACACCGGAGGCCCCCGATGCGGTACCGCTGGTCCAGGCGGTATTGCGGCGTCAGTCGGCCCTGCTTTGGAGCATCGTCGGCATCAAGGGAGGCATCAGCACGGATGCGACCCGAGCCGCCCGCATGGTCTTCCAGTTCGGGGGAACCCGCGAGGCCGTGTCGCGCGACATGGCGATCGTCCGACGGCTCATGGCCGAGGGCAAGGCCACCGAGACCGCCAGTCGGAACGAGGAGCGCATCAACGGGGCATCGAAGCATCCTGTGGTCGAACGCTTCCTTCCGTGGCGCGAGATCGTGGCCTGCCTGCAACGTCTTTCCGATGACCCCAAGCCCGCGGTACCCGACGCGGTCGTCTCGGATGCGACTGCCCAAGGGGCCTTGCTGCGTCTGGTCTGTCGCGAGGAATCCCAGGCCTTTGCCAAGGATCTGGTCCGGCGCATGACGATTCAACCCGACCCGGTGCTGACCGCGGCAGCCCTGCGGCTCAAGAGGTGTCTGGACCCGGATCTGGTGTTGAACTGCAACCGGGAAGGCGGCGATGAAGACGGCAGGAAGGGATAGCCGGGGCAAGCGCGAGGTGCATGATGGATGGTGATTCCCGCAAACCGCTGGGCAAGGGCGCTTTCGATCTGTGTGCCCATTGTCCGGATCTGTGTCTGGACCGTTGCCCCGTCGTGACGGCCACCGGTTCCACGACGTTTTCGCCCTATGGCAAGATGTTGACGGCGTACCTGCTGGACCGGGAACGGATGGCCCCGAGCCTCGATGCAATGCGGGCCCTGTACCAATGCACCGGTTGCCTGAGCTGTCATGACGGGTGCCGCCATGAAGTGGATGTGCCCGCGGCCCTGTGCGAGATCCGGTCACGCCTGGTAGAGCAAGGGGTCCGTCCCTTCGACCAGGCGCTGTTCGAGATGGACCAGACTCTGTTGGCCCAAGCCCTGGCCCGGACCGTGCCCGAACGCTATCAGGTGCACGACGCGCAGGCCGTGCTGTTTCCGGGGTGTGCGGCCCTGTTGAAGAACCCGTCGCTCATCTTGGACCTGTTCGCCAGCTTCGACGCCCTGGACATCCGCTTCGTCGCAGCGGCTCCCGAGGCCGCTCTGTGCTGCGGCTATCCGCTGCATGCCGCAGGGTACCGGTCGGCCTTCCGTGAGCAGGCGACGCGGGTGGTCGCCGCCCTGCGCCGCTACAAGGTGGTGGTGGCGCTGTCCCCGTGCTGTGCCCACACCTTGAAGAACCTGTATGCGGCCGCAGGGGTCACATTCACGCCACGGGTGGTGCTGGCCCTCGAACTGATGGCCCCCCTGATTCAGCGGATGCAGCGCGCGCCTTTGGAATTGCGTGCCGCCTATCACGACTCGTGCTTTCTGGGGCGTCACCTGGGGCTGCAAGACATGCCCCGTCAAGTCCTGTCGCACATCCTGGGGCAGCCGCCTCTGGAGCTGCGGCGCAACCGGCGCGACGCGGTGTGTTGCGGCGCGGGCGGGGCCTGGGAGCGCGTGTCCGAAGAGGCGGCCAGACGGGCCGCCGCCAACGTGCTGGCCATGGCCAAGGACGCCGGTGCCACGACCCTGGTTTCCGGAAGCACCAATTGCGCTGCGCACATGGCCTCGGTGGCCACCGACCCGGTGGAGGTCCTGGATTTCCTCACGGTGATCGCCCGATGGCTCGGAAAGGACGGCAGACCACCCCGCCGAAAGCCGGGGCGGAAATGAGCATCACCCATCCCTTCTTCGTGGTGAATCCACGAAGCGCCAACGGGGCAACGCACGGACGTTTCGCCGCGATGCTTCCGTTGCTGCGCCAAGCCTGGCCCTCGATGGATTTCGCGTGGACCGCAGCCCCCTTGGACGCGGTTCGCCTGACCCAGGATGCCATTCGTGCCGGCGCCGACGTCATTGTGGCGTGCGGCGGTGACGGGACGTTGAATGAGGTGGTCACGGGAATCCATCAATGGGTCAAAGCCTCCAATTCCGCGCCTGCCCCCCATCTGGCCATCCTGCCCAGCGGCACCGGCGGCGATTTCCGACGCACCTTCGACCTGCCACGCGCCGCCGGCGACTTCATTGCCGGTTTGCGTGCAGAGCATGTGCGTCGGGTGGATATGGGTGAACTCACGTTCCGAAACCACCAGGGCGACGTGCAGGAACGCCCGTTCGTGAACGTGGCCAGCATGGGGTTGTCCGGCCTGGTCGTGCACTACGTCAACCGTTCCAGCAAGGCGCTCGGCGGTCGCTGGTCGTTCATGGTTGGGAGTTTGCGCGCGTCGCTGTCCTACAGAAACGTGGACATGACCGTCACGGTCGACGACCGGGTCGTGCATCAGGGACCGACCGTGGTCGTGGCCATCGCCAATGGCCGCTACTTCGGGGGGGGCATGCAGATCGCACCGGGCGCCGAACCGGATGACGGTTGGCTCGACATCGTGGTGATCGGGGACTTGTCCCGCCTGGGCATGTGGTCGCTGGCACGCGCCATCTATAGCGGCCGGCACCTCACCCGCAAGGGCGTCACAGCGCATCGAGGACGCAACGTCACCGTCACCTCCACGACGCCCGCAAAAATCGACTGTGACGGGGAACAAATCGGGCAACTGCCCGTCCAGGCCCGGATCCTGCCGAGGCACCTCACCCTTCTGGTTCCCGCGACCGGCGATTCCTATTCGTGAATTGAACTTGACACCCGGTAACGATATCATCTAATGGTCAAGGATTGACTGGAGGGTGTCATGGACAACCTGCTCGGCGGTACGGGGGCGGTCAACCGCATCTATGGTGTGGTCAGCGCCATCGTCACGGACAACAAGGACCCCGAGGGCCTTTACCGCGTCAAGGTGAAGTTTCCCTGGGTCCGGGAGTCCGACAGCCAGTACACCAATGCCGCCGACGAGGAGGACTTTCCCTCCAACTGGGCACGCATCGCGACCTTCATGGCCGGCAAGGAGCGCGGCGCGTTCTTTTTGCCCGAGGTCGACGACGAGGTGCTCGTTGCGTTCGAGCACGGCGACGTCCGGCGGCCGATCGTGATCGGAAGCCTGTGGAACAGCGTGGACACCGTGATCCACGACAACCTCGGCCAGGACGGCAAGAACGACTTTCGCCTGATCTCGTCCCGTTCGGGCAATTTGCTGTGGTTCGGTGACAAGGAAGGCGAATCCCGCATCGTGATGCAGACCGGTTGGAAGCTGGGCGACGAACCACCCACCGGGCACTGGATCACCATCGATGCCAAAGACGGCTCGGAAAAGATCGAGATCAGCGACAAGGACGCGAAAAACAGCATCCTCATCGACATTGCGAACAAACACATCAAGGTCACAAGTGCCGAGGGCGACATCACGCTCGAGGCCCCGAAGGGAACCTTCACGATCAAGTGCAAGAAGCTCGAGGTGGAATCCACCGACACCACGAACATCAAGGCTGCCAAGGCCATGACCATCAAGACCGACAAGACCCTGAACATGGAGTCCACGGACCCCATGACCATCAAGGGCAAGAAGGTGAACATCAACTGACGCGCCCTCACCGGTGTCCGATTCGACGCCAGACGGTGCAGTCTTTAGAAAAACCCGGAAAGCAGAGGCGAACGCGATGATGCAGACAAAGTGGGGGCCCCGAGGAGGCTTGGCTGCGCTGACGGCACTGTGCGTGGCCCATGCATCGTCGGCCTTGGCCGGCGGCTTCGAATACCCGGACAACGGGACCCAGGCCGTGGGACGCGGCGGGGCCTTCACCGCCAAGGCCGATGACCTGACCGCCATCTATCACAACCCGGCTGGCCTTGCCGGGCAGCGCGGCACCCGCTTCCTGTTCAACTCGAACCTGATTTGGAACAAGTCCACCTACACGATGCGCGATGCCGCGCAGCAGTACGACCCCGTCAGCAGTTCGCAAGGCGTCTTCTTCGCGCCGATGGGCGTGGTATCCACGGATTTCGGCCTGGACAACATGACCTTCGCTTTGGGCGTCTACGGACCAAGCGCCGTGGGCAAGACCAGCTTTCCCGAGGACGGGCCGCAGCGCTTCCAACTCATTTCCTCGGACTCGATGCTGGCCTTCTACACCCTCTCGGTCGGGGCGCGCCTGCACCCGAAACTGGACGTCGGTCTGTCGTTTCAGTGGGGCGACCTCATGCACGCCCGCTACACCGAGATGGTCAACGCCTGGTTCGGGGACGGCCTTGGACCGTCGTCGGGCTACGAGGCCAAGGTCACGGTCGATTTCGAGGACCGTTTCGCATTCGCCATGCTGGTCGGAGCCATGTACCGTCCGACCGACTACCTGTCGTTCGGGCTGATGCTGCGCCCCATGCCCGTGCAGTTCGACGCGCACGGCAACGTCGCGCAGTCGTATCCCCAGGGCTTCCTCCAGAACCTCGACGAGAAGGGCCGCGTCTACATCTCGGACCCGGATGCCTATACCACCGTGGTGCTGCCAGTGATGCTGCGCCTGGGCGGGCGATACATCCACCGCCGTGGGGATATCGACGTGTTCGACATCGAGGCGGACGTGGCCTACGAGGCTTGGTCCCAGGTGCGCGACCAGACGGTGCGTTTCGAAGGGGCCATGGTGATCAAGCAGGACGTGGGCTCCGACGATGCCCACCCGATCAACGACGTCAGCCTTCCCCGCAAGTTCAAGGACACGGTCAGCGTGCGCCTCGGTGGCGACTACAACGTCATCCCGAAGACCCTGGCCCTGCGGGCCGGCGGTTTCTACGAATCAGGCGCGGTCCCTGTAGCGACCACGAACCTCGACTTCATGTCGTTTCCGCGCTTCGGAGTCGGGGTCGGGCTCACGTGGTCGTTCTGGGGACTGGACCTATCGGCCGCCTACGAGCATGTCTTCGTACTCTCGCAGACCGTACCGGTCGGGGGATCGGACCTGTTCGTGCAGATGCCCATGTCGACCTGTCAGGCGCCCTATGACTCGGCCGCTTGCGAGGTCAAGGGCCAGGCACCGGGGCCCAAGATCGGGGCTGGCCACTACGAAAACGGGATCGACGTGCTGTCGCTGGGTCTCACGGTGCGGTTCGACGACCTGTTCGACTAGGCCCATCACATCATGCGTTGACGAATCCCCGCCAGGACCGCATCGACCTGCGTGCGCGTGGCATCGATCAAATCGTTGGCTTCCTTGCACAAACCCGCGGCCACCTCGCGGTCCTTCAGGGCCTTGGCATTGATCAGGACATTGAGATGGGCACCGCAGGCACCGGCCAGCGCCGCGGCCGCCGACACCCCAGCGTCGGACAGACAGCTTTCGAACCCGTCCGCGGCCGCGCGGGATGCCAGGCTCGCGACCTCGCGGCACAAGCCAAGGACCTGCAGGGGAACGCTGGCGGCATGCCGATTGGCCGCTTCGATGGCCTGATCGCGTGCGGCCTTTTCGTCGGGCGTGGCCTTGGGCAGGCGCATCGCGGCCATCACCCCGTCGAACGCCGCGCTGTCCTCGACCACCAGGATCAGCAGGCGGTCCTTGATCGCCTGTGCCCGCACAGCCAGATTGTTCATGTCGCGCCGCAGGTGGGCGAATTCCGGACGCTTGACCGTCAAATTGGCCACCATGGCCGCGAGCGCCGCACCCAGCGAACCGCACAGGGCCGACACCGATCCCCCCCCGGGGACCGCGGAGTCCGCACCGACCTGATCCACGAAATCCTGGGTACTCAAGTCCACCAGGGTCCGCTGCCCCTGGCGCAGTCGCAGTTCGATCACCTTGTCTTCGGGCACGAAGGGCTTCACGTCCGACAAACCGAGCGACCGCACGGCAATGTGGATCAGCTCGCGGTCGGACGCCCCGGGGCAGCGGCCCGCGCGATCGAGATAGAAGCGGCCCGCATCGAGCAGGGCACCCTTGGGCACCAAACCCACGATCTCGGAACCCGTGACGCTGACCCCGATGGACTCCGCAATGCGTCGGGCCTCCTCGTAGACCTCGTGCATGGGGGTCAGACGGAAGTTCGTGAGATTGATCGATACCTGGGCAATGCCGTATTCCTCGATGGTCCAGCCCACGGCCCGCACGTTGCGAAACAGTCCCGGGATCTGGACCGGACTGCCCGATGGGTCGAGCAGGCGCTCCCCATCCGGCCCCCGCGCACCGCCACCGCTTTCGCGCAGGCGTATCGCAATGCGCGTGGCCAGGGCCTTGTCCCGCGTGTTCAGGTTCACGTTATACGCGATCAGGAACTCCCGGGCGCCGATCACCGTGGCACCGGACCGCGGGTTGAATAGGGCATCCCCGAAGTCGGGTCGCCACGCAGGGTCCGCCATCTTGGCCGGCAGGGCCTCGTATTCGCCCTTGCGGAGGTCGGCAAGGCTGCGGCGCTCGGGGCACGTGGCCGCATCCTCGTACAGATAGACCGGGATCTGGAGTTCGGTCGCCACCCGCTGTCCCACCCGACGCGCCATGGCCACACAGTCCGCCATGGTCACCCCGGATACCGGCACGAACGGACACACGTCGGTCGCCCCCATGCGCGGATGCTCTCCGTGATGCCGCGACATATCGATCCGCTCGGCCGCGGTCCGGATGCCCTGAAAGGCCGCCTCTTCGATGGCCTCGATGGTGCCCGCCACCGTGACCACCGTCCGGTTGGCCGCGGCCCCCATGTCCACGTCGAGCGGGGTGGCCCCGGCCCGCGTCATGGCCTGGGTGATGGCATCGATCACCGCGACATCGCGCCCCTCGCTGAAGTTCGGCACGCACTCGACTAGACCTGGCATCGTTCACCTCGCCTTGGCCATCGGGCCATCATTCGATTACGGGACACCCTTCGGGCTCGCAGATGGACAGCACCTTCAATTCCAGACACCAAGCACGTGTCGGAGTTACCCGCACCCCATCGGACAGGACCCCGCGCACGGTCGCAGAAGCGGCCTCGTTTCCCTGGGCCGCCTCGGCTTCGAGTCGCGCCTGCAACTGCGCCGGCAACCCGTCCGGCCCGGTCGGTTCCAGAAACACGCGGTAGTCGACGCCATCCAGACGTACCTCGAACAGGGGCACGTCGCATCGGGCAGGGTTCAGACGCAACGCGAAGATGCCGTTTCCAGCGTGCTTTTCGGCCACGGTCTCCAGGCGATCTGCGGCCAACCGATAGGGCTTGACCTCGGGCGACGAGGCGCATCCCGCCACGATGATCAGGGCCAAGACGCCCACCGAGCCCGCTGCAATGCGCATCGTTGCCCCCGAATTATAGATAGATTGCCCAGGCCACCACCAGGGCCCAACCCGCGATGATCCCCACGAACCAGCCGTCGCGGATCATCACGTCCGTGGGACTGCGCAACTCGTCGGGCCGCCGCAGCAACTGGAAGAACCGCAACAGTCCCAGCCCCACGAACGGGATCGACCAGACCAGTCGGGAATTCCCGAAGTAGTGCTGCGTCCGCGGGGACATCGTGTAGAACACGTAAGCCGCTGCGGTCACGGTCCCCACGATCCCGAGTCCCACATCGATGTGGCCCAGTTCGTACTGATCGAACACGGGTCGATGTGTGGTGCTGTCCGCGGGCAGGGTGGCCAGTTCGTGTCGCCGCTTGCCCAGTGCCAGAAACAGGGCTACCAGGAAGGTGCACAGCAACAGATGCCAAGAGATCTCGGCCAGGGGCAGCGCGATCGCGAAGCAGCCGGCCAGAATGCGCATCAAGAAGCCCGATGCGATGCACAGCACGTCCACGTACGCCGTGTGCTTCAGCGTGAGGCTGTAGGCCACGTTCAGCAACAGATAGGCCGTGGCCGTCATCACGAACGATGCCCCCAGAAAGAAGCCGATCGTGTAGGCCATGGCCAGGATGACGAGAGACCCCACCACAGCCTCGGTGATTCCCAACCGGCCGCTCGCCAGCGGTCGCTGTTTGCGCAGCGGATGCAGGCGGTCGCGTTCCACGTCGAGCAGGTCGTTCATCACGTAGACAGAACCGGACAACAGGATGAAGACCACCGTGGCCAGAACGGCAAACCACAAAAGGCCCGGGTCCTCGGCCGTGTGGCTCTTGGCAAACAGCACGGGCGCGGCCACGAACAGGTTCTTGACCCACTGTGCGGGCCGCATGGTGGCCACAAACGGAACGATGCTCTTCATGCCACCCCCAAACACGACAAGGTTTCGGGCAGGGCCGCGATCACGTCCGTGGCATCCACGCCCCACTCGGTCAGACGAATGGCCGCCCGATCCCCAGCCAACCCGTGCAGATGAACCGCGGCCAGGGCCGCATCCCGCGGCATCACACCGCGCGCCAGCAGCGCCCCGGCCATTCCGGACAGCACGTCGCCAGACCCGGCCTTGGCCAGGGCAGGCCCGCCCGAGGCATTGACCGCAAGAGGCATGCCCATCGAGGCCACGATGGTCCCCGCCCCTTTGAGCACGACCGTGGCGCCCGACCAGGCCGCCAGATCCTGCGCCGCCTGCACGCGATGGTCCTG
>CAYRIB010000052.1:0-6665 GCA_964424165.1 uncultured Myxococcales bacterium | reverse complement strand
TCGGCCGCGCGCCGGGGGAATGCCGCGCGCACGTCTTTGCCATCGAGAAGATGCGCATCCCGTGTTCGCGCGATGGCCTCGGCTGGGATCCCGATGGGCACGACCGTGACCCGTCCTGCAAACTCGCGGCCCGAACCCACGAACAGTCCGATCTTGGCCGCCCCCAGCGTGGCCGTCACATCGGCCCGAAAGGCCGTCCCGAAAATGCGCCCCGTATCCGAGCACACCCCGGATGGAACATCGATGGCGATCCTCAAGGCGGCCAGCGAATTCGCGGCATCGATGACCTGTGCCAGGGCCCCGTCCACGTTCCGGGTCAGACCGGTCCCGAAAACGGCATCCACCACACAGTCGAATCCGCGCAACCGTTCCGGCGGCAGATCCTGGCCCAGCGCAACCACCCGCAACGGGAAGGCCGACAACGTCCCAAAGCAGATCGCCGGGTCTTTGGACAGCGTCCCCACCGTACACCGCACGACCGTGACCTCGAACCCCCGATCCGCGAGGTGCCTTGCCACCACGAAACCGTCGCCCCCGTTGTTTCCAGGACCGCACAGCACGGCCACGGTGCGCAGGTGCCGCGCCGCCATTTCTGCGGCCACGATCCGTGCACACCCCGCACCCGCGCTTTCCATCAAGACGATGCTTGGAATCCCGATGTCCTCGATGGTCATCCGGTCGAGTTCCCGCATGGTGGCGGCCGTGACGAGGGTCATGGCGAAAACCTCCGATTCGTGGCCGATTCTAGCCCATCCGCGCACCCCGGACAAATCTAGGCGGGCGTGCGCTCGAGCCCCCGATAGCCCAGCATCATCTGTCGCTTCTTGAGCATCTCGCGCCGAAACAGCGGGTTGTACGCGAAATACGTGGCCAGACTCCACAGGTCCTTCATGTGCGTCTTGCGATCGAATGCCCGCCGCAGGATTTGCAGCGGCGCACTGTGCCGCATGCGGGCCTCGTCACAGGCGTCTTCGAGTGCCTCGGGCGTGCAGTGCAAGGGCATCATGCCCGTCATCCCGAACCGGTAGTCGTCGTGCAACCACCAGGCATCCCCGAAGCGCAGGCGCCCTTCGGCCTTCATTCGATCGTAGAAAGGGGTGCCGGGGTAGGGCATCAGGATGTTGAAGGCCGAAAACGCAAATTTCTTGGACAGGGCCCAGTCGCAGGTGGCCCGTACCGTATCGGGCGTCTCGGCGTCGTAGCCGAGCAGGAATGCGGCCCAGGTCAAGAGCCCGGCCTGCCGGATTCGCTCGACCGTGGCGTCGTAGCCTTCGAGGGCCAGATTGCAGGTCTTGTTCATCAGGCGCAGGTTTTCGGGGTTCAGGGATTCGAAGCCCACGACCAGGCCTACGCACCCGCTTTCGAGCATCAGGTCCATCAGTGCCGGGTCCGCGGCAAACGTCACGTCCGCCTGCGAAAACCACTTGATCTTCAAGGGCTTGAGTGCCGTGAACAACGCGCGCGCCGCCTCCAGATCCCCAACGATGTTGTCATCCACGAAGAACACGAAACGAGCCCCGTCCGCCCGCAACTCACCGACCACCTCGTCAACCGGCCGATGCCGAAAGCGCCGGCGATAGATGTTGCCCGTGGCGCAGTATTCGCAGCGATTGCGACACCCGCGCGAAAACTGCGTGAGCCGCACCGGCAAGTACCGCTTGCCCGCGAAGATGCTCCAATCCGTGCGCACCCCCTGCAAAAGGTTGACGCCCTCGTCCCCAAAGATCGCACGGCCGTCGTAGCGGGGCCGCAAGCGACCGGCCTCGGCATCGTCGAGCATCCCTGCCCACAGGCCTTCCGCGTCCCCGAGCAGCAAGGCGTCCGCATGGGCCGCGGCCTCGTCCGGGATCATGGTCGCATGATAGCCCCCAAGCACCACGGGCACGTTTTGTTCACGGTAGCGGTCCGCGATCTCGTAGGCTCGGCGCGCCGTATAGATCTCGGTGTTGATGGCCACCAGGTCCGTGGGGTCGTCGTATGGAATGGCCTCGAAGCGATCGTCATACAACACGGTTTCGTGCCGCGAGGGCGTCAGGCCCTTGAGCACCGCGAAGGTCAGGGGTTCCATGCGTCCCGCATCCAGATAGGGTCGTCCATGGACCAGGCCCATGTTCGGCTTGATGAACGTGATCCTCATGCCCCCTCCCCTGCCCCGTCCAAGTGGACCCCGCGTGCACCCGTGCCCAGCGACCGGCGGTGCTTTTGCCGAATGTCCCCGCGGGACACCAGGTTCGCCAGCAGGTGCGTCCAGATGTTGTCCAGATTTCGCCCATTGGCCCGACGATCCAGAAGCCGCCCGAGGATGTTGAAAATGTTGTGGAATGTTGATCGCGCGCGGTGACAAGCATCGGCCAGTTCGTCGGGTGCCATGTTCTTCGGAATGAACGCCACGTCGCCCCAGTGATAGCGCGGATCCAGCCACCATTTCGGATAGCGCAGGCGTCCGGACTCTTCGAGACGGCGGTACAACGGCGTGCCCGGATAGGGCAGCAGATGGTTGAAATTGGCCAAAAACAGCTTGTGGCGCAGCGCGAATTCGAGGGTGGTGGTCACGGAATCGAGGGTGTCGTGGTCATAGCCGAACACGAACGTGCCGTAGACCATGATCCCACGTTGGCGCAGCGCTGCGAGGCGGTCGCCGTATTCGGACACGCGGCTCCAGCCCTTTCGCATCTGCCCCAGGTTATCCTCGTGCAGGGATTCGAGCCCGATGACCACGGACTGGCAACCACTGGTCACCAGCAAATCCATCAAGGCGGGGTCATCAACCACGTCGATGCTGATCTGGGTGGTCCACTTCAGCCCCAGCGGGCGGATCGCAATCAGCAGTTCTTTCGCCGCATCGCGGTCCGCGATCAAGTTGTCGTCCGCGAAGAAGACGCGCCGACGACCCGCGGCACGCAGTTCCGACAGCACATCGGCCACGGGCCGGCGATACAAGCGGTTGCGGTAGAAGGCCTGGATGGCGCAGAAGTCGCATGCAAACCGGCATCCACGCACCGACTGGACCACGCTGATCGGGGCGTACCGCTTGCCCGCAAACACGTGGCGGTTGGGCAGAACCCCGTCGAGCGATACCTGCTCGGGACACTCGTAACGCGGCTTCAATACCCCGTCGGCCGCATCGGCCAGGATCGCGGTCCAGGTCCCCTCGGCCTGCCCGATGGCAACCGCATCCGCATGTTCCAAGGCCTCGTCCGGGCAGAACGTGGGATGAAATCCCCCCATGACGACCCGCCTGCCACGGCGCCTGAATTCGTCTGCGATCGCGTAGGCCCGACGGGCCTCGAACGTGCCGACCGACAGCGCCACCAGATCCCAAGGAACCTCGTAGGGGATGGGTTCGAACCGGTCGTCCACGGCCGAGAAATCGACATGGTTCGGGGTCAGCCCTGCCAGGATGGCCAGTGCCAGGGGTTCCTGATGCGTAAAGGACAGCAGGGGACTGGTGGCTTTGGCCCACAACCCCGGCCGTATGCAGACGACCTTCATGCGCGCCATTGTCCGGCGCGCGACAGCCCCTTGTCAATACGCACCGAAACTGCCCTCGCGCGACAGAATGCGCAGCACGCGCGACAGGGCGAAGAACGCCAACGGAAACGCAAGCGCTGCCCATCCCAGCAGAACCAGGGCATGCGGGGCCAGTTCCACCGGCGACTGCCCGCCGAGCAGGGCCAGGCGCAGTCCTTCGACCGCGTGGGTCATGGGCAACACCCAGGCCACGTCCTGCAAGGCGCCAGGCAGGCTCTGCACCGGGTAAACGATGCCTCCGAACAGAAACGACACCCCCCCGATCAGGCTGGTCAGCGGGTCGGACTGCTTCAGATACAGCGTCATGGCCGCGGATACGATCCCGATGCCACCAAAGCACAGCACGATCAGCGCCAGGAACATCATCACCGACCCCGCGTGCACGTCGCCGAACCGCGCACCAAACAACCCGACCCCAAGCCCCAGAAATACCGCGGATCGGAGCGTGGTCCATACGTAGGGATAGGCCGCGGACCCAAGGATGATCAGGAAGGGGTGCGTGGTCGTGGCCATCATGGCCTCGAGCGTACCCATGAACTGGGCCATGCGGACCTGCTGAGCGAACGTGCGCATCGACACCCACATGTAGTCCAGAAACGCCATGCCGATCAGTGAGAAGGTGAAGTAGTCCGTGCCGTAAGCCGCTACCGACGCGGGCGCCGTCTGCCCGAAGAGGCGGCCCACGAAGTAGAGCGTGAGTACCGAAGAAAACAGCGACGCCAGGTCGTACAAAAACCCGAACTTGTACGACCACTGCGACAGGAAGTCGCGTCGCAAAAATGCCCTAGCCTTGGCCAGCATGGTCCGAAAATACCTCGTCGATGCGCTTCTTCATCGCATCAAAGGACCCCGAACCCACGATTCGTCCGCCCTGAATCACGTGCACGGTATCGGCCAGGGCCGCCACCTCGTCGAGGTTGTGCGAGGCCATGAGGATGGTCATGCCACGCTCGCGCACCAACCGGTCGCGCAGCAGGGTGTAGACCTTTTCGCGAAGCCGAGGATCGAGCCCCCGCCCGATCTCGTCGAGCAACAGCACCGATGGCTCGTGCAAAAGGGCCCGTGCCAGGCTCAGGCGTTGCTTCATTCCCTCGGAATAGGACATCACCTGCCGCTCGGCCACGTCCGCCAGTTCCAGCGTGCGAATCATCGCCTCGACCCGCGCTTCCCGCACCGCACCGGTCAGTCCCTGCAACGTGCCAAAAAAGCGCAGGTTCTCGCGTCCGGACAGGCGCCAGTAGAAGCTGCGGTGATCCGTGATGCAGTAACCGACTTCGCGGCGCACGCCCGTGCCGTGATGGCAAGTATCGAGCCCCTGCACCCGCACGGTGCCACGGTTCGGTTGCAGCAGGCCGCACACGCACTTGATCAAGGTGGTCTTGCCCGCGCCGTTCGGCCCCACCAGGGCATGGACCGTACCCATCGGAACGGTCAGCGAGATCCCTTCGATGGCACGGATGTGCTCGCGCGCCCACCGGAACGTGAGCAGGCGCGACAAGCGCAGGGGTGGAACGAAGTCCTTGAACAGGTTGGAGATTACCACGGCGGCCGGCGCAATCTCGTGGCCGGTCCCGGGAGAAGGCGAGGATACGGTTGCCTGCTCTCGCGATCGGGGTCGCGCCCGTCCCCGCCGGGGGCCCGCGGATGCCCGGGCATCCAGCCACGCCTGCAACAGTACCGCGGCCGCGGCCGAATCGATGCGCTGACGCTGGTCACGGGCCTTGTGCCCCGCCTCGTGCAGGCGACGCGAGGCCTCCACCGACGTCCAGCGTTCGTCGAACAGTTCCACCGGGACCGGCGTCAGCCCGGCCAGTCGCGCTGCCATGGTCTCGGCCGCGCGGCTGCGGGGACTGTCCGTGCCGTCCATGTTCAAAGGGTGTCCGATCAGCACCACGTCCACGCCGTGCTCCGCAATCACCGCGGCCAGACGCTCGGCCAGGTCGCGCCCGTGGCCCACGGCCAAGGCCGGGAGCGGGGTGGCCAGCATCCCCAGCCCGTCGGACACCGCGATACCGCAGCGCACCGTGCCCAGGTCAATGGCCATGGCCTTCATGGCAGGATCCGGATGCCCCGGGCGTGGATCGCCAGGACGTCCATCAAGAGCGCAGAGGCATAGTGCACGGCCACCCCCAGCCAGAATGATCGATGACGCAAGGCCAGATACCCCAGGGCGGTGCCCGCCAGGATCGATGCGTAGGCCTCGGCCACGGGCTTGCCGAAGTGGGTCATGCAATAGGGAATGACCATCACTAAGATCGCGTGGTACCCGAAGCGGCGTTCGAGCCCGAACAGCACGAACCCGCGCCAGTACGACTCGCCGCTGACGAAGATCATGAGGTAGGCGAACTGATACGCCACGAAGTCGAGCAGCGGGATGCTGTTGTCTACGAACGCCTCGTGGCCGAACGGGTAGCGCTGCAGAAACGACGGCAGGGTGCTCGCATACCAGATGAACGGGGTGACGATCACGAACAGGGCCACGTATCCCCACCACACGTCGAAGGTACCCGAAAAGCTCCATCCGTAATCGCGGGGCCGACGCTTCGTGACGATCAACGCCAGCAGCCACGGCACTACGCTGCGCAGCAGCACCAGACAGCCCGAAAAGTAGAAGAACGGCAGCAGGCGTTCGAACGGCAGGCCCGGGGGCAGGTGCGGAGCAATCGACGCGTGGAAAAAGCGCGGCTGCCCGAAGTACCACAGGGTCACCATGATTACCGGGATGCTCAGCAGCACCGTCACGGTCTCGCGATCGAGGTCCGGGACGTAGGAGGATGCGCGCAGACGCTCGATCACCGACATGGTCCCCCGGGGTGCTAGAGGCGCATCTCGTGGCAGTCCGGCGCCACGGTGAACGGCGCGGCCGTGGCGGCGCGAATCTCGTCCACGGTCACGCCCGGTGCGGTCTCGGTCAGCACCAACCCCTGCTCGGTCACCTTCATGACCGCAAGGTCCGTGACGATCAGGTGCACGCATCGCTTGCCCGTTAGCGGCAGCGAGCATTCGGGCAGGATCTTCGCAGCCCCCTTGGCCGTGTGCTCCATGGCCACGATCACGCGGCGCGCGCCAGCCACCAGGTCCATGGCACCGCCCATGCCCTTGACCATCTTGCCAGGGATCATCCAGTTGGCCAG
>CAYRIB010000051.1:15875-19285 GCA_964424165.1 uncultured Myxococcales bacterium | reverse complement strand
AAGCGCGCGGGCAGCACGAAGCAATGCCCGGTCGCGTAAACGTCGGGACGCTCCTCGTTCTGGATCAGGCCCAGGAACGTGACGGACTCGCGCATTTCGGGGGTCAGCAGGGCCTCGTACTCCTCGCGCTGGGGACCCGCGCCGGCCACCACCACACGTGCATCAGGGACGGCCGCTTTGATCTCGGGAAGCGCCTGAAACAAAAGGTCCAGACCGTTGCGGGGCTCGATACGGCCCAGATAAACGATATTGCGTCGGCCGTCGTCGAATCGGGACATGCGCCGCCCGGCCGCGAACGTGGCCACGTTGACGCCGTTGGGGATGATCGTGTGGTCGAAGCGGGCATAGCGCCCGATCGTGGAGGCCGCGAGCGGCGACACCGCAATCACCGCATCCGTGCGATGCAGGACGTGGCGCAGCCAGGGCGCCATGAGGGTGCGGCCCCACGAGTGCTCGAACGCGGAGTGCAAGGTCGCCACCTTCGGGCCCCGGAACAGGTGATAGGCCAGCATGGGCAAGCCGAGGTCGAACGGTCCGTGCACGTGGATGAGGTCGAACTTCTCGGCGGTAAAGAGGCGGGACAGGCGCCGGGCGCTCAGCGGGTCCAGGGTGGCCAGGGTGTACGTGCCCATCACGCCATAGCGAACGGAACGACCGATGCGGACCACCCAGTCCGGGTCGCGGGGGCCGGCCCAGGTATCGACCTTGGGCATTCCGGTCACGATGCGCACATCGTGGCCGCGCGAGCGCAGGTACGTCGCCTGATGCAGGATGTGTTCCTGAATGCCGCCGACCGTGGGGTAATAGTTTTCGCCAATGATTGCGATCTTCATGAAAGCGGGGACCTCCGGACCAGTTTCACGGCGTCGATCCTTGCATTGTTCAGGGGGCGGGGTCAAGCGGCCCAGGCGACGGGACGATTGACAATTCGGGCCGGATGCCGGCATGTTCCGGATCGGTGATGAATACAGGAGGAAATCATGCGCCTGGTAGCCTGTTGTTTTGTCCTGGTTCTGGTGACGGGATGCTCGAGCACGACGACGCAGCGTTTGGGATTGCCCGAGCTTCAGACCGTGGCGCACGTGGATCTGGACCGGTATCTTGGACGCTGGTTCGACATCGCCAGCTTCCCCCAGCGGTTCCAGAAGGGTTGCACGGGTTCGACCGCCACGTACGCGGCCCGCGATGACGGGGACATCGACGTGATCAACCGCTGCTGGCTGGGGTCCCTGAGCGGCAAAGAGAAGGTGGCGAAGGGCAGGGCCCGCGTGGTCGATCGCACGACCAATGCGAAGCTCGAGGTCAGCTTCTTCCGGCCGTTCTGGGGGGATTACTGGATCGTGGAACTGGGCGCGAATTACGAGTATGCGGTCGTCGGCCACCCGGGTCGCGACTATCTTTGGATCCTCAGTCGCACGCCCACCATGGAAAACAGGGTGTACGATGGCATCCTCGAGCGGTTGAAAGGCATGGGATACGAAGTCGAGCGGATTGAGCGGGTGGTGCAGCCCCAGGTCAGTTTGTGACCCTGGGGTGTCGCGTCTTTCGACGGACCCAGGTGCCTGCACCCTGCGCGTGTCATGCGGTCGGTTCTTCGTCCGGCTGGGCGGCCTGCTGCTGAGCGATTTCCTTGCGGATTTCGTCCATGTCCAGCCCCTTGACCTGCGCGATCAACTGATCGAGCGCCTCGGCCGGCAGCGCGCCAGGTTGCGCCAGCAACAGCACGCGTTCGCGGAAGATCATCAGGGTCGGGATCGATGAAATCTGGAAGGCCCCGGCCAGTTCCTGTTCGGCCTCTGTGTCCACCTTGCCGAATACGATGTCGGGGTGCTGTTCCGACGCGGCCTCGAACACCGGGGCAAACATCCGGCACGGTCCGCACCACTCGGCCCAGAAGTCCAACAAAACGATGTCGTTGGTCTTGAGCAAATCTTCGAACGTTTCCTTGGTCACATGTACGGTCGCCATGGGTGCTCCTCCTAACCCCTTCCATCCATCCGGCCGCGCGCTTTGGACAACGCGCCTGCAATCGGTCACAGAGTGGTGCTTCCCGGGGCCGCCGTCAATGGCAAATGACCCCTTCCAAATCATCGAAGATCATCGGGGCGGATTGCTCATCGCTTTGCTCGCTGGACAGCGACCGCCTCTTGCCATAGGCTTCTAACGTCATCGACGCCGGTTGAAACGGAGAGCACCATCATGACGCGCCTGTACTCCATGCTTCTGTGTGCCATTGCGACGGCCATCGGGATCACCATGTCGGCCTGCGGAGGCGGCGAGATTGCCCTTCCGCCCTCCGAAACGCCACAAGACACCATCGATCAGGAAGCGGGGCCGGATGGCGTGGGTTGTGCCTGCAACGCCGAAACCGAATGCTGTGACGGCTGTCACCCCATCAACAAGGGCGAATTCTGCGGCATTGCACCACGCCCCTGCATGCAACGCGGTCGCTGTATGAACGGGGTGTGCCAGGCCGCGGTGCCCAAACGCTGTGAGTCAGAGAACCCCTGCTTCGAGAACGGGCGATGCGATCACGAGACCGAAGCCTGCGTGTTCGATCCGCGACCGGATGGCGCAACCTGCGCGGCGCGTGAGGGCGTCGAAGGCAGCGGACTTTGCATGGCGGGCCAGTGCCAGGGCTTCGGCACCTGCGATCACCGCGTTTATGCTCAGCCCACGAATTTCCCCTGCAACGTGGATGCGGAGTGCGAGGGGGGGCTTTGCCTGTCCTGGGGCGACGAGTGGACGACCTGGTGCAGCCGGCGGTGCGGCCCTGATCTTCCTGTGTGCCCCGATGACATGGCGTGCGTGCTCATGGCCGGGCGCCACGTGTGCAAACCGCTCAACGAAGACCGAACCCTGCCGCGGGATGGGTCGCTGCCCGCCTATGCGCCGTGCAATCTGGACGAGGACTGCGAAAGCACCCTTTGTTTGCAGGCCGGGACCGATAAGTTCTGCGCGTCGCCGTGCACTGGGGCCAACGGCAAGGCCGACGACGACCTGTGCGAGCCGTGCGGGCGCTGCCGCAGCGATGGGGACGACGCGGGCTTCATCCACCCGAACTACTGCGTGCCCACGGGTAGTCTCAAGGTGGGCGAATTCTGCCAGATGCAGGCCGACTGCAAGCGTCGCTACTGCCATGACGGATATTGCAGCGACAGTTGCATTCAACTCGGCGAGGTCAGCAACTGCCCCGAGGGCCTGCGCTGCATCCTGGGGGCCTTCCCCGACGACGATGAAATGTCGATCTGCGTGCGCGAGGACGAGGTGGAACATGCCCTCGGCGCGCCATGCCTGGGCAACTATGCCTGCCTGAGCGGCGTGTGCCGCGACGTGGGTGGCGTGGACCGCTGCGTGGCAGACTGCGAGACCGCCAGTTGTGCCGAGGGTACCTGCGTCGAGGAATGGGG
>CAYRIB010000051.1:0-15775 GCA_964424165.1 uncultured Myxococcales bacterium | reverse complement strand
CAACGGGACGGTGGCGCAAGCTCAGGTGCTGGGACCGGAGGTCCATCGCGTGTCCGCGTCCCTGTATCCCTCGAATGGCGCAGCGGACCGCGATCTGTTCCGGGTATCTCTGGACGCGGGGCAGGTCTTGGACGTGCGCACCGAGCCCCTGTGCGACCGTGACGCGGACACCTTCCTGCGCCTGCTGACCGCCGACGGCACGCCGATCGAGGGATGGGAGAACGACGACATCGACCCCTCGGGCTATTTCTTCTCGATTCTGTTCGGTTACGTGGCCAGCGTGGACGAGGACGTAGTGATCGAGGTGACGCAGTCCCCTTATGTCTACGGCATGGCCCGCACCCCTTACGTGCTGCGGGTGGATGTGGCGACGCCGGTGGCTGCGGACACCTGTGGCGGGGCGCCGCTGGCCGCATCGGGAACCGAGCGCCATGACCTGATGTACGCCGCCAACGACTACGCCGTGTCGACGTGCGTGGATTGGGCGGCGGCCGGCAAGGACCAGGCGTTCCGCGTGGAGGTGCCGGCCCATCACGCGGTATCCGCGAGCGTCAGCGCGCCGTTCGATGCGCAGTTGTACGCGGTCACGGACTGTGCGAGTCCCGACGCCACCTGCGTGGCTGGGGCGGACGTCGTGTTGTCGGCCGGGACCGAGGCGTTGTCGTGGGTCAATGGGACGGATGCCGCGGTCAATCTGTATCTGATCGTGGATTCCTTCCTGCTCGACGACGAGACCTGGTTCGACCTCACGGTGGAGGTGGCCGAGGTGACGGCGCCGGAAAACGATCTGGTGGCCGGGGCGGTCACGCTGGCCTCCGGGGTGGCGGTCAGCGGGACCCTGGTCGGGGCGAACAGCGAGCACCAGCCCGCGATCGGGACGTGCGTGACGGTGGATCTGGCCGGCGCGGACGTGTACTACCGCATTCCAGTGAACAGCGGGGACGTGGTCGAGGTCGAGGTCAAGCGCGCCGTGGGCTTCACCCCGGTGCTGGTGCTGACCCGCAACCCAACGACCCCGGCATCGTGCCTGGGGTCGGGCTTGGGCTACGTCGCCGGTGTGGCCACGGCCGACGAAGACTGGTTCCTGGTCATCGATGCCGCAACCACGGGGAACGCGGGAGCCTTCGACGTGGTGGCGCGCGTCGGGCCTGCGGGGGACTGCTTCGGCCCTTGCGACGTTGCCACCGCCGAGTGGTCCTGTTTGGACGCGGCCCCGGCAACGGGCTTGTGCGTGTGTGATGCCACCCGGCTGCACTGGCGGGCGTGGGATTGCGACCGATTGTGCAAGGACGACGGTTATCCCTCGGGGACCTGTCACACCCTGGTCACGCCGGGCTTCGAAGGAGCCACCTGCTTGTGCGATTCGGATTGCACGAACACGATCGGGGAATGCTTGGACGGGCTGTACACGAACTGCACGTGCGATGCGAGCGATCCCTGCGGGTGGCAGAACAACGCCGTATGCAACGCCTTCTGCGCGAACGAGTATCCGGACAACCACTTCGACGACGAAGCCGACTGCGCGCCGGCGCCGTAGCTCCCCCCGCGAGCATCGAAACGGATTCGCCGAGACGGATTCACCGACACGGATTCACCGAGACGGATTCTGGAGTGCGCAAGCTTGCTTGCGCTTTGGCGCGCCGAGGCTTAACGGGCTGCCGTCAAAGCGGTAGCAAGCTACCGCACTCCAAAACGTGAACGACCGGGAATCCGGTGACTGCCCCTGGATTCCGCGCTATCCTTGGGACGGTCACATCAGCATGGGAGACACAAATGAGTTCCGTGGCCATCATTGGTGCCGGCATCGCGGGGTTGTCGGCAGGCTGCTACCTGCGCATGAATGGCTACGAGACCACGATCTTCGAGTCGCACAACCTGCCCGGAGGATTGTGCACCTCGTGGAACCGCAAAGGCTTCACCGTGGACGGTTGCGTGCACTGGCTGGTGGGAAGCCGCCCGGGGAACTCGCTGCACCAGATGTGGCAGGAACTGGGGGTCCTCGAAAACATGACATTCGTGGACCACGACGTGTATCTGGACGTCCATTTCGCCGATGCCCCTCCCGTGGTGTTGTACACCGACCTCGACCGACTGCGCGAACACCTGATGGCGCGGGCCCCCGAGGATCGCGCCGTGATCGATGACTTCGTGTCCGGGGCTCGCGCCATGGCACGCCTCGATCTGTCCCCGATCGAGCCGGACGAGACCACGCCTTGGTATCGCAAGTTCATGACCCTGATGCGCAACGCCCGTTCCCTGCCCGCAGTGCTGCGCTACGATCGCGTATCGGTCGACGACTTTGCGGCGCGCTTCAAGAACCCGCACCTGCGCGAGGCCTTCGGACAGTTTTTCCTGCCCGGCATGCCCCTGGTGTTCATGCTGGCCACGTTCGGTTGGCTGCATGACCACAACGCGGGCTATCCCGTGGGTGGGTCCGCGGGGCTCGCGCGCCGCATCGAGAAGCGGTACCTCGACCTGGGCGGGCAGATCCGTTATCGCTCTCGGGTCTCCCAAATCCTGGTCGAACAAGGGCGCGCCGTGGGCGTCCGTCTGGAAGACGGCTCCGACATCCGGGCCGACGATGTGGTGTCGGCCGGGGATCTGCATGCCGTCACCCACGAACTGACGGACATCCAGGAACTGCGCGTGGCCGTCGAATCCCGAACCGCCTCGCTCGAGCCCTTCCCGGGGCTGGTGCTGATCGGGCTCGGCATCGAAGGTCTTGTGCCAGAGGCTGTCCGCAGCGTGTCCGGGACGTCGCTGCCCCTGGCGACTCCCATCGTGGCAGGCCCGTTGCACCTGACCCGCTTCACCTTCCACGCGTTCGACCACGACCCAGGGCTGGCCCCGCCCGGACATCTCGCGGCCGTGGCCATGCTGGGGGGCGACTACGCCTGGTGGGAGGAACTGTCCGCGGACCGGATGGCCTACCTGGACGAGAAGAACCGCCTGGCCGAATCGGTCGTGGCCGCGCTCGACACCTTCAGTCCGGGGCTCTCCTCGCGCATCCGCATGGTCGACGTGGCCACGCCGCACACCTTCCGCCGTTACACCGGGAACTTCCGGGGCAGCTTCGAGGGGTGGCTGCCCACGCCCCGCAACTACCGGACTCAACTGCCGTGCCGCTTTCCAGAGGTACAACGGCTGTTCTTCGCGGGCCATTGGCTGATTCCAGGCGGGGGGTTGCCCCCGGCCGCCTATTCGGGACGTCACGTGGCCTGCTTGATGTGCCAGCGCGACGGTCGGCGATGGGTGGCCACCGTGCCGCAAGGAACATGACGAAAGGATGCCAGCCATGATGAAACGAGAATCCGGTTTGTTTGGCCTGCTGATGTTGCTGTCGATTGGCACCCTGCCCGGTTGCGGAGGGGGGGCTGCGGCCGCAGGTCCCTTCGGGGATACCGCAGACGCCGCGAATGATACGGCGCTTGTTGATGACACCTCGTCCGCGGTCGACCCTGGCGAGGCATGGCTCGATGCTTGGCAACCCGACGATTCGGGACCCGACGCATCGGACCAGACCTCGGACGATTTAACGGACACGGCCCCAGAAGTTGCACAAGACCTGCCGGGCGAGGTGTTGCCAGAGGACGTCGATGGTCAGGAACCGGGTTTGGAGGACACCGGGGCGAGCGATGAAGGCGATGCGGGACTGCCCGACGACACAACCGACACCGTGCAGCCCGCCGACCTGCCCGCTGAAACGCCAGAGCTTCCCCCCAACTGTCGCGAGTTTGTGTACCTGGATGACGGCCGCTTCTTGCTCGAGGGACGCCCCTACGGCTTGCAAGGCACCAACTTCTCGCTGGGCATCGGGGCGCGCCTGCTCAATGCGGACACCCCGAATCTGCAGCCTGAAGACTACGAGTTCGAATACTTCCTGGCCCCCCACCACGCGTATTTCCCGGACAACAACGGAGTCTGCTGGGATGACACGATTCCCGCCGGGCAGTGCTGCAGCACCGCGGACGAATGCCGGGACATGATCCGTTCCGAGCACATCGCCCGGATCCAGGACCTGGGTGCCAACAGCGTGCGCGTCGTGGGCCTGGGCATCAAGTACGATGCGCAGGGTGCGTTCATCCCCTGCTACCGGGTCACGGACCCTTACGTACCGCGCGACAACGCCGCGAACTGGAAGTGTCGCCTGAACATGTTCACGGCACCGGGCGAGGCTGTGGGCATCGGAATCGTCCGCGAGGCGATCCGGCTGTTGGGGGAGGCGGGCATCCGCACCATCCTGCTGACCGGCGATGGCGATCAGGAACTGGCCGCCTACCACGCGGACTACGTGGCCTACCTGTCCCGTCTGGCCGCGGCTCTGAAGCACGAACCGGACCTGATCGCCTACGACCCCTTCAACGAGCCGCCCTACGCCTATTCCGTGGATCAGGACTCGGCGGCGTTCGACGTCTGTGGGGAAGAGGGCTTCTGCAAGGCCGCGGCACAGAAGGTCTCGAAGGCCTGGTTCGACGCCCTGACCGGGGCGGATTCGAACCACCTTGTGACGATCGGTCTGGGCACCACCCGTGACCTGTATTGGGATCCGTTCATTCTTTACGACCACTTCAGTTCGTACCACATCTATCCATGGACCCCGTGGAGCGAGCCCGACGCCATGCACGGCAAGGTCGAAATGGAGGTGCAACTCTACCGGGCCGCCATGGGTGCATGCGGGCTAGCGTGTCCCTTTGTCGGGGAATACGACGGCCTCGAATGTCGGGTGGCGGTGGGCCCGATCGGGGCCGAGGGGTGGATCTGGTCGGACGGCTTCTACTACACGCCCATCGGCGATCCGCCTGACTGTCCCATCGGCTGGGCTGACCCGAACTGCAAGGTCGGTTCGTTCGTTGTGGGCCGGGACACGCCCGTGATGCGGGATCAACCGTGGTTCTTCGTATTGCCCCAGGGTAAGGACTGCCCGATTGGCACCACCCTGCAGGACAACCTGTGCCTGGTCGGCTTTGCGCCCCCCGACACCACCGGCTTCATGTACACGGCCCAGGACGGGATAGCGCGGTTTTATCACACCTACTCGGGCGTGGAGGCGGGACGCTGTCCAGCCCCTGCGATCGACGACAGCGCGAACTGCGTCGTGGCCCCGGTGCCCGCGGGGTACACACCTCTCATCCTCACCCGTCCGGTGTATGCCGTGCAGGCCGTGACCTGTGGCCCCAGGAAACCCATGATCTTCGGTGAGACCGGGTTGAACACGTTCCCGAACGGGCTGGATCTGGACCCCGCCCACTACGTGCTCAACGACCTCCAGATGGGGTTGCTGCGTGATGGGTGCGTGGACGGCGGGGGGCACGTGATCGAGGCCAACCGCCCCATGGGTAACGAGGCGGACCAGGTGGCGTTCCTGCTGGGCGATCCGGCGATCCCCTTCAAAGGGATGTACGACATGTCCCTGGATTGCGGCTTCCAGGGCCTGCACTGGTGGACGTTCTCGTCGGTGCACTACGGTGGATGCGGAGGCGATCACTTCGGCCTGTACACCTATTGGTACGCGACCCAAGCCGAGCCCGCCGAAGACGACCCCGAGGCCCTGGTGCCGCGTCTGGTGGCCACGCGCTTTTCGGAACTCGACTACCGGATGATTCCTACGGATAAGTGCACGGTGCCCGCGGGCTTCAACGAGGTGCTGACCCGGATCATCGGAACCCCCACGAAGACCTATACCGGCCGCGTCGTGGATACCAGCGCAATGCCCGTGCCGTTTGCGTTCGTGTACTTCTGGGATACCAACTGGCAGATCTTCTCGACCTTTGCCAAGGCCGACGGCAGCTTCTTGCTGCCGCTCGACCGCACACTGGTGCGCATCGGGGCCACCCACTTCGGATACGAGAACGCGGCGAAATGGGTGGGTACGTCGCTGAACCTCGGGGACTTCGTGCTGCAGAAGGTGCCGAAGTGGTTGACGCCGACCGAGGACCTGCATACCCCCTCGACGCGGCGGGCGGTCTGCTGGGACGGCGAGCAATGGAATCCCTGGCAGGAATGATAGGATTCTTCGGTGTGCGCGACCGATGGAGGTGTGGATGGAACCCGTGGCATTGTTCCTGGTGGGCATCGCCGGCATCTTTCTGTTGGGGGCCATGGGTGAGGTGGTGTTCCGGCGCACCAACGTGCCGGACGTCATCTGGCTCATCGGGGCTGGCATCGTCTTGGGCCCTCTGTCGGGTCTGGTTCCGCGTGACGCCCTGATTGCGGTCGCCCCGTACTTCGCGGCGCTCACCCTGGTGGTCGTTCTGTTCGAAGGGGGCAGTCGGCTCAATCTGTCCGAGTTGTCGAGCGCGGCCCCTCGGTCCGGCATCCTGGCCCTGCTGACGTTCTTGTGTGCCGTGGCGGTCATTGCGCCGCTGAGCATGGGTGCGGCAGCGATCGGGTGGCTACCCGACGTCTGGACCTGGCAGCACGGACTGTTGCTGGGAAGCATCCTAGGCGGTTCGAGTTCGATCATCATCATGCCTGCCATGGCCCAGGCCCGGGTAGAACCGAAGGTCGCCAACCTCGTGAACCTCGAATCCGCCTTCACCGACGCCTTCTGCGTGGTCGGGGCCAGTGCCATGATTGCCTTGATGATCGGGGCCGGCGGGGACGTGTCCCCGGGGCTGGCCCTGGGCAAGTCCTTCGGGATCGGCTTGGCCGTGGGTGCGGCGGCGGGATTCTTGTGGATCTTCGTACTGCAGCCCCTGTCCCGCAGCGAGCACGCCTATCCCATCACACTGGCCGCTCTGCTGCTGCTGTACGTGGTCATCGATGCCCTGGGCGGTTCGGCCGCGCTGGGGATCCTGGCATTCGCCATTCTGGTGGGCAATGCCAGCGGGATCGGGCGCAAGGTCGGGCTCCAGACGGAGGTGGATTTGCATCCGGACGTGCGCGGGTTTCACCGGCAGATGACGTTCTTCATCAAGTCCTTCTTTTTCACGTTCATCGGGGCCATGATGTCGCCCCCCTGGGCCATGATCGCGTTCGGTATTCTGCTGGGCTTCATGATGCTGGTGGCACGGTTCCCGGGCGTCTGGCTGGCCACGATCAGGAGCCGGTTGAGTGGGCCGCAGAAGGCCCTGGTCCTGGTGTCGCTGCCGCGCGGGATGGCTGCGGGCGTTCTGGCCACCATGCCCATGGCCGCGGGGATTGTCGGCACCGATCAGTTGCCCACCATCGTGTTTGCGGCGGTCTTCACCAGCATCCTGATCTTCGCGGTGGGCTTCCCGTTGACGCGGCGGAACTTAACGCCTGTTGTGGCCCCGGAAGTGCCCCTGGCTAGTGTGGAAGCGGAGCTTGGCGTTTCGGAAGCGACGAACCAGATGTCGGTCGAGGATGATGGTGTCCCGCGGATCTAGGGACAAGGCTCGATCATGCCGCCGCCCGACAGGGACCACGTGGCGGTCAACGAACTGTTGGCCACTTCGTGGTAGCACACCCGATGGCCATTCCCGATGACATTGGCGAAGGTCGGGTCTGCATTGGTGATCGTGGTGACCACCGAGTCATCCGTGACCTCCCAGCGACTGTTGGCGTCTAGTGTCAGGTAGACGGTGCGGGCCGCTCCCGTGGGGTTGACCGCGCCTTGGTAGGCCGAGCGGTTCATGAACGTCAGATTGAGGGTGCTCCACGCATCTGCGAGCATGTCCCCCCTCAGTGCGGTGCCATCCGCGCTGAAAATGACGTGCCCCCCGTTTCCACCGGTCGTGCCCCATTGATCGGCGGCCGCGTTCAGAAAGACCGGGGCAGAACTGTTGACCACGACGTCCTTGAGGTTGAACACGGCCGTGACGTTGGTCACGTGAACCATACGGCCGCTCGGGGCAGACCAGGTCAGTGAGCCCCGGTCCATGGTGAACATGGCCTGCACTGCCTGGGGATCCCCGGTGCCCGAATGAAAGAGCGTCACGGCTTGCAAGCGATCGCCTGGACCCGCGGACAGCGTGGTATCGGCCAGGTTGACCATGTGGCCGCCATCGATCATCACGGCCTCAGACACAGCGGCTGCGATCGTGCCTCCGGTGATCATCGCGGTTCCGGCCGAAAACACCGCCGGGGCATCGTTTCCCGACGTCCGTACCAGGCTGTTGTTGACGGACACGGCACTGCCATCACGCTCCACGCTGATGCCTCGACCGCCATTCCCGGTCGTCACGAGATTGACTTTCTCCAGGTTCGCGGTGCTGCCGCCCGTGGCGACCACGCCGCGGCTTCCCTCGCCCTCGCACTGGATTCGGACGTCCTGCAAATGGATGGTCGAACTCCCGGTTGCAAAGACCCCGGTGGCGCCCGCGCCGGTCGTGTCGATCGTGCTGCACGACAGAGTGACGTTCGCCCCTTGCCGGATCAGCAAGGCCGCATTGGTGCCGATCTGGCTGGAATCCCCCTGACTGGAGGTCTGGCTGTCCGAGACAATGCTCACGGCCTGCAGGGTCCGTCCTCCTCCGTCCACGGTCAACGCGGACTGGTTGGTTCCCGTGGCGCGAAGTTGCTGCGTCGGGGGTGGGCAGTTGGGCGGCAAGGTCGTGTCCAAGATGGGGATATCGAGCCACGGGATGTCCACCACGATGGTGTCGGGCCAAGCCACGTCTGCGGTCACCGATACGTCATCCGACGCACCCGGGCCATGGTTCGGTTCGGGCAGGGGGCCGTCGGACACCACGCAACTGGTGACCAAGGCCGCTGCCGCGAGCCCGCTCCACACCAGAGGTCGCTTGACGAACGCCAACCTGAAGCTGCTGCACTGGTTCATCCTGACCTCCCAAGGCCGGGGCACCGCCCGTTGATCACCCCGGGGCCTGTGCTTCCTGAAATGCTGGAACGAAATCATTGTATATCCAAATCAGTTTTTCGTTGCAATTCCAGTGTTTTGGCGCTGGGTGACGCGCGATAAGAAATTCGATAACATCGTGTTCACGCGAATGGGCGCGACCCACATCACAGGAGTTGTTCATGAGTGACAAAAAGAAACTCACCACTGCCGCCGGGGCCCCCGTGGCCAACAACGACGACGTGTTGACCGCGGGGCCGCGCGGTCCGCAACTGCTTCAGGACGTCTGGTACCTCGAGAAACTCGCACACTTCGACCGTGAGGTCATTCCGGAACGCCGCATGCATGCCAAGGGCTCGGGGGCGTTCGGGACCTTCACGGTGACGCATGACATTACGCGCTATACGCGGGCAAAAGTCTTTTCGGCCGTGGGAAAGAAGACCGACCTGTTCGTGCGGTTCTCGACCGTAGCGGGTGAGCGGGGGGCCGCAGACGCCGAGCGCGACATTCGCGGGTTTGCGATCAAGTTCTACACCGAAGAAGGCAACTGGGACCTGGTGGGCAACAATACGCCGGTGTTCTTCTTGCGCGACCCGCTGCGCTTCCCGGGCCTGAACCGTGCGGTCAAGCGTGACCCGCGTACGAACCTGCGCAGTGCCAAGAACAACTGGGACTTCTGGAGTTCGCTGCCCGAAGCCCTGCACCAGATCACGATCACCATGAGCGAGCGCGGCATCCCGGCCTCGTACCGCCACATGCACGGGTTCGGAAGCCACGCGTTCAGCATGATCAACGCGGCCAACGAGCGCTTCTGGGTCAAGTTCCATCTGGTCACGCAGCAGGGCATCAAGAACCTGACCGATGCCGAGGCCGAGGCCGTGATCGGTAAGTGCCGCGAAAGTCATCAACGCGACCTTTACGACCACATTGAAAAGGGCGACTTCCCGCGCTGGAAGATGTTCATCCAGGTGATGCCCGAGATAACTGCCCTGGACATGCCCTACAACCCCTTCGACCTGACCAAGGTGTGGTATCACAAGGACTTTCCGCTGATCGAAGTGGGGCTCATGGAACTGAACAAGAACCCCGAGAACTACTTCGCGGACGTCGAACAGGCTGCGTTCAACCCCGCGAACGTGGTGCCGGGCATCGGCTTCTCGCCGGACAAGATGCTGCAGGGGCGTCTGTTCTCGTACGGGGACGCTCAACGTTACCGACTTGGCGTCAATCACTACCAGATTCCGGTCAATGCGCCGCGCTGCCCCGCCAATATTTATCATCGGGATGGCGCAATGCGGGTGGATGGCAATCAGGGCGGTACGCTCGGGTACGACCCCAACAGCTATGGGGAATGGCAGGACCAGCGCGCGTTCGCCGAGCCGCCGCTGCAGATCGGGGCCGTGGCCGACCACTGGGACGCGCGCAAGGATGATCACGACTATTACACCCAACCCGGCAAGTTGTTCCGCCTCATGACGCCTGCACAGCAGCAGGTGCTGTTCGACAACACTGCCCGCAACATGGGGGACGCGCCAAAGGAGATCAAGATTCGCCACATCGGCAACTGCTTCAAGGCGGACCCGGCGTATGGAGAAGGCGTGGCCCGGGCCATGGGTATTTCGATGAGCGAGGTTTCGAAGTAGAATCCGCCATTCTTGGACGAGGAGATGAAAAATGGGCAAGCGGGGACGCGAGATCGTCGGCATGGACGTGGACCAGTTGCTCGAGTTGCTGAACGCAGCGTTTGCCAGCGAGTGGCTGGCTTACTACCAGTACTGGCTGGGTGCCAAGCTGATCAAAGGGCCGATGAAGGATGCGGTGGCGGCGGAACTGACCTTGCATGCCACCGAGGAACTGGCCCATGCGATGCTTCTGGCGAACCGGATCATCCAACTCGGCGGCACGCCGGTGTTGACCCCCGAGGGATGGGGCAAGATGAGCCCGTGCAAGTACGACGCCCCCGAGGACCCGTACGTCGCGGTGTTGCTCGACCAGAACATCGCGGGCGAGCAGTGCGCGATCGCCACCTACAAGGGCCTGATGGATGCCACCAAGGACCGGGACATGGTGACCTACAACATGGCACTCACCATCCTCGAACAGGAAGTCGAGCACGAGGAAGACCTCGAGAGCCTGCGTGAGGACCTGGACCTGATGGTATCGCGGGGCAGCCGCTAGGGGGACGATGTCCGGGGTGTCGACAGAACCGGGACCCGACCGGTGTTGCCAGGATGCGTTGCTCCGGAAGCCGATCAACGAGTCATCCGAGTCGACCGGCACCGGATTTGAACGGTGCCGAGGGTGGCGGCGCTGGTTGCTGGTGGTCGCGGGCCTGCTCTGCGTGGGCCTGGGGCTTTTGGGCGTGTTCCTGCCCGTGCTGCCGACCACGCCTTTCCTGCTGCTGGCGGCTGCCTGCTTCATCCGAAGTTCGGACCGTCTGTACCAATGGTTGCTGCAAAATCGCCTGTTCGGCGAGAAGCTGCGGCGCTACCGGGCGGGCGAGGGCATCCCGCTGGCCACGAGGATCACGGCGATCGTCATGATCTGGTTGACGCTTCTATCGACCATCCTGTTCGTGTTGCCCGATGACCTGTGGTGGTTGCGGGTGCTTCTGTGCCTGATCGGAGCGGCGGTGACCATCCACATCGCGAGGCAGCGTCCGGGGCGCAAGGTGGCGTGCGGACGTCCGGCCGAGTCCCCGGACGCCGCCGCATGACGCCAGTGCCTTTGTGGGAGTGCGCAAGCTTGCTTGCGCTTTCGCCCGCCAGAGCGGAACGGGCCGCCCATCCCCATCGAACAAATCATCACGGTTCGCAAATGACGGCATGAGAATTGCTTGGTCTGTCGATACCCAAGGTCTCGAGGTGACGTATGGGATATGTGGTGGACGAGTCACTGGAGGGTATGAAGCACGCCTCGCAGCCAGGCAAAAACGAGTCTCAACGTCCCCTGAAGACCGCGGCTGACGGGATCAAGGACAAGGCCCGTACGCTCTCGTACGAGGATGGAGCGCGGTATCTGTCAACCAACCAGGGGGAGACAACCGTTCCCGATTTGTCGGACCCTGGGGTCCAAACACCCCATGTGGAGGGGGGGGCGACCATCACGTTGCCGCTGGTCGGCGAATTGCGGGACATGGGGAACACGGCGATTCCGCCCTCGAGCGACGTGATGGACCTGACCAAGAACGAAACCCTCCCGGCCGAACTCAACAAGACGTCGGCCAAGTACATCCGGATCCTGGCGGACGGCCAGCCGAAGATCCTGTCCCGCGAGGACACCCGGAACGACCCGCCGACCCTGGTGGATATCTCGGCCCTGGTCGACAAGGTGAAGTCCGCAGCCCTGGACGATGCTGGGAAAGTCCGGGCGGGATTCGACATCGCGACGTTCTTCGTGGTCAATGGCAACGAGATCACCCTCGGGCCGGCGGCCAGTGACGTGACGTTGAGCGGGGACCTGAAGACCTCCAGGGACGTGCTCGAAGCTTCGAACGATCCCTCTCAGTATCAGGGGGATCAGGCTTCCGAGTACTACGATTACTGGCTGTACATGAACGGGATGGACGCGCAGGGCAAGGGCAACACCGCGCTCGACAAGACCGAGATCCCCCAAGACCTGCGGGTGAACGAGGCAGGTCAGAAGGACGCGACCGGCAAGTACAAGGAATGGTACCGGGGGTTCGAGCAGACCACGGATGCCGACGGAAACGTCACCTTCGAGACCATTCACAACCAGTCCGACGGCAAGACCCCTGATTTCACGCTGACGCTGCAGGAATATCGGCAGATGCTGATCGCGGACTTCGACTTCAACGGGGGGATCACGAAGTACCAGGAGGCAGGGGACAAGGTGGGCCGCCCGCCGTTGGAATTGTTCGTCGAGGCGGTCCAGGAGAAGGCCAACAAGAAGGGCGATCAGACTCTGGCGGCCATCGCGACCGAGGTGTGGAGCTACGCCACGACCGGCGCGGACACCGGCGGCCGGACCGACATCGCCCAGATGCAGGGCTATCTCGTCTACCTGGGCCAGGCGATAAAGACCAGTTCGGACACCAACACACCCATCGATCCGACCAAGACGTTCGAACTGACGATCGACGGGGTCAAGGACCCGATCAAGATCCCCCTCGGTGATGGACTGCACGGACGGGCCACCATCCTGACCACCCGGCACATCATCGCCGGGCTCGACATTACGGTCATCCCGCCCCCGAGCTTCAAGACGTACGACGATCCCTGGAAGTTCACCGAGCGGGACCGATTCATCCGGGATGAGTCCACGAGTATGGCGGTCAAGTGGAACGTGGTGTCCGAGGCTGCGGACCAGCAGTTGCAGCGGGGAAACTACTCCGAGGCCGGAGCCCCCAAGGCGAGCACCCGCGAATCGGCCATCGGTGCCTGGGGTCAGACCGCCAGCGGGGTGGCGACCGGGAACCGGAAGTGGGCGGCCCAGGAGCGTGACCGTCTCGAGGGTGGGCAGGGCATGGGACGGAAGGATTTGGCATCCACTCTGGCGAGCGCCTACGATTACGTGTTCAAGGCGAAGAAACGCGAAAAGAACCTGGCACATCAGAGCGACACGAAGGTGCCCCGGTGGGCCCCGGCCGATGCCAAGGCTCTTGCCCAGGGGTTCCTGGCTCTGTTCGGCACCGAACTGAAGATCGACGGCTACTTCGATGACGAGTGGGAACAAGTAGACGCCAGCAAGCTGCTCAGAGCCCTGGGTGACCAGGCCGTGGATTCGCCGGCCCTGATCGACAAGACCACCACCTGGGTCAACACCCAGGTTGCGCTCACACCCGATAAAACCGTGGGCAACACCAACATGGAGGACATCCCCCGGGCGGATATCCTGCAGATGGCTTACTTCCGGGTCCTGGAAGAAACCAAGGGCCAGAAGAAGGCCCGCAACCCCCAACTGGAATGGTCGACCCTGGACTCGAAGGAGGTGGCCGAGACGTTCATGGGGTGGTTCAAGCTGCAGGGCAGGACCGACGAGTTCTTTGACAACGACTACACGGTACTCAAGGGCGCCGAATTGATGGAAGCCATCGGGGATCCGGCCAAGGGCGAATCGGCCCTCATGGGCATCATCGCCACGCTCGTCTACCACCCGGACTTCGCCAAGGGCGAGCTGTCCGACCAGAACGATAAGAACCCTCGGCTGAACGCGCTTGCGGACGAGCAGGAGCAGTCGCTGGAATACCTCGAACTGGCCCAGAACCTCAGCAAGCTGATGCACGTGGACGTCCGGATCATGGCGGTACCCACGGAACTGACCAACTCGACCAGCACGACGCCGGACAACATGGCCGAGGTGAAGGACCGAACCATGTTCGTGGACTTGAACACGATGCAAATCACCGAAGACGGCAAGCTGGAGTTCGTGGGGAACGGCAAGTCTTACCAGACGGCCATCGAGGGCCCCCTGGGGTCGGTTGCGGACCCCGCCCGCTTCAAGGGCACCCATGCTCCGATTGAGGACCCGACCAAGGCTGCCGCGGCCAGGAAGGGTGGCCAGAAGGTTGTCAGCCACACCGGGTAGCTGCCCCAAAATCCCGTGCTACTCGCGTCCCAGTTTGCCGATCAGCACCCGCGCTGCGGTCTGCACGGGGTCCCACACAGGGGAAAACGGCGGCGCATAGGCGAGGTCGAGGTCCAGCAAGTCGCCCACCGACTGCTGCGTGTGCAGTGCGGTGGCCACCACGTCGATGCGTTTCCCCGCGCCTGGCCCGCCCGTGATTTGCGCCCCCAGCAGGCGCCCGGTTTCAGGCGCCGCCAGCATCTTCACCCGCATGGGCGTCTGACCGGGGTAGTAGTGCGCCCGGGTCCGGGCGTCGATCGTGACGCTCGTGCACGGGATGTTCAGTGCCTCGCACTCGCGCTCGCTCAGCCCGGTGCGTGACACCTCCAAGTCGTAGAAGCTTGTGATGGCCGTGCCGACCACCCCGGGGAAGCGTGCCTCGCCCCCGGCGATGCCCAAGCCTGCCACCCGCCCGTGCTTGTTGGCCACGGTCCCCAACGCGACCCACGTCGGGCGTTCGCTGACCCGGTGCCACGACTCGGCACAGTCGCCCGCGGCCCAGATCCCTTGTTCGCTGGTCTGCATCCGGTCGTCCACGTGGATGGCGCCGCGTTCCCCAAGGGTGATCCCGGCATCGCGTGCCAGCAGCGTGTTCGGGCGGATCCCGATGGCCAGCACGACCAGGCCTGCCGGGATCGTGCGGCCCTCGGTGACCACGGCCTGCACGCGGCCCGAGGCATCGGTCTGGATGCTTGTCAAGGCCTCGCCGAGGTGCAGCGTGATGCCTTTGGCCACCAGACGGTCCGCAACCCCGCTGGCCATGTCGGCATCGAGGGTCAGCAGGACCTGCGAAGCCTGTTCGACCAGGGTCACCGGACAACCGCGCATGCGCAGCGCCTCGGCCATCTCGATGCCGATATAGCCTCCGCCCACGACCACGGCAGCCCCCTGGCCGTGTGCGTCGAGTTCCCGGCGCAAATCCAGGCCGCTCTGCAGCCCGCTGATCGAATGGACCCCCGTGGCCTCGACGCCCGGGATTGGCGGCACGATCGGTCTGGCTCCCGTGGCGATCAGCAACTGATCGAAAGGCTCCGAGTTTTCGCCCGCATCGTCGGGCAGTCGGAACCGTACCCGCCGGGCGACGAGGTCGATCGCGAGCACCTCGGTCCGCATGCGAACATCAATGCCGGCCTTGCGGAATTCGTCGGGCGAACGGGCGATGAGCATGGCGGAATCGGCCACCTGCCCGCCTGCGTAATAGGGAATGCCGCACGCTGCATAGGACGTGAACGCCCCCTTCTCGAACACCACCACGTCCATGTCGGGCCGGCGCCGTCGTACGACCGACGCCGCGCTCATGCCCGCCGCGTCCCCCCCGATCACGACCAGTCTTGGCTTGGCCATATGCTTTCCTTCCCCATGAGGCAGTTCTGCGACCGCTCGCAGGTCCATTCACCATGCTTCAAACGAAAGGCTATCATCGGTGCC
>CAYRIB010000050.1:5148-19566 GCA_964424165.1 uncultured Myxococcales bacterium | reverse complement strand
TTCGTGGAACCCCCCGTTGGCCGCGCGACAGAGCGTGTTGTTCAGCGTGTGCGCCTCGCCGTGCAGCGACGGTAATGCCTGCACCGATGACTATTGCGATGCGGGCGGCATCTGTCGTCATTCGAACAACGCAGCCCCCTGCACGCTGGACGGTAACGACTGCACCCGTGACGTGTGCCAGGACGGGGCGTGTTACGCGGCGCTCGACGACGGCACGGCCTGCGCCGACGACGGACTCGAATGCACCGACGATCGCTGCGATGCGGGCGAATGTCAGCATCCCGCGTTGCAGGACGGCACGGCCTGCCGAACCGACCTCAATGACTGCACGGTCGACGAATGCCTCACCGGGGTCTGTGCCCATGACCCGGTGGTTGACCTGACGGCCTGCCGGGACGACATGAACGTGTGCACGAACGACTACTGCATCGCTGGCGTGTGCGAACACCCCGCGCTGCAGGACGGGACCGCCTGCACCTTCGACAACAGCGCTTGCACTGACGATCAATGCCAGGCCGGCGTGTGCAGTGGAGTGAACGTGGCCGATGGGACGCCCTGCGAGGACGGGTTCGCGTGCACCGCTCAGGATGCCTGCAACCAGGGGCGTTGCGAGGGCGAACTGCCGCTGGCCTGCGAGGACGGAATCGATTGCACGATCGACGGATGCATCGACGAGATCGGGTTCGGGGTCGGGGGCGCGCCGTTTCGGGACATTGCGGCGACCGGAATCGACGCCCTCGTGGATGGGGACGACGTGGCGGTCGGGCCGTTCGAACTTGGCTTCACGTTCGCGCTTTGGGACGGGGTGGCTCGAACGCGGCTGTTCGTCGGGTCCAACGGACTGCTCACGTTCGGCGGTCCGTCCACGTCGCCGGCCAACTCCTGTCTGCCGTCGTTCGAGGCCCCCGATGACCTGATCGCGGTCTTGTGGGACGATCTGGTGTGTGACCGTGCCGAGGGCTGCCGAGTCCATTACCAGGCCGTGGGCAGCGCACCCGACCGTTCGTTCGTGGTGCAGTGGACCGGGGCCACGGTGCGGGACCTTCCGGGGTCACGGCTGACCATGCAGGCCGAACTGTTCGAGACCGGGGCCGTGGAACTGCGTTATGCCGAAACTCGCCGTGCCAACGGTGTGGGGGCGACCATCGGGATCGAGGACCGATGGGGCAGCGATGCCCGCGTGTTCACCTGCGGCAAACCCCTGATCGGGCCCGGAACGACGCTGCGATACGATCCCGCCGCCGCGTTCGTGTGCCGTCGTGAAATCGTGTCGGGCTGGTGTGCGATCGACGGTCGCTGCCTGGCAGACGGCACCCGGCACGACAAGCATCCCTGCGATCTGTGTTCGCCCTGGGACTATCCGTGGGACTGGACCCCCATGTCCTATTATTCCTGCGACGATGGCAACGCCTGCACCTACTCGGACACCTGTCGGGAAGGCACGTGTCGAGGGTGGCCCTATGCCTGCCATTCGGATGACCCTTGCATGGTGTTGACGTGCAACGGTTCGGGAGGGTGTGAACAGCAGGCCGTGGAATCGCCCTGCGACGACCACGATGAGTGCACCCTGGAAGATCGGTGCGTGGAGGGGGCCTGCATCGGGACTCCGGTGGGTGATGGGCTCGTCTGCAACGACGGATTGCAGTGCACCACGAACGATCAGTGCCGTGCAGGCGTGTGCACCGGGATTCTGCCCGAAGACTGCGTGGACGACCATGACTGTACGCGGGATGCATGCACCGAAGGATTCGTGTTCAACGTCGTTGACCGCCCCTGGGTCGACATCGCTGCGATCGGGGATGTGGTGATCATGCCGATCGATGATGGGTCCGTGGGGCCGTTGCCCATCGGTTTCGATTTCCCGTGGCCGGGCGGCGGGACGCGCGACCATTTCTTCATCAACACCAACGGGTTGATCCATTTCGAGGACCAGACCGTTTCCTGCGAGAACGAATGCCTGCCCACGGCCGCAGTGCCGGGCGGCTTCGTGGCCGCCTACTGGGACGATCTGGCGTGCGAGTCGGCCAACGGGACGTTGCCGGCCTGCCGGGTGCACGTGGCCACGTTCGGCGCGAGCCCGGATCAATACACGGTGATTCAGTGGAGCGGTGCCAGCCGCACGAACGATCGGTGGGCGACCCTGAGCGCCCAGGTCGTGCTGTTTCAGTCCGGGGCCCTGGAACTGCGTTACGGCGCCTTGCAGAACCTCGATGGATGGGGTGCCACCGTGGGTGTGGGGATCGATGCGGAAACGGCGATCCGCCATTCGTGCAACACGGCCTCGCTGTCGGCACCCATGACATTGCGCTACGACCCGGCATTGCCGTATTCGTGCCTCAACGAAATCCTGCCGGGCACGTGCCTGATCGACGGAGGGTGTCGAACCGAGGGTGAGGCGTCGCCCGACGAAACGTGCCTGCGATGCCGTCCTTGGAACGATCCAAAACACTGGTATCCGGAAGACGGGGTCAAGTGCTCGGACGGGGACTACTGCACGTCGGGCGACATTTGCCGCACCGGGGTCTGCAGCGGAACCGCCTATTCGTGCGACGACCAAAACCAATGCACCCTCGACGCCTGCCGAGGGGACGGGACCTGCCTGAGCGAACCCCGTGAGGGGCCCTGCGACGAGCACTTCCCGTGCACCACCAACGAGGTGTGCGAGCGGGGACGTTGCCAAGGAGGCGTGATTTCGGCAGACGGCATTGCTTGCGACGACGGCCTGGACTGCAACGGGTTCGCGGACGCCTGCTCGAAGGGACGTTGTCGGGGCGTGGCACCTGCTTCGTGTGACGACCAGCGTGCCTGCACCACCGACGGATGCCTCGACGGGCCGCATTTCCTGCCAACACGCACGGCGTTCGAGGACATCCTGGCCACAGGCGACGACACCTGGATGGACGGTGGTGATTCGCTTTACTGGGTCTACAGCATGGGGTTCAAGTGGCCGACCCCCGACGGTCGCTTCCTGGATTCGTTCCGGATAGCGACCCACGGTTATATCGAGATGTTCCAAAATGCCGATCCATGGTCGTACCGTCGTGCGATCGCGGACAACGTCTGCATTCCGTCGAGCCGCGAACCCACCGACGGTATTGCGGCCTATCACGACGCACTCTATTGCGAGCGTGCTGACGGTTGTCGAGTGCACTACGAGGTGCGGGGGGATGCCCCCTTGCGACGTCTGATCGTGCAGTGGACCCGGGCGCGGCGTGAAGCGGACAAGGGGTCGTCGATGACCTTCCAGATCGTGGTGTTCGAAGACGGGGCCGTGGAATTCCGTTACGACAAGCTCGTGCAGGCGAGCGGGGCCTCGGCCACCGTGGGGATGCAGAATGCGGACGGCACGAAGGGAGTACCCTTCTCGTGCAACGAGGGACGGCTGCGAACGGGTTTGTCCTTGCGCTACGACCCGGATCAGGAATGGGGCTGCGACCACATGGTATCGAGCGGCTGTCTGATCGACGAAGCTTGCGTGGCAACGGGCACCATCAAGCCGGGCGAGCCGTGCCTCGAGTGCCAGCCGGGGGTGGATGCGTGGAACTGGAGCCCGGACGACACCAATTCTTGTGCGGACAGCGATTTGTGCAGCTTTGGGGAAGGGTGTTCCCAAGGGGTTTGCTACAAAAAGGTGTCCTACTGCCTTCCCGATGTATGCGAGGTTTCCTCGACGTGCGATGGCACGGGCGGGTGCGTGGTTGTCAACCGCAATCTTGGCGACCTGTGCGGAACGGCCCTGTGCGATGGACATCTCCTGAGCCCGGCGCCGACTTGCGATGGATTCGGAAACTGCGAGATGCCGGCCGAGGTGGACTGTGCACCCTATCGATGTGCGGATGCGATGCGCTGCGCCACTTCCTGCGCCCATTTGGACGACTGCCTTGACGGCTCATACTGCGTGGCAGCGACCGGAAAATGCGCCAAGCAGCTTGTTGACGGGGTGGCGTGCCTGGCCGACCGCGACTGCCAGTCCGGACACTGCGGCAACGGGTTCTGCTGTGTCGGTGGCGACTGCTGTGCGGATGCAACCGACTGCCCGGCGAACTACGCCAAGCCCCCGGTCTGCGCGGACCCGGCCCATTGCCAGGGACAGCGGGGCGAGGCCCGCTGCGGCCAGGACCACCGTTGCACGACCCGGGACGTGGCCGATGACTCGGCCTGCAATAACGGGATCGTGTTCGACTGTGGCTACTTCGTGGCGGCCGCGTGCAACGGCCTTGCCGACCAGCCCATCGACGCATGTCCCACGACTTGTGATGAACTTGGGGATTGCGACACCGACGCCCGTTGCATCGAGGGCAGGTGTCAGCCGCGATTCAACGATGGACAGGTTTGTGTGGACGATGCCTGGTGTGGCAGCGGACATTGCGACAATGGCTTCTGCTGCGCTTCGGGCAGTTGTTGTGCCCGGGACGAACACTGCGGGGCAGCTTGGTCGTTTCCCGCCTCGTGCCTGGAACCCGACACCTGCCAGGGACGTCGCGGCGTGGCGCGCTGCGGCATTCGCTTCGAGTGCGAGACCCTGGCTTTGGATGACGACCGTGGATGTGGTGCCGAGCACGGCCCGGGTTGCGGGGATTACGCCCGGCAGCCTTGTACGGGGCAGGAAGATCAGACGGTGCCGCAATGCGCCGCGTCGTGTGAAGGACCCGGTGATTGCGAGGCGCCTGCCACGTGCAATGCGGGCAAGTGCACGATTGAACAGCCCGCCGAGTCGGGCCCAGAGACGATAGAGGTCGCGGACGAGGCAATGACGCAGGACATTGCGGATGCGGCCGACAACCCGCCCCGCGATACGACGCCCGAGATGGTCAATGCCGACCTGCCCATCGCGGACGTGGCGTTGCCCGACCCGGCCGAGCACAACACGTCATCCACCGGATGCGGCTTGAGGCCGGATGTTGATCGAACGGGAACGGACGTTGCAGGCTGGCTGATTCTCGGTTTCCTCTCTCTGATGTGGGCTTGGCGACGGTCTGCCCCTCGGGAGCGGTAACCACCCGCAGAAATTTTTTTCACCAAGATCTAAACTTTTTTATCAACGCATCCGATACCCCTAGATGTGAAACGCGATCCTTGATTCTGCAGTTTTCTTGGCAAGCAGGATCAGGGCGTGTGAAACTTCTGGATGTGGATCCAGGGTTCTTTATGGTAGGTTTTTTGAGGAGGTAAGGATCATGACGAAGCTGATGAAGTTCTTCCGGGAAGAAAAGGGCGTGACGGCGATCGAGTACGGTCTGATTGCAGCTCTGGTGGCAGTCGCCATCATCGTGGCTGTGACCACGCTCGGCGGAAAGCTCAACACCACGTTCGAGACGATCAACAGCAAGCTGCCCGGCTAGACGGCCTAAGGCTTGTCACAGCAAGTGCACGCTCATCGCAACTCCTTCTCTCTCTTGTGTCATAAAAATCGCATCGAGTTGCCTGAGCGTGCACTTGCCGTGGTCGTGTTTGCATTTCTCCTTACTGTTTGCTTGGCACACTACAAGTTTCTCGTCGTCATCCAACTGGACCCCTGGTCGCCCGTCAGGTCCGATTTTCTGCCCTTCTATACCTCAGCGCGGATGCTGCTCGAAGGATATGGCGAGCAGTTGTATCGAATGGATTCGCAGATATTGTGGCAGACCCAGATCGGAGGACCTGAACTGGGCGAGGTTTACCTGAACTACCATCCGCCGGTGGAGAGCCTGGTGTTTCTGCCGTTGACGATCTTGCCGCTTCGGGTCGCGTACTGGGTCTGGAATGGCGCCAGTCTTGCCATGGTGTTTGCCAGCATCCGGATTCTGTCGGGGGTGCTGAGGCCGGTGACGAACCTGCATCAGGGCATCCAGATCATGATGGCACTCACGTTCATCCCGGTTCTCCGGCTTCTGGCCCTCGGCCAGGACAGCGCGTTGTTGTTGATGGTCGTGGCTCTGGCGGTGCGGGAGTTTCGGCAGGGACGTGACGAGCGGGCGGGTGCGGTCCTCGGCCTCGGGTTGTTCCGTTATCAGTTGTTGATCCTGCCGATCCTGTTCTTGGCAGTGCGTCGACGATGGGTTGCATTGCGCGCCTTGTTGGTCGTGGGCCTGATGCAAGTTGTGCTGTCGATGGTTCTCGTCGGATGGCAAGGGGTTCAGGATTACTTCCATCTCATTCTCAACGCGGCCACGTTCGACAACAGCCACGGGATCTTTCCGCTCGCCATGTACAACCTCAAGGCATTCCTTCTGCTAGTGGGCCTCGAGGGATCCACTTGGCTGTGGCCCTCGTTGGCGTTGGCTAGCGCGGTGCTAATCGCTTCACTACTGATCGCCTCGCGGGGTCGCTGGGACCCCGCTTCGCCTCGATTCGCCCTGCAGACGACTTTGCTGATCCTGGTGACGATGCTCACGAGTCCACACCTGTATCTGCACGATCTGGCTGTGTTGATCGTGCCGGGCATGCTCCTTCGCGATGCAACGATGCCGGGCCCCGACAACGGACGGGCGCCCTGGCTGCGCCATCTCGTGCCGCTCGTCTATCTTGGCTTGCTTGCATCATTCGTTTGGTCCGGGACCGTCGACTTCCAGATTGGGGTGGTCATACTGCTGGCGGCAGCGATAGCCCTGACCTGGGAGGGAATTCGGGCAAAAGGTGTCGGCAGCCAGGAGGAGGAATGCCATGAGGCTGGGCGATGAGGATCCCGACAACATCGAACTGTCCGTGGTGGTGCCCGCTTACAACGAGGAGCGACGACTCGGTCCGACCCTGTACCGCGTGGCCGAGTACCTGAGTGCGAGCGGTCGCTCCTGCGAGATCATCGTGGTGAGTGACGGAAGCTCGGATGGCACCGTGGTGCTGGCACAGAAGCTCGCCCGAACGATTCCGTTTCTCAGGGTCGTGGAGCATTCGGCTAACCTGGGAAAGGGACATGCGGTGAGAACCGGAATGCTTCTTGCAAAGGGAAAGCGCATTCTCTTCTCGGACGCAGATTTGTCGGTTCCGATCGAAGAGGTCGAAACCCTCTGGCGTTGGCTCGATGACGGCTTCGCAATTGCCATCGGTTCGCGAGGCCTACCGGACTCGAGAATACTGCGGCGCCAAGCCTGGTATCGGCAGACGATGGGCAAGGCGTTCAACGTCATCGTCCGGTTCCTGACAGGCACGTTGATTCGGGATACGCAATGCGGCTTCAAACTGTTCTCGCGTGAGGCCGTCCAGGCCGTGTTCGACCGTCAGGAGATCAATGGATTTGGATTCGATGTCGAGGTCCTGCTGATCGCGCAGAAGGCCGGGCTTCTGATCAAGGAAGTCCCAGTGAGTTGGATCGATTCGCCGGATTCCCGGGTCCACATCCTGAGGGATTCGTTGGTGATGCTCTGGGAGTTGTTCAGCATCTGGGGACGATCGCTCAGGAGCCGCTATCGGAAACGGAGTTGACAATGAAGGAAGGCGAATTGCCCGCTTGGCTGCGCATGAGAACGTTGTATCGCATCCTGCCTCACTGGCTGGTCGCGCTGCTAGCGCTCATGGGGGGGCTTGGCCTCTTCGACCTTGGATACTATCTGCGGCTCGGTGACATCATGCTCGAGCAGAGAGCCATCCCAGAGCAGGACCTTTTTACCCATACCTTCTTGGGGTTGCACTACGTCAATTCGGGGTGGCTGTCCCAAGTCCTGCTCGCGCTCACGCATCGTGCGGGTGGTCTGGAGCTTTTGCTGGTACTCCGGACGCTCCTGATCGTGCTGGGCATGGGAATCGTGTTTGAGCATATCCGGCGAAACACCAACAACCTGATGGTGACACTGGCGTTCGGTGTACTTACCATCCTAATCGGGATCAGCAACTGGGGGTTGCGCCCTCAACTGTTCATCCTGCCGCTGTTTGCCGTGTTCGCCTCGACCCTGTCGCGGCCTACGATCTTGTCGGGAAGTCGCATCGCGTTGCTAGTACTGCTGATGGCCCTGTGGGTGAACCTGCACAGCAGCTTCGTGCTCGGCCTTGGGCTAGTGGGCATTCATCTGGCTGGACGCTCGCTCGAACGAATCGAGGCCGGGCATCGATTGCAGAAGCTCTTCAAGGACCCCTTGTTGCGCCGCCTTCTCTTGCTCATGGCACTGCTGTTACCCATCACACTGTTCAATCCGTTCGGGAGCGCAATCTGGGGCGAGGTGTGGAGCAATTCCACGGTATCGCGAGGGCGCGTATCCGAGTGGCAGCCAACCATCATGACCGGTTTGCCGGGGATTGCATTCGGAGGTTCGGTGGTTCTAACAACACTGCTGCTCGGGACATCCCGGCGCCGCCTGAGCTGGACCGAAGGTCTGGTGCTCGTGGTGTTCATGCTGGCGGGATTCTCTAGCATCCGTCTGGTCCTTTGGTGGGGTATGGTTTCAACCCCGATACTTGCAAGTCATTTTATGGCCATTCCGTGCGTGCATCGTTGCTCGACGCGAGCGAGGGTGGATGCCGGGAACGAGAAGGCAGTGATCAATGCATCGCTTCTTGCGGTCCTTGCACTTGTGCTTGTCATGATGCTGCCGTGGTTGCGGGCGTGGCATCCGGCGCCTGAGGCGCGAGAATTGGTCGATGGGAAGCAGGAGCCGGTCGCTCTCGTCGACCATATCGACCAGTCTGCCTATCAGGGGCCGATGTACAACAACCTGAACTGGGGCAGCTACCTAATCTACCGGCTTTGGCCACGTTATCAGGTGTTTGCGGACAACCGCCTGCAAATCATCCCTGAGGAGATCTGGCAGGAAGTGTGGGACGTCCACCGCGGCTTGGCCTCGTGGTCTCACATCCTGGAGCGGCGCGGCGTGACGTGGGCCGTGCTCGGCAAGAAGGACAATCCGCGTACCGTTGAGTTCATGCGCTTGGATCCAGGATGGGTGGTCGACTACGAGGATGACATGGGGGTCATCTTCGTGCGCGCAGCAGCCGAAACGGCTACGGAGAGACTGGAGTGACCTCGACGGCTGGGACCGGTGGCGCGGCCTGCGGCTCGGCGGTATCTGTCGACTTCGGCGACACCAAAGCTTCGCGGGGCGTTTCCGTCGATAGGGTTGGCTGAGGCGTCAGAAGCGACGGGGGATTTTGCAACATCTCAAGCGCAGCCTGGGCTGCGGCTTCCTGCTCCTTGACCAGCAGGATCTCGGCCTGCCGCAGGTTCTGTGCGGCCTTGACAAAGTATTCCGGCCGGTGCTCGATCGCTTTTTCGAACGCCACCTTGGCATCCCGGTAGCGACCCTGTACCAGATAAACCAGTCCCATGTTGTTCTGCGCCGCGGCTTCGTCGCCGCCCTTGCGGAAGGCGGCCAGGGCCTCGTCGAATCGCCCCAGACGACCCAAGGCCAGTCCCAGATTGTTGTGGGTCTTGGGGTGCGAGAACCCGGCTGCGATGGCGGCCTCGAGGGACTTGACGGCCCGTTCCAGGCGACCGCTCATCAGAAGGGAGGTGCCGAGGTTGCTGTGCACGATGCCTTCTTCGGGCCGAAGCAGCAGGGCCGCCTCGTATTCCATGATGGCCAGCTCGAAACGTCCCGCGGCATCATGGATCAAACCCAGGAGATGCCGGGCCTCCCAGCGGTTCGGGTCCAGATTCAGCGCCTGACGAAACGACGGGATGGCCTCGTCGAACCGGCTCCTGCGAAACAGACAACGACCGATGGCCAGGTGCAACGATGCATCATTGGGGCTCTTCTTGAGGGCCTCGCGAAGGGCGCGTTCGGCCTGCTCGAAATGGTTGTTCGCCACTTCGGGATTGCCCTGGGCCAGATAGTCGATGCCCAGGCGTTCGTGGTCCGTGGCCGTGAGGCTCGGAATGGCCTTGGCCAGGGCGGCGTCGCGTGCAGCCGCCTCGCGGCTGGTCGACGAACAGGACGCCGAGCCCATGACACCGATCAGGATCGCCGAACCCGCAACGAAGTAGTGCAAGAACATGCTTTTCATCCACGGGCCCCCATGATGCGAACGATGCTGACCATCGCGGGCCCCATGATCACCACGAACAGCGACGGAAAGATAAAGAAGACCAAGGGGAAAAGCAGCTTGACCGGCAGCTTGGCGGCCATCTCTTCGGCCCGTTGATAGCGCTTGACGCGCATGAAATCGGATTGCACGCGCAGGGCCTGTGCCAGGCTCGTGCCGAACTTGTCGGTCTGAATCAGCAGGGTGACCAGGCTGCTCACGTCCTCGAGCTCCACGCGGGCGGCGAGGTTCTTGAGCGCGGCGTGGTGCTGCTTGCCGGCCCGCAGTTCCAGGCACAGTTGCGTGAATTCATCGCTCAGCGGCTTGTTGTTCATGCGGATTTCTTCGCCCACCCGGGCGATGGCCACGTCCAACCCGAGGCCTGCCTCGACGCACACGACGAGGAGGTCGAGGGCGTCGGGGAACCCGGCCTCGATCTCTTTGTGGCGGTTCGAGGTGGTCGACGAGAACAGCAAGGTGTTCAGCGTCGTGATCTTCGGTGACAAAAACTGGATCAAGGGGAAACTGACGAGCAGCAGCGTGATGCCCAGAAACGACTTGAATCCGAAGAACACGACCGGGGCGTGCTCGCTGCGATAGCCGGCCTTGGACAGCTTGCGACGCATCCCCGACATTTCGGTCTCGTCTTTGGGTTTGAAGACGTCGCCGATGGACTTCACGACCCGCACGGCATCGGCCTTGAGCGCATCCCGGAAAGGATGGGCCTTGGGCTTGCGCGTCACGACCGGTTGGAGTGGCTGGGTATCCTGAAGGATTCGGCGCTCGAGGTTCTTGCGCCGGTTGCGATACTGAACGAAATACGCAATCCCGGCGATCAGGATGAGCATCTGAACAAAGGCGACGCCTGCAATGATCAGTGTGTTGTTTATCGCCACCGTCCCCCCTACACCTTGATCTGGGTCAGCTTGCGGATGATGAAGATGCCCAGCAGCATCATTACGATGGCCACGGCAACCAGTTTCTTGCCCATCGGGTCCGTGAACAGCGGGCGCAGGTACTCGGGGCTCATGACATACACGGCGCCCGCGATGAAGAAGGGAAGGCCAATCAGGATGTAGGCCGAGAATTTACCCTCCGCGGCCAGCACCCGGATCTTTCCGTGCAGCTTGACGCGCTCGCGAATCAGATGGGCGATCTTGTCGAGGATCTCGGTCAGGTTTCCACCGGTTTCGCGCTGCACCAGCACCGAAGTGACGAAATAGCGCAAGTCCGGGCAGTCGACCCGGTCGGTCAGATTCTTCAACGCCTCGGGCAGCGAGATCCCGAAGTTGATCTCGCTGACCACCTTGGACAGTTCGAGCCCCATGGGGTCGTCGAATTCGTCGGCCACCATCTTGAGCGCGCCCGAAAAAGCGTGCCCTGCCTTGAGCGCCCGGCCCATCATCTCGAGCGAGTCGGGAAGCTGAGCCTGGAAGCGGTTCATCCGCTGCGTCCTCTTGCGGAAGATATACATGAACGGGATGGCCCCGGCCACGCCCCCGATGATCAGTCCCGACCAGATGTCCCCGTTGATCACACGTCCGACCCAGAACCCGATCGTAGCCACGAGCAGGGCGAACAGGATGAAGAATCCCAAGGGGTACTGGATGTCCGCCTGCTTGAGCACAAGGTCGAGGTTGCGAAGGCGGCTGATGCCCATGAGCATGCGGTTGAACCAGGGCACTTCGCTCAGTTCGTTGCGACGCAGGATATTGAGCGAATCCCCCTCGGCAAACCGGCGCAGACGTTCGCGGGTCTTTCGCTGCTCGGGGTTGTGCACGACCCGGAAGCCTAAATAGACGGCCTCGATCAGCAACACCAGGGTCAGAAACACCCCGACTGCGATGATCACGTTCACGTCACACCTCTAGATTTCCTGGACCCGCCGGGGGTCGAACAAATCGCGTGGAACCTGGATGCCGAAGGCCTCGAACTTCTCCATGAAGCGGGGACGGATGCCGGCCGGCCGGAAGCGGCCTTTGACTTTGCCGAGGCTATCGATCCCGACCTGCTCGAACGAGAAGATCTCCTGCATCGAGATGATGTGGCCTTCCATCCCGGTGATTTCCTGCACGCTCAGCAGCTTGCGGCTTCCGTCTGACAGGCGGGCGACCTGAATGATCACGTTGAGGGCCGAAGCGATGTTCTTCTTGGCCGACTCGGACGGAATCTCGACGCCGGCCAGACTGATCATGGTTTCGACACGCATGAGGGCATCGCGGGGGGTGTTGGCGTGCACCGTGGTGATCGATCCATCATGGCCCGTGTTCATAGCCTGAAGCATGTCCAGGACCTCGGCGCTGCGGACCTCGCCGACGATGATGCGGTCCGGCCGCATTCGGAGGCTGTTTTTGACGAGGTCCCGCATGGTGATCTCGCCGCGGCCCTCGATGTTGGCCGGCCGGGTCTCCAGGCGTACCACGTGTTCCTGCTTGAGCTGCAATTCGGCCGAGTCCTCGATGGTGATGATGCGCTCGTCGGCCGGAATGAAACGGGACAGCACGTTGAGCATGGTGGTCTTGCCCGAGCCCGTTCCTCCGGAGATCATGATGTTGAGGCGGCAGCGAACGATGCCCTGCAGGATCTCGGCCATCTCGGGTGTCAGGGTCTTGAACCGGATGAGGTCCTCGATTTCCAAGGGGTCGGACGGAAAGCGTCGGATCGATAGCATCGACCCATCGAGCGCCAGGGGTGGGATGATCGCATTGACGCGCGACCCGTCGGCCAAGCGTGCGTCGACCATCGGTGAAGACTCGTCCACGCGGCGACCGACCGCAGACACGATCTTGTCGATGATCTTGCGCAGGTGCTCTTCGTCCCGGAATCGTGCCTTGGTCCGTTCGAGCTTGCCGTGGCGTTCGACATAGATGTGGTCGAACCCGTTGATCAGAAGGTCCGATACCGTGGTGTCCTGCAGAAAGGGTTCGAGCGGGCCCAGGCCCAGCACCTCGTCCTGGATCTCCTTGAACAGCTTTTCGCGCTGCTCGAAGTTCAGGGTAAGGTTTTCCTCTTTGATGATCCGTTCGACCAGGCGTCGGATCTCCTGTCGTAGGCGCTCCTGTTCGAGGGACCCGATGAGGGTGAGGTCCATCAACTCGATCAGCCGGTTGTGAATGCGCGCCTTCAGTTCGAAATACGCGGTGCTTTCCTCGGCCTTGGGATCGCGTCGTTCGGCAACTGCGTCTGCCGCGGCCCGGGCCGCAGGTTCGAAAATCCGTCCCATCTTCGATCGAATCTCCTTGCGCTAGAACGGGGGTCAGGTCGACTTTCCCCCCAGCCATTTCCAGAACGACCCGCGATTGGCCTTGCCGGAACGTGCCGACGAACCCACGACCGCACTTGCCAGTCCCTTGAAGGCCTTGCTGATCGGGGTGGCCGGGTCCAATGCCATCAGAGACTTGCCCTGGTTGAGCGACGACATGCATGACTGATAGTCGTTCGGGATCAGCCAGTAGGGCTTGATCCCCAGGATCTCGTGAACGTCTTCGAGCGAGATCTCGGGGGTCTTCAGATAGCGGTTCACGACCATCTTGACCTTGTCCATGGGATAGTCCAGGCGGTCGAACGTTTCCAGATTGCGCTTGGCCACCGTCAGGCTGGGCAGATTCATGACCGTGACCAGGAACACGCGGTCCGACACCTCGAGGACCCGGCGAGTGACTTCCAGGGTGATCGATTGGCCACTGTCGATCACCACGTATTCGAACATGCCCTTGAGCATCTCGACGATCGTGGCCATGGCCATCGGGGAAACCGTGCCGATCTCTTCCATCTTGGGGGGCGACGGCAGGATCTGGAGTCCCGACGCGTGGGCAACCAGCATATCCGACAGGTACATGGGGTCCAGACGGTCGATATTCTTGACGATCTCTCCCCAGTGATGCGATGGTCGCAGATCCAGAAACAGCGGGACCTCGCCGAACACGGGGTTCATGTCCACCAGGGCCACGCGCTCGACCCCGCCCGCGGCCTTGAGGCACGCGGCCAGATTCACCGATATCGTGGTGGCACCGGCGCCACCTTTGGCCGCCAGAATGTCGATGACCTCGCCGACCTTGCGATTCTGCGCCAGGGCCTCCTGACGGCGTTGCTTGCTGCGAACGAAGGCCGCCTTGGTTTCGGCCTCGTCGATGGGCTGAGGCAGGAACTCCTTGACACCCAGGCGCAGGGTCTGCAGCAGAACTGCCGGGTCGCTACGCGGCGACGTGAGGATGACCTCCGCGGCCACGTCCGGGGGATAGAGATCGTTGAGTCGGGTCAGGTCGTCCTTGGCCGCGGCACCGAGTTTGAGGTCCTCGTTGACCTCGACCACGATCAGGTCCGCAACGCCCATGGTCGAGGACTTGCGCACGTAGAACTCATTGAGCGATGCCAGGATGGCGGTGATCTGTTCATGGATGACCGGGTTGCCCACGTCCATCTTGACCGAAATGATGTCGATCGGCATCGCACGTCACCCTATGGTCAACCCTACTTGCCCGACCCCAG
>CAYRIB010000050.1:0-5048 GCA_964424165.1 uncultured Myxococcales bacterium | reverse complement strand
AAGGTGTGCCATCCACCGCAACTGGCCGGGTCACCGGTCGGATAAAGCTTGATGCCCTCCGAACAGTATGACGTCGAAAACCGGTACTTCGAGAGCCCGATCGGAAAGTAGGCCTTGCCCGCGCGCTGAGACGTAAGCGCCGCGGTGGCCGTGGCCGTGAGCGGGATCGTATCGATGTCGAAGATCCGCGCGAAGAACGTGCTGATCGGCCCGTTCGCGCTGGCGTCGCGGCGTGCGGTGACCCGGATGGCGTCCGGGGTAGACATGGTTGGGGTCAGCAGTCGGCTGACCGAATTCCATCGGCCCACGATGATGTCGTCATAGTTGATTGCGATCGTGGATCCACCGGCTTCGTTTTCCTGTGCGATCAGGTTCGCGGCAGGTTTGAGATCCTGCGGTGTGGCCACGAACTGGCGCTGGTCCTCGACGCTGAGGCCCTCGTAGATGTGTCCCAGATTACGGGTCGCGGCCAGGGCGGCAGAATCGGCCACGTTTTGCAGTTGCGTGCGCGTGAGCATGGCGTAGCCGATGTCGATGGCCAGGGCCCCGATGCCGATCAGTACCACCAGGATCACGGCGACCATCAGAGCGGTCGCACCCCGATCCTCCTTTCGGAAACTCCGCAGGCGCCGCAGCAGGGTTGTTTGCACGTCATTCATATTTCATCACGCTCGTGGCTTGCAGCGACCCTACCATGCCCTCGATCAGGCTCGGAAGCAGCACGAAATCATAGTTGAAGTTCACTCGAACCGTGAGGCTGTTGCCAAAATTCGTTCCCGTGCGGGTGATCGTGACATCGCTCGCCGTGAGCTGATCGTTGCCGAACGTGACCAGATGAGCCGCGGCGTAATCCGTGACCACGGCCTTGATCGCGGCATCCGACACCCGGGGATTTTGCTGAATGATCCCGGCCCGCGCCCCTTCGCGCGCCGCGTTCGTCAGAACCTGCTCGTCGTACAGCATCAGACCGAACTCGATGATCCCGAACAGCAAGAGCATCAACAGCATGAAGACCAGGGCAAACTCGATCAGCGCGGAACCCCGTTCGCTGCGAATGCCCCGGTCACGGTACCACATGGCCGAACTCCCCTTCCACGCCCCCGGGTGGGGGCGGTGCGGCGGGCTTGTCGCCGCCGCGTCCTTCCATCATTCCCAGCAGATAGAACTCCCACGCATTCGGCTCCACGAAGGCATCGGTCGGCAGCGCCGGGCGTCCGCCGGGCAATGGCTTGACCAGATGCGGCGTGACGATCACCACCAGTTCGGATTCGTTCTTCTGGAACTGGGAACTGCGAAACAGGATGCCGATAATCGGAATGTCCCCGAGCAGCGGGAACTTGGATACGACCTCGCGGGTGCTCTCTTTCAGCAGCCCGGCAATCGCGAAGCTCTGACCGTCACCGAGTTCGATGACCGTGGACACGCGCCGGGTCGTCAGCGCCGGTACCACGTAACCCGAGATGTACACGGCGTTACTGGCATCGAGCTCGGACACCTCGGGGGCCACCTGCATACTGATCTTTCCGGAACTGAGCACGGTGGGCGTGAACGACAGACCCACGCCATAATGCTTGTAGTCGATGGTCACGGCATTGCCCGAAGCCCCGCCCTGGGGAACCGGAATCGGGAATTCACCGCCGGCTAGAAAGCTGGCCGTCTGGCCGCTCAAAGCGATCAGGGTCGGTTCGGCCAGGACCTTGACGAGCCCGTTTTCCTTCAGGGCATCGATGAACCCGGTCCACGTGCCGCCCGCATGGAAGCGGAACATCCCGTTGAGGCCCGAGCTCGTCGAGACCCCGGCGGGGGAAGCGGTCACGGAAATGGCCTCGGGGATCGATGTGAGGTTGTTGAGCAAGCTGATCCCGAAATCCCCGCCGTTGAAGAAGTTGAAGTTGAAACCGAGCTTTTGCAAGAGGCTCTTGGACATTTCCGAGATGCGCACCTCGAGCATGACCTGGTGCACGCCCGCCACTTCGAGCAGGTTGACGATCTTGTCTTTCGATGGCACCTGGGTCCCGGCCAGGGCCAGCACCTGTTCAAGGCGGGCAGTGCCCGACACCGAACCCGACAGAATGATCTTGTCGCGGCTGGCCACCACACGGATGTCCTGCTCGTCGGGCAGGATCTCGTGCAGACGTTGCTTGAGCTGGGTCACGTCGGGACTGACGTCCACGTCGAGCACGATGAAGATCTGATTGTCACGGCCCCACAGCGTGATATTGGTGCCGCCCAAACTGCGGCCCGTCAGAACCAGTTGCTGAGGGTAGGTGCCTGGGACCGGCGGTCGGATGAGCACCGCGTCAACGACCTTGACCGCGTTCTGACCCCGGCCCGAACTCGCCACGGACATGCGCCGGATCCCTTGTGGGCTCTTGATCACGAGCGTCTTGCCCAGGGTGACCGTCAGTGCCTGGTGATCCACGGTCTCGGACGTCAGACGGACCCCTTCCTCGGCCAGGGCAACGTTACCCAACAGAAGGCAAAGGGCCGCCCACAACCACGTTGGGAGAGGGAATCTTCGATGCATCGGCATCACCGGTTCTCCTTCATCGGTCCCTAGAAGGACCGCTTTATCACATCGTCACCATCCAGGATCTCGACGCTCACCGACGGCACCACCGGCTTGCGGCGGGGCAGGTCCTCTTCACCGGGCCGGTCGTCGATGCGCACCCGGCCTTGTTCTGGCCTCAGGGACTCGAGCAGTGTCACGACCGTTTCGCCCTCGGTCGCGATCGGGGCCTTGTCTTCGGAACCTCGCAGGGTCAGCAGCACGCGGCCCTCGGCGGTGGCGAGGGCCAGCTTTTCCGCCTCTTCGGGGGTCAGTTCGAGCGTGACCACATCGGCACCGTACTGCTGATCCGCGCGGGCCTTCGGGTCGTCCTTGGCCTTGGCATCGATCTGGTGACCGACCGCCAGCACCAGCACATCGTTCAGTACCGTCTTGCTGGTTCGCCCGTCTTCTTCGCCGTTCACCGTTGCCATGACGTCCACCCGATTGCCGGGAAGCACGAACCCAGCCACCCCGGTAACCTTGTCTACACTCATGGTTACGGCACGTTTGCCCCCGGAGATTAGGGCCGAGAGGCCCCCCGTGGCCACTGCCGACGCGGTCAGCTTGGATTCCAGGATCAGTTCGTTGGCCTTGAGCGAGGCCACCAAGGCCCGGTCCTGGAACGCTGCCGTGGCTGTGAAGTGGCCGGGAGGCAAGGTCTCGATGAGATAGGGCACCATCTTGACGCTGCTTTGAATCACCGCTTCGCCCAGGCGCGTTCCGGCGGGAAGGTCCACGGCCGCTACGGCCACCGGGCGCGTCTTGGGGGCCGTCTCTACCGGCGCGGTCTTCTGCTGAAGAAGGCGATAGATGAGGAAGCTGGTGCCCAGGGCCAGCAGTATGGCGACCAGCAGGAACAACAGTGGCTTGGCTTTGCCCACCCGAAACCTCCTTTCATGCCCGCGAAGCCGCGGCAATTCACGGATGACAGTCTATTCTGAATCGGGATTAGCCGTACAGGAAAGAAAAATGTGCTGGCTGTCGAATGAGGGCGCATCGTCGGCTCACACGAAGTGCCGCCCCAGCGCCAGCAAGGTCCCAAGCGCGATCGCCACACCGTAGCAGAGTTCCGGGGCGTGGGCCTGCTCGACCGGTGGGAGATACATCACCCTCCCTGTGCGCAGAAGGGCCTTGGCCATGGAACCGTAACGCCGGATGGTCTTGCCCAGGGCACCCGACCACGCCAGCAACGCGATGGCGTAAAGCCCGCCCACGATGGCGATGAACAACGAGGCGATGGCGACCTCGCGGGGGCCGATCAGGGCCCCGACCGCACCAACCAGCTTGACGTCGCCCGCCCCCATCTTGCCGATGGCATACAAAATCAGCCAGATGGCGTATCCGAGGCCCAAGCCCGCGAGACTCGACCACAAGCCGTCGGTGCCGTGCCGCACTGTGAAGTAGATCACGGCCAGCACCGCGGCCGGGAGGGTCAGCAGATTCGGGATGCGCTGTGCCCGCAGGTCCGTGACGACCGCGATCAGCAGCACTGCAATGAGAAAGGCCAAGGGAATCCAGTCGGTGATGTCGCCGTCAACAATCAATGGCATGGTGTTTTCGTCAAACCTTTTGGGTGAAGAGATAGCGCGAGTAGTCCTGGCGTGCCTGATCGAGCAGGTGCTCGAAGCGCGTCGGGTCCGTGATGCGATACATGGTTGCCCCACTGCGGCGGTATTCGGGGTCGTCGAAGCCGTGCAGCATGCGGGGAATGGCGCTCAGGCCGTTCGACAGGCGCACCGAGAAATGCATGCCCACCGAATCGAGTTCGCGGGCGAGGGCTTCGACGCTTTCATGGATCTCGAGCAAAGCGTCGTCGTCGCGGGAATACATGGCCAACACGCGTCCCTTGGCGGTACGGTCATACATGCCGCCGAACTTGCCGTAGAACCAGTGATTCGGGTGGCGTTTGGGGTCTGCAAAGCGCTGTGCGTAGGCCGTGAGAAAGGCGTGCAGGTGAAAGAGTTGGGCCGAGCCGCCCAGGCCCTCGCCGAGGGTCGATACCACGACCTTGTTGTGTTGGCGCACGACCTCGGCCGGAAGGAAGAAGCCATTGTCGCGGGCGGTCTGTTCGAGCTGGGACACGTCGTACAGGATATCCTCGGCAAGCGTGCCGGGTTTGAGGAACGTCACGTAGCTCCAGCCCTTGCCGGTATCCAGGACGTCCAGAGGGCTGGCAACTTTTTCCTCGATGGCCTTCTTGAGATTCGTGTGGGCATCGGACCAGTTCACGATGAGCTGACGTTTCATGACACCTCCCTGAAAAGGCGACAGGGCCATGAGAGACCGGCCGAAGCCGGACTCACTCAGACAGAATAGGGTTGCCGAGCAGGCAAGTCAATGGATCCACCCCGGTATCATCGGCACCTTGATGACCCATCGGGACCTTGATGACCCATCTACGAATTCATCGGCAGTTCCAGGTTGGAACTGTAGGGCGGGACCACCAGGTCCCGCCATCCACCCGTCGCCGACTGTCCGGCGCCCGCCGCCTGACGCC
>CAYRIB010000049.1:16722-19860 GCA_964424165.1 uncultured Myxococcales bacterium | reverse complement strand
GACTGAACGTGACCAAGGTATCAATGAGGAGGGACGCCATGAACGGCAGAACCATCGCAACCGGGGCATTGCTTGCATTCATCCTTGCGAGCGTCGGGTATCTGGTGTTCAAGGAGCAACGGGCCGTGGTGGCCGACCCGCCGGCCGAGTCCAGTGCTGCAAAGGCCGCGAAGGGAACCAACGATGACACTGGGGCACGCAAGTTAGTGGTCTACTACTTCCACACCACAAAGCGTTGCAACACCTGCCGTGCCATCGAACGCCAGGCCAAGGAGGCCATCGAGACCGGGTTCTCCGAGGCCCTGATGGCAGGGCGCCTGGAGTGGCGGGAAGTGAATCTCGATGAGCCGGGCAACGAACGTTTCGTGACGGACTTCCAGGTGACGGGCAGCAGCCTGGTCCTGGCAGACACGGTCGGCGGCAAGGTATCGCGCTTCAAGGTCCTTCAGAAGGTCTGGAACCTGGTCGCGAATCCTGCTGAGTTTGCCACTTACGTGCAGGGCGAGACGACGTCCTGGCTCGAGGGGTCATGATGACCGGCTTGATTCTGGCCGCTGCGTCGGCCTTCTGGCTGGGTGTGCTGACCTCGATCAGCCCGTGCCCGTTGGCGACCAACATCGCTGCAATCTCGTTCATCGGGCGGCGTCTGGAGAGCCCGCGCCGGGTCCTGATCGGGGGGCTTTTGTACACGCTCGGCCGTGCCGTGGCCTACGCGGTGCTTGGAGCCTTGCTGGTCGCCAGCCTGCTGAACGCGCCCGTCCTGTCGCACGTGCTTCAGAAGTACCTCAACCAGATCTTGGGACCGCTGCTGATCGTGATTGGCATGTTCCTGCTGGAACTGCTGTCGTTTGGGGGCGGCGGCGGCGGATGGCTGGCGAAGTTCCAGGAACGGGTCGCCCGGCACGGGTTGTGGGGTGCGCTGCTGCTCGGGGTGTTGTTCGCCCTGTCGTTTTGTCCGATCTCGGCGGCCCTGTTTTTCGGTAGCCTGATCCCCCTGGCCGTGGCCCATGAATCGGGGATCCTGCTGCCTCTGGTGTTCGGGGTGGGCAGTGGGGTGCCGGTGCTGATTACCTCGCTGGTCGTCGTGTTGGGTGTGAAGTCGGTGGGCAGCACCTTCCGGTGGATGACGGGCTTCGAGCGTTGGGCCCGACGGATCACGGGCGTCATCTTCATCCTGGTCGGGGTCTACCTGACACTCGTCTACGTGTTCGGGGTTTTGTGAGTAACTTCTCACGCTCACTTGCGTGCGGCGGCGCAATACTCGACCTTCTGTTTGCCGCTGAAATGGATGTCCTGCGTCCACAGTGTGGCATCGTGTAGCCGTGCAGTCGCGTAGATGATCGCGTCGGCCATCGGCAGACGTTCCTCGATCGAAAGTCGTGCGGCGTCGAGGGCCAGCGGAACCGTCAGATCAACGATCGTGCCCTGCATCATGTGCGCGGCCATCTCCAAGGCTTCCGTATCACCACGTTCACGGTGGACGCGCTTGAAGACCTCGTAGATCGTGAGGGTCGGAACGATCAGTTGCTGAGTGGCCTGAATCGGCATCGCAAAGGAAGCCGCATTTGGACCATCGGTGAAATACTCGATCCAGGCAGATGAATCGACGACGTTCATTCACGGTCCTCATGTTCGCGTGGGTCAGAAGCGTCCATTCCCTTCAGACTTCCCCGAAGATCTGAAACGTCGCGGACGGGAATCAGTTCAATCCGACCGCGGTACGCGATCGCCTGGACCTTCTGCCCGACCTTGATACGCAATTCGTCACGAATCGCCTTCGGGATCACGACCTGGAACTTTGGAGACACGGTCACGGTATCCATGGCAACCACCTCCGTACAACACAAAGTATATCGAACAGGATATCGTTTTACAAGCGGCAATGGGGAACGCTCGCGGGCGTCCCTGACGCATGTCTACGTGTTCGGGGTATGGTGAGGCTTGGTGGCCTGGAACTTGGCGCTGCAGACCTTGCCCGCCACCTCGGCCGCGAGTCTTGCACCATCCGCGCCCATGCGCACATCGTCGGGAATCTCGGACTCGATCATGGCCCGGATCTGGTCCTGGTCGTAAGGAAATCGCTCGGTGACTTCCACGTCGACCAAGCCCGCCTGCCTCAGTCCGTCCGCGTATTCCTGCTCGGACACGGCCCCGGACACGCAACTGGCATAGAGGGACATGCTTTGCCGCACCCAGTCCGGGATGTCCTGCACCACGATGTCCGACACGCGGATCCTTCCGCCCGGCTTCAGCACTCGGGCGATTTCGCGAAACACGCGGTTCTTCTCGGGGGACAGGTTGATGACGCAGTTGCTGATCACCCAGTCCACGGATTCCGCCTCGATGGGCAGGGCCTCGATGATCCCCTGGCGGACCTCGATGTTGGTGAATCCGGCGGCGGCCGCATTGGCCCGGGCGCGCTCAATCATTTCGTCGGTCATGTCCACGCCGATGACATGGCCCGTGGGCCCGACCTTGCGGGCCGCCACCAGTAGGTCGATGCCGGCGCCGCTTCCGAGGTCCAGGACCACCTCGCCGGGCTTGACGTCGCAAAACGCCAGCGGATTGCCGCACCCGAAGCTGTTGTGCACCGCGTCCGCAGGAAGGCCCGTGGTGTCCTCGCCATACCCGGCAAACTGCGCTGCAAACCCCTTTGGAAGCACGTCGGTCGCTCCGCTGCCGCAGCAGCCCGACGAACCCGGGCCGCAGCACCCGCTCCCGGTCTTCACGGCCCGGGTATAGAAGTCGGACACGGTCTTGCGGATCTGGTCATGGTCGATCATCTCGTCTGTCCTCCCAGGCCGGCGGCCATGGCCGGCTCATCCTTGAACCACTTGCGTCTGAACCACAACGCCACGTTCACCAGCCCGATCAGGGCCGGGACCTCGACGAGCGGTCCGATGACCGCTGCGAACGCGGCGCCGTGATGAATCCCGAAGGTTGCCACCGCCACGGCGATGGCCAGTTCGAAATTGTTGGATGCCGCGGTGAACGACAGCGTGGTGGCCTGGCCGTAGTTGGCCCCGACCTTCTTTGACATCCAGAACGACACCAGGAACATCACCACGAAATAGATCAGCAGCGGAATCGCGATGCGTACCACGTCGAGCGGCAGTTGCAGCATGGTTTCGCCCTTCA
>CAYRIB010000049.1:0-16712 GCA_964424165.1 uncultured Myxococcales bacterium | reverse complement strand
ACGATGATGGTGAACAGCAGCGCGATCAGGGTGATCGGGCTGATCTTCGGGATGAACCTTTCGTGGTACCAAGCCTTGCCCTTCCGGGCGATCAGAAAGAACCGCGTGATGATGCCCGCCAGGAACGGAATGCCCAGGTAGATGAACACGGACCCTGCGATCTCGCCGATGGTGATGTGCACGGCCATGCCCGGCAGGCCGAGCCAGGTCGGCACGATGGTGATGAAGACCCAGGCATACAGCGAGTAGAACAGGACCTGGAACACCGAGTTGAAGGCCACCAGGCCCGCGCAGTACTCCGTGTCGCCCTTGGCCAGGTCGTTCCACACGATCACCATGGCGATGCAGCGGGCCAGGCCGATCATGATGAGCCCGACCATGTAGTCCGGTTGGTCGCGCAAGAACAGCACGGCCAGCCCGAACATCAGGATCGGGCCGACGATCCAGTTCTGGACCAGCGACAGCAACAGCACACGCCAGTTGCGAAAAACCGGGCCCATCTCCTCGTAGCGGACCTTTGCCAGCGGCGGGTACATCATCAGGATCAGTCCGATGGCGATCGGGATCGAGGTGGTGCCGACGCTGAAGCGGTTCAGGAACGGCACGATGTTCGGGAACACGTAGAACGACCCCACCCCGATCGCCATGGCCAGAAAGATCCACAACGTCAGGTACCGGTCCAGGAACGACAGACGTCCCATCACCCCTGTGCTTTTCATCCGTTCCTCCCCGAACAGCCGCGGTTTTGCTGCTTCATGCGGTTCCACGCATCCAACCGTTGTTCCTCTCCCGAGAGGTCTTGGCCTGCCAGCACGGGCCGGACCGCTTCGAGCAACGCGGTTGCTTCCGGCTGGGGCTCTTCGGGGACCCGGTAATACACCCACACGTTTTCGCGTCGGTCGCACAGCAACCCGGCGTGCAACAGGTACCGCAGGTGTCGTGATGCCTTGGACTGCGTGATGCCGAGCGCCTCGACCAGGTCGCATACGCACAGTTCCCCGCGACGCAGGATCAGCGCCAGCATCCGCAGACGCGTTTCGTCGGACAGGGCCTTGAAGAGGTCGGACAGATTCTGCATGGCTCCCCCGGGAGGCGCACCCGAGATATGCTTATAACCGCTTGGACGGTTTTATACAAGTCAAGAGGTTCCCCGCTGGGAAATCATGCGCAAACCATCCGTAGATGGCCGGCAACACGATGAGGGTCAGCAGGGTGCTCGTCACCAACCCGCCCATCACGACCACGGCCAGTGGCTTCTGGATGTCCGCTCCCGATCCCGTGGCGAACAGCATGGGCAGGTGGCCGATCCAGCTGGTCAGGGCCGTCATCAGCAAGGGACGAAACCTCTGATCGCACGCCTCACGAACGGCCTCGGTTACTCCGAGTTCCAGCCCCCGAAGCTGCCGCACGAAGGCCATCAACACCACCCCGTTCTGGACCGCGACCCCGAGCAGCACGATGAAGGCAATCGCGGCCGATACGGACAGGTCCATCCGGAAGATCACCACTGCGATCACCCCGCCCACGAGCGCAAAGGGGAGGTTCAACAGCACCAGCAGCGAGTCCCTCCAGGATCCGAGCGCCATGTACAGCAGCAGGAAGATCAGGGCAAGTGCGATGGGCACCACGATCGCAAGTTGCCGCATGGCACGCTGCTGGTTTTCGAACTGACCGCCGTACTCGAGGAACGCTCCTTCGGGCAGGCTTTTGGCGATCGAGGCGAGCTGTGATCGGGCCTCGCTGACGAAGCCCCCAAGGTCACGGCCGCGGATGTTGGTTTCGACCACGACTCGGCGGATGCCATTTTCGCGTCCGATCTGGGCCGGGGACTCTACAAAAACCACGTCCGCAAGCTTGCCCAGGGGGACCCGTTCACCGCCCGCGGCGGGAATCAGGAGTTGCTTGACCTCGGACACCCATTGGCGGGCCTCTTCGGGCAGTCGCACCACCACGGCGAATCGTCGCTGTCCCTCGATCATCGTGGAGGCGGTTCGGCCCCCGAACCCGGTCTCGATGGCCTCGTTGACGTCGGCCACGTTGATGCCATAGCGCGCCACCGCGGCCCGGTCGATCACCACATCGACCTGATCCATTCCGGAAACCTGCTCGACCCTCACGTCCTGGGCCCCATCGACCCCGCGCAGCACCGTGGCGACTCGATCCGCCTCACGCTTGAGCGCCTCCAGGTCGTCGCCGAAGACCTTGACCGCCAGGTCGCTTTTTGTGCCCGAGATCAGTTCGTTGACGCGCAGGGCGATGGGCTGCGAAAAGGACAGCCGCAGGCCCGGGATCTCGCCAAGGTCCTGCTGCATGGCCGCGATCAGGGCCGATTTGTCACGCCCTGTGTCCCACTGGCCTCGCGGCGTGAGCATCACGAACACGTCGGTCTGCTCGGGCCCCATGGGGTCTTCGGAGATTTCGGCCCGTCCGCTTTTGCTGACCACGGTCGCGACCTCGGGGAACTTCAGGAGGCGTTCCTCGATGAAGCTCGACACGCGCGTGGTCCCCTGCAGCGAGGCATTGGGCAGCCGCACCACGTTGATGGCGATGGCCCCCTCGTCCAGGGGCGGCATGAATTCGGTGCCGATCAGGGGCACCATTGCCCCGGCCACGACCAGGGTTAGGCCGGCCACACCGGCCGTGACTCGGGGGTGGCGCACCGCCCGGTCGAGCAGCCGCAGGTATCCACGATGAAATTGCCGGACGAAGCCGAACTCCCTCTCGGGGACCTGCCACAGCACCCGCTCGGCCAGGACCGGCACCACGGTCAGGGCCACCAGCAGCGAAACCATCAGGGCGATGAGCATCGTCGAGGCGAGGGGATGAAACATTTTCCCCTCCACGCCCTGCAGAGAATACAGGGGCACCAGGATGATCCCGATGATCAGGACCGAGAAGGCCACGGGTCTGGCCACCTCCACGAAGGCCTCGCCCACGATACGCGGCCGGTCTGCCGGATCCGTGCGCTGCGCAAGGTGGCGCCGGATGTTCTCGACCACCACGATCGAGGCATCCACGACCATGCCCACCGAGAAGGCGAGGCCGCCCAGGCTCATCAGGTTCGACGAGATGCCGGCGCGTCCCATGACGATGAACGTGATCAGGAAGGTCAACGGCAGCGACAGCACCACGATCATCGCGGTCCTCAGTTCCGCGAGGAACAAGAAGAGCAACAGGATCACGAGGATGCCGCCCTCGATCAGGGCGTTCATCACGGTCTTGATGCAGGCCTCGATCAGCGACGTGCGATCGTAGAACACGCTCAGCCGAACTCCTTCGGGCAGCGAGTTCTCTATCCCGATGATGGCCTGCCGGGTGCGCTCGACGACGTCTTTCGAGTTTTCGCCCTTGAGCATGATGACCATGCCCGCCACGACCTCGCCCCGCCCGTCCCGGGTCACTGCGCCCTGCCGGGGCTCGGCCCCGATGACCACATCGGCCACATCGCGCACGGTCACGGGCGCCCCGTCATGGGCCTTGAGCACGATGCGTTCGAGGTCCGGGAGGTCCCGAAGCAGGCCCACACCGCGCAGGTAGACCTGCTCCCAGTCGCGCACCAGCACGCCGCCCCCCGCGTTCGCGTTGTTCTTTTCGATGGCTTCGACCACGTCGGCCATCGTGAGGCCGTATTTGATCAACCAATCGGGCCGGACCAGCACCTGATACTGCTTCACGAACCCGCCAAAGCTGTTGACTTCGGTGACGCCCCGAATCGGCTTCAGGCGTGGAGCCACCACCCAGTCCTGCAGGGTCCTGAGGTCGGTGGGCGACAGGCGATCGCTTTCCAGGGTGTACTGGAAGATCTCGCCCAGACCGGTGCTGATGGGCCCAAGTGCGGGTTCGACTCCTGGCGGCAGCGCTTCGCGTGCCATGGCCAAACGCTCGAACACGACCTGCCGGGTCCAGTAGGTCTCGGCCCCATCGTCGAACACGATGACCACCTGGGACAGTCCGGCCCGCGACAATGAGCGCACCTGCTGAACCCTGGGCAGGCCTCGCATCGCCTGCTCGATGGGATAGCTCACGCGCTGTTCGACGTCCACGGCCGCAAGTCCAGGCGCCTTAGACAGCACCATCACCTGCACGTTAATGACATCGGGGAACGCGTCGATCGGCAGACGGAACCAGGCCACGACACCGATCCCGGACAGCACCAGGGTCAGTACCATGACCAGAAGGCGGTTCGCCATCAGCCACAAGATGAAACGCTGCATGACGTCCCCCTTAGTCCGCGCAACCTGCGCCCATCTTCGAACGCAACACATCGGACTTCAGCAGAAAGGCCCCGTCGCTGGCCACGAGCTGGCCCGTGTCGATGCCCCGCCGGACCTCGACCCAGCCGTCCCATTCGCGGCCCGTCACGATGGGTCTACGGACCCAGAAGTCCCCGATGTGCCGCACGAACACGAACGCGCGACCTTCGTCGTGCATCACCGCGGCACGCGGGATGGCCAGGACCTGCTCGTGGCCGGCAAGGCCCAGAAAGACCTGGGCGAACATCCCGGGCCGAAGCTTGTGGTCGGGGTTTGCTACGGTCACGCGGGCCTTCACGGTCCGGGATTTCGGGTCCATGACCGATCCGATCTGGTCGAGAATTCCCACGAATTCCTCGCACGGGAATGCCTTGACCGTGACCGTAACCCGCACTGCGCCTTGGCCGAGCAGGGCTTGAACCTCAGCCAGATGGTCTTCGTAGAGGTCCGTTAGGACCCACAGCGGGTTGGCATCACCGATGACCATCATGCTCTCGCCGGTCGAGGCCGCCTCGCCCGCCACGGCATGCATGTCCGCCACCCGTCCGTGGATCGGCGCACGAACGACCAGACGTCCCTGGGCGTCGCCCAGGCGAGGCTTGCCCCCCTGCGCACGCAGGTCGGCAGGGTCCAAGCCCAGGCGAAGCAGTCGCTCGGTCGCGGCGCGGACACGGATGTCGGCCAATTCGTAAGCGTTGGCCGCCTCCAGGACCTCCCGTTCGGAGGTGATGCCCTCGCGACGCAGCGCAGTCTGGCGGTCCAGGGTTCGGGCCGACAGTGCGCGCGTGGACCGCGCCACCAGGTATTCCCCTTGGGCTTCACCCAGTGCGATGCTGTCCATCTCGAACAGCGCCTGTCCCGCCTTCACCCGGTCGCCGATCTGGACGTGGACGGCCCGAATCACCCCGTCGGTTCGGGGGGCCAGATGCACGACCTGCCCTTCGTCGAAGCGGACCTCCCCGGTCAGCATCAGGGGGTCAACCACGGTACGTCGGCCTGCCTCGACCAAGAGAACGAGCTCTTCTTCGATTAGGCTGGACGGCACCTTCACGACCCCAACCTCGTAGCGGCACTCGTCGCATTCGAAGGTGCGGGTCTGGTGTTCGCAGGTCGCCAAAAACAGTTCATCCACGGGGCGATCCAGGTCGGAGATTTCGGCTGGGTCGTCGCGGTCGTGAACGTGTGTGGGCGCGACGGGCGGCTTCGCGCAGTTGGTCACGCTCAAGGACGTGATCAGGACCATCAGGCGCCATGTCTGGCGTATCATCCATTCATCGCGCATCGTCAATCTCCCCGGTCAGAACCATCAGCATGGTGCACTCGGTCCGGGACTGCAGTCCGGCCGCGATTCCCTCCTTGGTCACCTCGAGCCGTACGCGATGCGCATCCAGCACGTCCTGCAGCGATGCCTCGCCCAGTTCGAAGGCGCGCTCGATGGCGCGGGTCGTGGCCTCGGCCCGCGGGAGGATCGCACCATCGAATCGCGCGGCCGCCTCCTGGCTCTGGGCGCAGCGTTCCCACGCCGCACCGGCCTCGGCCGCCAGAGTCCGCGTCACGACCTCGGCTGCGCGCATTTGCGCTGCCTCCTGGGCCCGCGCGCGGCGAATCCCGCCTTTGTTCCAGTTCCACAGCGGGACGCTCACCCGCACGAAGCCACCGGCCACAGCTTGATCCCGCTCCCGGTCGAAGTAGCCGCCCACCGTGAAGCCCGGGATGCGGCGGGCCTTCTCGACGGCCACATGCGCCTGTTGCGCCCGGTTGCGGGCCATGGCCGCGGCCACGCCTGGATGGGACTCCTGCACCCGGAGGATCGCCTCATCGCGTGACAGCGTGGATGCGGGGATGTCGGTTGGTGCGATGACCGCATGTTCGGGATGTACTGGAAGCCCCAGCATCAGGGCCAGCGTGGTGCGGTACGTCCGCAAATCCGCGCGGGCTTGTGCAACCGCGATGCGGACCCGCTCGAGTTCCGTTTCGATCCGGGGAAGATGGGTGGGGCGAGCGTCGCCCTTGTCCACCCGCAGACGAATCATCCCCACCAGACGGCTGACCCGGGATTCCGTTTCTTCGAGCGTGGCCACGAGTTGCTGACCGAACACGTTCTGCCAGAACAGGACCCCTAGTTGTCCCAGCAGTTCGCGTCGCACGGCAAGTCCATCCTGGCGCGTCGCGTCAGTTGTGGCGCGGGCAGCTTCGACCGCGGGCCGGCGCGTGCCGACCCAGTCGAACGGGACCGCCACCTCGACGCCCCATTGCAGCCCATCCGCACCGGCATCCCTGGGCATGCCTTGGCCAACACGGGCTTCGATATCGGGGTTCGGCACCCCAGCCACCCCCTCTGCTTCGGCCAGGGCCGCATCCGTCCACAGGTGCGCCGCTTGCAGTTGCGGAAGGGCATCGAGCCGCGCCATGACATCCCCAAAGGACAAAGGCGCGGGCGAAGGCGGGCCGGCGGTTGCGGTGGCGGCCCGCACGACGCTCAGAACAGACAGGCACAGAGCAAGGGTGCGCATGGATTTCCCCCTCGGACAACAAACAACCTGCAAAATCAACAAAGAGGGGAAGTCAGACGCGGGGCGGATCGAACGGGGGTTCCAAGAAGCCGAGGCTGGTCAGGCCGAGAACCGGCGCCACTTCGAGCACCAGCGCCGAACTGGGACGGCACACCCCGGGCTGGCCCATGGTCAGGCTCGGGACGTGGCACATGCAGTCGCAGGAATGGATGGGTGGATCGAAATCGTGGTGATTTCCGGGTGCCTGGCATGCCATGGCCGCGGCCGGTGCACAGACCATGGTGTGGGCGTCGTCATCGAGGCAGGGCCGCACCTTGGCAGTGCCACTCACCAGGGCGAGCAGCGAGACCAAGACAATCGAGTTCTGCAGGGCCCTAGGCATGCGCCATTCGACAAGAACCACATGGTACCTTACGGGATTGTCGCTCGGCGTGTCAACCGGCCGCCCTGTTTGCCATCCGTATTACAGCAGCAACGACCCCGAGTGCGACAAGAGCCATGACGACGTCATGCAGTGCGGTTGTCTGGTCTCACAATAGCGTCCCTTCCGGACCGGTTGCAGATCAACGCCCCCGTCCGACCCTGAGAATTCCCATCAGGGCGCGCAGACTCTCTGCAAAACTGTCCCCCGACCTCGCGGTTCGTCGGCCGAACAAGAAGCGGGGCGACAGGAAGAACCGCCGATAGGCCTTTCGCATCCACCGTTCCGTCTCGTTGAACAGGTAGGGCAAGGGAGGCTGCTGTTCGTCGAACAGATGCTGTGTCCAGTAGTTGGAGGGGATGATCCCCTCGTTCACGCTCTCCTCGAACAGCTTTGTTCCAGGAAGAGGCGTGGCCGCTGCGAAGACCGCCATGTCGGGCTTGAGTCGGTCGATGAAAGCAAAGGTTTCCTCAATGGTCTGGCGTGTTTCTCCCAGGTACCCGATGATGAAAAGACCAAGGAACTCGATACCGGCATCCCGCACCCACTCGCGGGTCTTCAGCGTGACCTTTGGATCGATGTTCTTGTTCATGCGCTCGAGGATCTGGGGCGAGCCACTTTCCACCCCGAAGCGCAATCCATGGCAACCCGCCTGTCTCATGCGTCGAAGAAGTTCGAGATCAACCGTGTCCGCACGGGCCTCCGCGTTCCATGGTGTGCGAAACTGGCGGGCGATCAACTGGGCACACAGGCCTTCGACAAAGGCACGGTCTGCCGTGAACTGATCGCTGACCAGTCCAATCTCGGCAACGCCGTAATCCCGCACGACAGCCTCCATCTCGTCGGCAACTTCTTCGGGACGGCGGAATCGGATCCGGCTGTCGGAGGGTTGCTTGAAACAGAAGGCGCAACGGTACGGACACCCACGCCCAGGAACCACCGCTGCCAGCGTTCCTCGGGTGACCACAGTGCGATACAGATGATTCGGGAACAGGTCTCGGGCCGGTCCTGCCAACCCGTCGAGTGTGTCGTGAACATGGGGAGGATTCATCCGGATCGTGGATGTACTATCTCGCCACAACAGACCCGGCACGTCATCGAATGCCAGCTTGCCTTGCAACGCTTCGACCAGCCTGACCATGGGGACCTCGCCTTCGCCCGCGATGGCGAAGTCGATGGCCGCGAGATGCATGGTTTCCTGCGGCGTGGCGGCAACCTGAGGACCTCCGATGACCACCATGGCACCGGTTTGCTTCGCCAGACGTGCCACGGCCAGCGCGCTGTGCACCGTGGGAGTGGTAGCGGATACCCCCACCAGCCTGGGTTTGAGATGCTCCATCCGAACCGCCAGATCCTCCATCGGCAACTGCTCGGCCTCGGCATCGATAACCCTCACCGAAATACCGCTGGCCTTCAGAGCACCTGCAACGTGGGCCAAACCCATCGGCATGACATGACCGAAGAGGTTGGAAAGGCTGTTCGGGAGCCGCGCATTTCGAATATCCCCGGTCTTCGGATGAACGAGAAGGACTTCCAGTTGCGCGTCATCCTTCATGAGTCTGTCGGCCTCCGATTCCCTGGCTCTTGACCATTGATCTGAACACAACAAGCGCCAGAACGCTATCTGGACAGTGCGTCTGTCGGAGGTGGGCCGCGCGCGCATCGTCGGGCATGACGTTGACTTTGAGCCTCACAATTGAGATAAACGCCCCGGAGGGAGACAGATCGATTGGACCCGACCACACGCCACCGCGAAACGGCACGACGCCGGACATTTGCGATCATCTCGCATCCGGATGCCGGCAAGACGACCTTGACCGAAAAGCTGCTGATGTATGGCGGTGCCATCCATTTGGCCGGGGCGGTCAAGAATCGGCGGGGGGATCGTCAGACGGCGAGCGACTGGATGGAGATCGAACGGCAGCGCGGGATTTCCATCTCGACGAGCGTGTTGCAGTTCGACTATCAGGGGTATTGCGTGAACCTGCTCGATACCCCGGGGCACAACGACTTCAGTGAGGATACGTATCGGACGCTCGCCGCGGTCGATGCCGCGGTGTTGCTGATCGATTCGGCCAAAGGCGTCGAGGCACAGACCATCCGTCTGTTCCAGGTCTGCAAACAACGCGGGATCCCCATTGCCACCTTCGTTAACAAGATGGACCGCCCGGGGCGTGACCCGCTGGATCTCGTCGACGACATCGAACGGGTCCTCGAAATGCCGTGCAGCGTTCTTAATTGGCCGATCGGCGCGGGTCCGGACTTTGTGGGGGTGTTCGAACGCGACACCGTGACCGCACGCTTGTTCGAACGCGTGGATGGTAACGAGCGTCCCGTGCCCATGCGAAGCGTGGCCGGGCTCGGTGCCGAACTCGAAGCCGAGATCGGGCCCCGCCGGGCCACCGAGCTTCGGGAAAACATCAATGTGCTGGACATGGCCGGCCATGAGTTCGACGTCGAGGCCTTCTTGCAGGGGCGCATTTCGCCCGTGTTCTTTGGCAGCGCCATGACGAACTTCGGCATCGAACCCTTCCTCAATCGGCTGGTTGCTCTGCTTCCTTCGCCCCAGCCGAGGCCCACGACTTCGGGCACGGTCGCGGTCGACGATCCCCGATTTTCGGCATTCGTCTTCAAGATCCAGGCCAATATGGACCCCCGGCATCGCGATCGTGTCGCATTCGTCCGGGTCTGCTCGGGCCGATTCGAGCGTGGCATGATGGTGCGACATGTGCGCAGCGGGCGAATGCTGCCGCTGAACCGTTCGCTGCAGTTTCTGGGTCAGGAAAGGACCCTCGTCGAGGAGGCGTTTCCCGGTGACGTGGTGGGGCTGTGGGACCCGGGTCTGTTGCGCATCGGCGATACCCTGTGCGAAGGGGAACCGATCGAATACGCTGGCGTTCCCCGCTTTTCGCCCGAGATGTTCGTGCGGGTTCGGATGATCGACCCTTCGCGGCGCAAGCAGCTCAAGGCCGGACTCGAGCAACTGTCCGAAGAGGGGACGGTGCAGTTGTTCTTCGATCGCTACAGCATGGAACGAGAGCCGGTTCTTGGCGCGGTGGGGCAGCTGCAGTTCGAGGTGACGCGACATCGGTTGCAGTCGGAATACGGAGTCAGCGCCATCTTCGAACCCTTGCCGGCCACCTGTGCCCGATGGGTCGAGGGCCCGGACATCGACCTGGGACGGCTCGAACATCCCCCGAACACGATCTGTCTGCTGGATGTCGCCGGGCGCCCCCTGGTGATGTTCAAGGGGGATTGGGACTTGCGCATGGCCGTCAAGGAATTCCCGGAACTCGACTTCATCGCCGCGGTTCAGCCTGGCCGTCGCACGCGCTCACCCCGCCGTGCGGGTTGAACATTTGCAGGCCGGGAGCGATCGGCCCGCTTCGACCCCGCGGATGTGCCGACCGTTGTGCCCAACTACTGACAGGACACGATCCGGGTGTTGCGCAGGTCTCGGGGACCGTGTTCGTAGTAGCTCTGGCTGAACTTCCCGTTGCCCTGGTAGTCCTGGTAGTACACGAACCCGTCATCATGGCACCAGGTTTCGCCGGGGATCTGGAAGTGGACCCCGCCGCGCTTGTGGCGATGAATGGGCGTGCCAAGCGCGTTGAGCTTGACCTCCCACTCGAGCAGCCTCAGTTGAATCTCGTGGATCTTGAGGCCCTTTTCCGCTTCCTTGTAGCTCTTTTCCACGAAGGCATCGCGGGTCTTGGTTCCGTGCCCCCCGAACTTCCAGCGCGACAGGTGCTTCGGGATCTCGGCGATCAAAGCCTCGCGGACCTTGTTGGCATCCCCGAACACCGTGTCGTCGAGCGGGACGCCGACGAAGGCGAGGTCTGCGCCGAAGCGTTCCTGGATGTTCTTGCGCATGGCCTCGGGGTCCCACAGATACTCGCGCTTGGCCTTGGACAGTCGGCCGTCGTCCTCGCCCATGGCCGCAATCTGGGCCTTCCAACTGTCGACGGCCTCGGCCATCACGCCCTTGACCACGCCAATGACCCGGCGCTTCAGGAGTTTGTCGCCCATGGCTGCGGCGCGGCACATCAAGTCCGGCCGGCGCGTGCGGTCATTGGGGTGGTTGGTCGGGTCGTTCGCGATTTCCTTGTACGGACCGGTGCAACCCGCGTGGATGCGGGCCAGCGCGGCCTTGCCCTCGGCCAGGGTCTTCTGTTCGCCGTACCAAAGGCTCAGGTCGGGCTCGTCGATCAGGGGATAGAAGTTGGCGAGCGTGGCGTGATCGTCCCAGAAGTCATCGAAGAACTTGCCGCGAACGCCCGCGGCGGCCTTGTTGGCCTCCTGGTGTTGCTTCACCCCGTCGGCCAGATCCTTGTGGTAGGACCGATAACCGTCGAGCTTTTTCGTGAAGGCCACCACTTCGGGGTGGTTCCGATCCTTGACCATCCGAAGCTCGTTGTCCGCGGTGTCGATCGCCATGCGGACCCGCTCATGCTCGGCATAAAGTTCCGCTGCTTTGGCCACCGGGACGTTCTTGCGCAGGTCCTCTTGGATGGTGATGCCGGCCACGGCCTCCTTGGCGCGATCCAGGCGGATCTTGCTGTTGGAGTCCAGCGGTTTCAGCCCTCCGAGCGGATTGCCGATCGGAATCTTGGGGAACTGCGCGTAGGCGACCCCGGTCCAGGCGATCAGCGCGACGGCGGTCAAGACGGCCAGCCATCCTGTTGCGGATGCAAGCGGGTGCTTGCCTGCGGTGCGGATCGGATCCATGGCAGCCTCCTTTTGCGAGCCCGATGATGTTGTATCGAAACCATCATAGCAGGCTTGTTCGGCAGATCAAGCCGTCGCTCGAAAACTCAGGGGCACTGCAGAGGGTGAACGAAATCAGGCGTCGCACCAAGTGATGGCCTGGATGGCCGTGATGTACCACTGGCCGTCCGTGTCCATGCCGAAGAACACACCGAAGCCCGCCTCGGTGCTGTAGACCCCGTGCGAGGTCATCAGGTCGAGGAAACTGGCCTTCGTCATCAGTTCCTCGTCGACCGGAACCCCGGTCAGGTTCTCGTCGAAGGTCGCGGTCGTCATGATGCCCAGGGGCAGACTGCTGTTGAAGTAACAGCCCTCCTTGCTCCAGCCCGTGCCCTCGCTCAGCTCCGCTTCGCAACGGTAGGTCGGCAGGACGCCCGCCTGCACTTCGCACGGAAACGGCGTGTCGGCCAGGGACTGGGCCCCGAAGAACGTCACGTCCTCGAACTTCGTGTACGCGGTCGCCACCACCATCGCGCCCGGATTGAACAACATGAAGAACCCGTAATCCGGATGCACATAGGCGTTGAGGGCGGCAAAGTCCTTGTCCTGCAGCAACTTCACGAACGCCCTTGCCATGGCCTCGAACGAAGGTCCTGCTGCCGCCGGACGGATGTCGTTCTCGGCACAGTAGTAGAGGTCTGCCCCGAAGAGCGTTGCCCATCGGCAGTCGATGTTCTCGAGGTCCCCGCAGTCCGCATCCTGGTCGCACTTCGATTCCAGCTCGGCCCGCCCGGAAGGTGACGATATTCTTGGCCGAATTCGTCGGAAGTCCCACGGCTGACGTCAGGAAGTCGACATATTCGTCCCACGCCGTCTCCTTCGCGAGGTCACTCGGCTCGAGCAGCGACATGTTGACGACCATGAGGATCGCCAGCGCCTCGGGGCTTCGTTCCGCAATGGAGGCCACATCCGAATCGTCCACAAAACATACTCAGAACGAGATCGACAGGCCGCCCTCGCCGAGCACCCCGAACTCCTGGTCTTTGCGGTTCGAATACCCGCCCACTCCGGTGGCCAGATACAACGACACGGCTGAATAGCGGAACTCGATGCCGAAAGCGGACGACCCCCACAGGGTTTCGGGGATCTGGCTGGCTGCAGCGATCTGCAGTCGCACGCGCCCGAACAGAGCGAACCAGTCCACGACCCAGTATCCGAGTCCGGCTCCGGCGTAAATGCCGCCTGCGAACCGGTCCCAGGGATTGCCGACCTCGGACAAGGCATGAAGACCCTCGCCCTCGTCGGAAAGCTCTCCGCCAACGCCCAGGCCGAATCCTCCCTCCACGTCCAGATAGGGCCCCTTCCGCTGATAACTGGCCGATGGTTCATCCCCGGTCGAGGCCTGGCTTCCAATCGGCAGGGTCCATCGGAGGCCCGCCACGCCCAGGGTCCACCGGCCCGAGCCGAAGCCGGCATCGCTTCCGATCTCGAGCCGCAGGTTCCGCGACAGCGGGATGCCCCCCGTGATGGCTCCGTTCTGATAAACACTTCCCGATACTGCGACTTCACCGTCGCCCGGGGCCAGGCGGCCCGGGGCACCGTAGTGCGTGCTGCGCATCGGCGGGGCGAAGGTCGGGGCACAGCCCAGGATCCCTGAAAGACCGAGCGCCAGCAGCATGCAACAAGCGATGGGCTTCCACATGATGAATTCCTCCTTGGGCAAGGACTAATGCAAGGTTGGTGCCAATGCGGGAATGACACGCTGCTCCGGGGCGAAAGGCCGATCATGGACGCCCAGAGACCGACGGAGTGGATGAACGCTCATCCGATCCGGGATGAAGCTTTATCCGGGGGCGGTTCGGCAGGGACCGGGTGGCGGCCGATTGACACAAGCGTTCGTTGCGTGCAATATTCATTCAAGGAATCAAGCATCTTACAACACTGCTGACAAGGAGGTCCGTGCATGAATCCGATCGTCATCAGGGGCCCTATCTACAGTGCCTTGCCATGGTTGTTCATCCTGGCCAGTCTGGCGGGGGCGGGTTGTGGAGGCGGAGGCCAGGATGCGGTCACGAATGCGAATCCCTACGACACGTGGAGCGTGGGTCTGACGATCGTCGCAATTCCCGACAATGACAATCCGAATGGCCTGAAAGAGGGCGATGCCTCGGTAGAAACCTGGACCTTCGCTCAGCAGGGGGCTGTTGTGGTCCTGACCGTGGCGAGCGGTTCGACCTACGGTACGGCATCGGGAACGTTGACGACCACCGAGGGGGGCTTTCGGTTCCTGGGGGAAAGCAGCCTGCTCGACAGCCTTGGGATCCACATGGTCGTCACCATTGACGCCGTGTTCGTGGGCCCGGACAACATCGAAGGCACCAAGCGGACCGACTTCTACTCCCTGAGCGGCGTGGCGCTTGGAATCGAACCGCAATTCGTGGGCTTCGAGTCGGCCGCCTTCACCGCTCAACGGGGGACCTGACCGCGCGTCGAACTGTAGCGGCCGGGTTCAGCGCATTGGAGCGGGAAATGGGCGGATTGCCCTTTGGCCTGGAGGAGGTAACATGCGAGCCATTGCTCTGATCCCGGTGGTCCTGGCAAGCGCCGCGTTCGGTTGTTCCAAGGGATCTTCTCCTTCCGCAATGCCCGTGACTTCCATGTCGGGCAGGGTCGTGCTTCCGAGCGGATCGTTGCTTTCGGTCGATGGGCTCAAGGTCGTGGATGGGGTGGCCGAGGCCACGGTCTTGGCCGACGGTGCGTTCAGCATTTCGCGCACGGGGTTTGCCGCGGACGGCGCTCAATTGGTCATGGTGATCGGGCCGACCGACAAGCCGGTTCTGGCGGGCTATCTCGATTCTACGCACGCGACGGTTTCGGCCCGCACGACGGCCGAGTTCCTGGCGTGGTTCGCGACCGGCTGCTTCCTCTTGCCCTACGAGAGTCAGCCCCAGGCATTGCAAGCCTTGCGCGACGCGGATCTTCTCGAAGCGATCGAGGCGGCGATCGTGTCCGAGTTGGCCACCAACCCCGAGGCACTTGCGGGTCCAAGTCCGGCTATCGAGGCGGCGCTCGCGGGTTTCGTGCGCCAGGTGCAGAACGTGCCGGATACCACCAACGTCCAATCGCCGCTGGTGCTCGTCAACCCTGCGCAGGAACGCAGTGGCGTCAGAATCGATCAGCCCTCTGGTATCAACACCATCCAACTGGTGAACAGCTACCGTCGCCGTGGCTACGTGTTCCTAGAGCGGGTCTCTTACGTGGACGCCAACGATCAGGTCGTGGAAGCACCCGAGCCGATCGCGGACCACTACCTGGCGGCATCGACTGGACTCAACGGTGCCATCGGAACTTTCGTAGACATCTTCAACGGCAACTACGCCTACACGCCGACGGCCGACGAGGTGATTTCCCTTGCCTTGGTCGACGGGGCGAAGAAGACGACGTTTCGCGTCTCTGTGGTGGGCCTTGGGGCGCACCTCGGGGACTTCGACCGCCTGACCGACGAGCAGAAGGACAAGGCCGAGTGGGTCTGGTACGTAACCGGTTTCTGGGACGTGCTGCTCCCGCTCACGGTCAATGTGATCATGCCTGTTGCCACCTACAGCGGTGCCGACGGCATCCTGGACGATGTCGCCACCTCGGACATCATCGGCGACGTGCTCAACATCGTTTCGACCATCCCGGGTGCGAAGGATGCGCTGCTGGCCGGGAATCTGAAGGACTTCGTCCACATCGTGTTCGCTACGGTGACGACCGGCAATGCCCAGCTTCAGAAACGGCTCGTTGGGGCCGCCATCGACTTCGTGTTCCAGTTGCAACTGGCCGAGGTCGTGAGCGACGAACAGGTGATGGCATTCAACCGTGCCCTCGGCTATGCCGGCCAGATCTTGAATGGGCTCAACGTGGTCAACATCCTGACCGGTGCGGCTGATTTCGGGGTGGTCGCGACGCATGTGGGCATGTCCGACCTGGGTGACATCTGGACCGTGGACGCCACCTTGCCCAAGGTGAAGCTGGAACCTGCGAGCACGACCCTGCAACTCACCGAGAGCACCAAACTGAAGGCCGTCGTCGTGGAGGCGACCGGCAGCGGTGAAGCACCTACGCTGGCCTACCGCTGGACGCACAGTGGCTCGGGGGGTTCGATCCAAGATGAACATGGCCATTCCGGCAGCGAGTTTGACAGTTCGGACGCCACGGTGACTTTCGTGGCCGATGGGGAGGTCGGCAGCGACACGGTCGGTGTCGAGGTCTTCTGGGTGAAGATGGGAAGCGGGCCGACCGAGCGGGTATCACTAGGCAAGGCCACGGCCAGTATCGATGTGAAGGCCGCGGTGTGGGACGCTGGGACCGACTTTTCGGGTACCAGCAACCCCAATGGGGCATGGGGATATGGATGGAGCGCAACGCTCGGATCGGACTTCATGCCGTTCGAAAACACGATTACGGGCGCATGCGGAAGCGTGGTCTGGGGTGCACAGGGCACGGCCGGCACACCTTCGGTGTGGAAGAATTTGTGCAGCGACGAGAAAGACGGTGTGGCGCCCGGTCAGGTCTCGCTGCACCCCGGTTGCGACGCCGACGAATACGTCATTCTTCGTTGGACGGCCCCGTCCGATGGGCGCTTCCATTTCGATGCCATCTTCTATTATGGGGATCATGGCGGACCACAACGGGAACCCAACATCGGTGAAACCGACGCCTACATCTTGAAGAACAAGACGGTGATGGAATCCTTTGTGTCCACGGATGGCAACCCGCATTGGATCGGGGTGTGGTCGCTGACCAAGGGCGATGCGATCGACTTCGCGGTTGGCA
>CAYRIB010000048.1:0-19925 GCA_964424165.1 uncultured Myxococcales bacterium | reverse complement strand
CTGGGCGAGGGTGACATCGTCGCCTTGGTCCCGAAAGTCGAAGGCGGACGGTAGAAAGGGCCGTCCACCAGGCCCTGTCCGTCCCCACTACCCCCGGAAATTGCCAACAGCACCCGGTTTAGCCTGGAAATCGGGCTTTCCAGGTGCACGGCAACCCTCGCGCACGCCTATGTGATCGGAATTCACGTGTGGATGGTGGGGACGGGCAGGGTTTTCACCCACTTCAACCCCGAGAGGGAGGTCAACATGGTCACCAACGTCACCCATCCGGGCCTGCGTGCCCTGTTGGAGTTCGAATCACAGTGTCATGGCATCCAGTTCGACTACCATGAGGTCGAATCCTGGTCCGCACCCATCAACACGATCCCCAAGATCGAGATTGTGGCCTACAAGGGCTCGTACACGTCCGACCTGACGCTTCCACTTCCCGGATTCCAGAAGGCCTACAAGGGCCCTTACAACGATCCTGGCGCCCTGTTCGACCGGGAGGTCGTCCTGAGTGACGATTCCGGTGCCTTGAGGGTGCCAGTAGCGGGTCTGGTCGGCCATCGCATCCTGGTATTCCTGTCCTTGGAGGCGTTGTTCGACCAGTGGGACACCGCATCCGACAACGATTCCCCCTCAGCCATGGTCGGCAAACCCGCCAACCTGCTGTTCGAGACCATCTTCTCGGAGTTGCTGCCCCTGGCTGTCGACCATGTCCGTCAGCATGACTGGAAGGCCGAGGCCGAGGAATACGCCCGCCGGAAGATGACCGTGCTCGACCGTTCCATCCAGGGATGGCGTGACGACATGCGCCGCAACGAGACCCAGATTGACGACAAGACCTGGGAGATTACCGGTCTGGTCGCCAAGAACGAGCGGTTGCGTGAATCCCTGGCCCACTTCAACCAGACCACCCTGATGCAGCAACGTCGCCATGCCATCCAGGAACACGAACAACTGGTCCGTCTTGTCCAGGCCGGCACGCTCAGGACGTTCAGTCTGCAGTCCGGGTGCTTGGAATTCGAGACCGGCGAGATGGACGTGCTATTCGACGGGAACATCTTTCGCATGGGATCGTTCAGCGTGCGGTTGGGTCTGACGGATGGCACCATCAACATCTTCGGGTTGCAGGGTTCGCGCAAGGTGGACGGCTACTGCCATCCCCACGTGTCCAGCAGCGGCAGTCCATGCCTCGGCAATATGGCGCCCATCCTGGCCCAGGATCTGGGCAGCGGCAGGTTGGTCGAGGCAGTGACCGGACTGCTGGAATTTCTGCGCAGTTACAACCATGGCGGCGGGTACATCGACATTCGGCGGTGGGACCCGGACTGGGAAGACGATGACGATCGGTACGATTCCTGCTACGACGGTTCTTCCAGTCACGACTGCGCGGTGTGCAGTGACGATGGCTGTCCCTACCACGATGGTGCCGAGAACCGCTGCTTCGAGAACTCGCATACGGACACGTGCATCGAGTGTGGGGATTGCTCGTTCCGACGGCATGCCATCGATAGCTGCCGGGAATCCAAGGATCCCTGGGAATGCACGGAATGCACGACATCGTGTCCGTGGGCAGGGGACGTTACTGCCTGCCAGGACACCCATGATGGTGAACGGTGCAAGGAATGCCCGGTGGAGACGTGCAAGTATCACCGGACTGATGACAAGGATGATGAACGCGGCCAGCAGGCCGTAGGAGGTGCCGCATGAAGTTCGAATCGAAGATTGCGCAGGTGTGGATTTCCCCCGAGGTGAACGAACGTCTCTGGAACTGGGTGGACATGGCCAAGGGCGAGGTGTCCATGCTCGGGCTGGTCGAGGAGTGCGAGGACGGCCCCTGCATCACGGACGTGTTCCTGGTGAAACAGACGTGCAGCGCGGCGTCGACGGACATGGACCAGACCGACATCGCCCGGTTGATGTTCGACCTGGCCGCGGCGGGTTTGGAAAGCGGACTGCGAGCCTGGATTCACAGCCATGGCGTGATGCAGGCGTTCTGGTCCACGACGGACGATACGACGATCGAGGGATTCGGGTTCGAGCCCTACGCCGTATCCCTGGTCGTGAACAAGAAGGGCGACGTGAAGGCCAGGGTGGACCTGTTCGAACCCATCCGCGCGACCATCGACGACATCCCGGTGCGCATCAAGTTGCCGGCCCTGGACCTGGAAGACGATTGCGAACAGGTGTTCCGCGCCAATGTCCGCGAGGAGACCATCCCGGTCATCGGGAGGGACGACATCATCCGCATCCCGCCCGGTCCCATCGTGTGGGATGACCCGGTCAACCCCATCGACCTGCCGCGGGATCCGTGGGATGACCCCTGGTTGCATGGCGAGATGGATGGCCTGATGCGCGACGACTACGTCATGGGCGGGAGGGATGGCCATGGCATCCCCTTCTGAAACGGGTGCGGTTCTGCAGGCGATGCCACCGGCCATCTACATCCGGCAGCAGGACATCCTGCCTGTCGACGTCATGGCCAAGGCCAACGTGACGATCATCGGGTGCGGTGCCGTCGGGTCCATGATGGCCGTGAACCTGGCCAAGATGGGGCTCGGTAACCTCACCCTCTACGATGACGATCTCGTTGAACCCCACAACCTGCCCGTGCAGTTCTACCGGGTGTCCGACCTCGGGCAGTTCAAGGTCATGGCCTTGAAGTCCATCCTGGAAGCGTTCGGATGCGGCAACGTCACGGCCATCAACCGGTCTTACGCTGCGCAACCCGTGGAGGGCATCGTGTTGTCGGCGGTGGACAGCATGGACGCCCGCATGCGCATCTGGAAGGCGTTGAAGGTGAACCGCAAGGTCCGGTTGCACCTGGATGCGAGGATGGGGGCGGAAGTGGGCAAGATTCTGGCCGTCAACCCGTCGGACCCCATGTCCGTGGCCACCTACGAGGAGGAATTGTACCCCTCGAAGGACGCTTTCCACGCACCGTGCACGGCCAGGGCAACGACGTACTGCGCGTCGGGTCTGGCCGCGCTGGTGGCCGCGAAGGTGGGAAAGGTGCTGCTGGGCAGACCCTACCGCCGGCAGGTGGTCATCGACTTCCGGCAGGCGGTCATGATGTAGCACGTGGGCCAGACGTCATCGGGCATCACCGTCCTTCTCGTGGGTTGGGAAGCGGGTGGTGGAGAAGGAGGTGGTGAACCATGAGTCCGATTCTCAAGGCGAACTTGCCGGGGATTCTGATTTCCCTGGCGGGCTTGATCATCGAGATCGTCTTCAATTCCGATGACGCGTGAGCCCAAGGGGGCGGACACGAAGTATAAGAAGATATCTTTCTCATACTTGGTGTCCGCCCCTGAAACGTAGTCAGGGTCAAGCCCATCAGGGGGCATATGTCCGAGATGGCAGGTGTCCCGGCCTCGGCCAGACACACTCGTATGGACACCCCTGCGTGATTCGGGGTGCAGATGACAATCGCGGACAGAGGTCCCGCACACGGCCCCTGACGTTCGACGGGTTTGACGGACCTTGTTTCCAGGGACGAGCCATGCTAAGAATCCCTCCACCCCAGGCTGGTTGCAAGAATGCCCACGGCAGATTGGAACGATGTATTGGCCCAGAACAAGCGCTTCGTGGCGTTTGTGGACATCTTGGGATACCGCAGCATCGTGACCGACAAAGGGACCTCCGATGAGTCCAAGGCCAAGCGGCTATACAGCGCCTTCGAAAACGTGGGCACTGCAGTTCTGAACACCATCAACGACTGGAAGCAGCCGAATCCAGTGATGCCGGGCGCTTCTGCAACCATCTCAGCGATTTCCTTCAGCGACTGCTTCTACTTCTCGTCGGACAAGCTCGGTGATCTCGTCGCTTTTGTTGCCCACGTCTTCGCCAACACCTACGGCTACTACGCGAAGGTCTATGACGACGACCCGGATTGCTGGGTGCCATACTTGCGGGGGGCGGTGGCTGACGGGTGGTGCCTGAACTTCTTGGACGTCTCGCTATTGGCGAAGCTAAAGCAGAGCGACGGGTTCAGGAACCCTGTCGGTCCTGCTATTGTCGATGCCTACTCGTTGTCTGAGGTCGACCCCAAGTTGCCCGGGATGCGGATCGTGTTGTCGCCATCGTGCGCCGAGGCCCTTGCGGGAACGGAGCAACAGCAACCAATTCGGCACCGTCCGGTGAAGTGGCCTAGCACCTCACTCAATCCGCAAGCAGATGGAACGATTGCATGCGATACCCTGAACCTCTTCCCTGTCGAAAAGCAAGAGCATTCCCTCCAGACGGAACTCTGGGAGGTCGACTGGTTCACAAACGTCATTGGCGGAAACAACGTAGACTGCGTCGACCTCCTAGGCAAGACCCATCTCCAATTCGAGGGTGAAGCAAAGAAGCACCTTGGTTCCACTTTGAAGTTGGCCAGGAAGGCCACAATTCTGGCGAACGAACCGCGCCTCACAGAGACCGCCGATGAGATCCTCGAGAAGTTGTTGGAGAAGCAACGGCCACAGGGCAGGCTCCTCTCCTGCCTGTTAAGGAGGCGCTGAGGTCCGGCCCCAGTTCTCCCCTGCTGTCCATAGGTGCCACCACCTGAACTGTCCAGACGCATCTGGACAGTTGATCGTCCCATCCAACACGAACAAGTGGATGCAGTTCATGATGTGCATGACGGCCCATCGGGCTTGTCTGGTTTGTTGGGGAGAGAGTCATCCTGAGTATTGCGGCGTCAGGCACTCTAGGGGCACGATTCTCTTTTTCTACTGCCCAAATGCTCAAGGGGCACAATCCCGCTGTCTTGCAGACCCGGTTGCACCTCGATCTTGGAGACGTCGTAGTAGTGCGTCCAGATCACCCCCTCGTGCATCCAGCAGATGGTCCACTTGATGGGAAGAGACGTCTTGTCTGCGAACTTGATGACGTCCCCAATCGCAACTTCTGAGTGCCCGTCGAACGAGTGGCCCAGTTCAGGAATCGTCTTTGGATCCTGGATTGCAGCCACCTGCTTGCGATGGCCATCGATGGCGAAGACTGCGAATAGATCGAACCCAGTGCTATCACCCAGAATCCAGCGATAGTCCAGTTTGTCTGGGGTCGAATCGTCGTCCACCGCGTGAATGTTGTCGCGTGCGAACTGAAAGACCACCACTCGATAGCTTTCTTGCCCGATCCTCACAATCTTCGATTCCAGCCCGCAGGGAAACAATTTGCCGCGCCCCTCGCCTTGCTGGACCTCACCTGGTTTGACTCGGCTCGGGTAGCGTGCCACGAAGTGCCGACGGAAGATCGAGTCGCTCAACAGGATCTCGCCTGTTACTGGGTCAATACCTCCAAAGACAGCTTCCCAATAGGGCCTGTCGTATTCCAACGACTCGCCCACTTTCAGTTCTGTGCGGTTCTTTTTCCAGAAGCTCAATGTCTTCAATTCGTTTGCTTTCTTCCCGGAAAGCTCAAAGAGAACCTCCTCATGTCTGCAGTCAGAGCAATTTGCTGAGTAGGTCCACGTAATGGGTATGACCGATTTGCCGGCGACTCTCTTCAAATCCCCTCCGAGAGCTAGCGATGCTCCACTGACCAGCATGCCACCGGTTTCGCGGAAACTCTGGGTGTCCTGCGTCGCCACCAATCTGATGGATTCCCAGGCGGTCGCGGCTGCGCTACCGGCTGGTCCCCAGAGGTTTCCATCAAACAGGGCAAGCGCAACAAGCCCCCGTCTGGCTTCAGGCAACTCACGGTAGTCGAGTCTGGCTGGGGTCGTGTCTGGAGCTAGTGAGTGGAGAGCATCGGAGGCGAAGAAGAACGCTACCAGTAAATAGTATCTGGACTTGCCGTTGACCGGAATGGTGAGAAGAATGTGGTCCAGGCCACAGGGGTAGAATCGTCCCAATCCAGCGCCCGCACCATCAGAGTAGTGCCTTTCTGGGCTGACCTTCTCAACCACGTCGGGAAAGGGAACAGGAGTGATTTCGCCGGTCACGCTATCGATCTTCCCAAAGGCTGCTTCCCAGAGTGGCTTGTCATTCGCGAGCGACTTCCCAAGTTGATCAAGACCAACGCTCGGCTGGGACGGCCCGGTGATCAGATCTCTTTCCAGACCCTGTGCGAGAATGGGGTCGGCAAGAGCACAGGCAAGAACCAAGACAGCAACGGTAGCTGCAAACTTCTGCATCTATCCCTCCTGGATCGAATTTGTTCAGCCTTGCATTACCCTTCCGGATTCACAATGAAGGCTCGTGTGTTTCATTCCCCCTTGTACAACCTCAGCGGTTGTTTTTGGCCCACGCTTGGTAGATTTCCAAGGCAAGCCGCTCTGTCGGGTTCTGAGGGGACTCGAGAATCTCCTGCCCGAGGGTGGGGGCTTGCTTCAGCAATTCCTCGATGTCATCTGTTTGCCTTTCTGGCTTCTGAATCCGCCACGTCTGCACGTTGGTCTTCTTGCTGGACTGGAACATCACACGAAAGGACTCATCACCGTCCTTCACATAGAAGATAATTGCATGAAAGAACTCTCCCTCAATCTCGAACGGTCCCGTCACAACGAGCATTGGATGCTTCTCCATAGTACGATGGCCAAGCCTACTACACCCTGACCAGAACACGCAACCATGCTCAGCGGAATCCATGAAAGCGGTTGCCGTGACTGCAAGACCTGACCCCCAGGGCTAAGCGAAACCACGCTCCCCCTTGTCCCGTCTCAAGAAACCACTTTCCACGAAACAAAAGGAGGTCACCATGGAAGCAACGGTATCCCGGCTGGGGTTCGCCCAGTCACCACCAAACATTCCTGCCGCCATCACCAATCCCGCGCCCACCATCATCGCCATCCTGGACAACGCCACCGCCAAGGACTGGTCCTACGAGGTCCTGGACCATGAGATGTTCGAGAAGGGCGTGCTGGTGGTCGTGAAGGTCCTGTTCAAGAACCGCACCGTCACCGCGTTCGGCGGGTGCGCCCTGCCACTGGAAGTGGGCAACCTGGCCGACGCTCTTCAGGATGCCCTGCTGGATGCGCTCACGAATGCGGCACGGATGGCGGGAATCCTTCCCGTCGAACCTCAGGCTGACGTGGCACTGTCTCCACATCGAGACAGTCAACCCGCCGCCCACAAGGAATCACCCCTCATCTCCAGCAAGCAGATTTCCTACCTGTACGCCCTTGGCCGTGACCGGCACATCCAACGCGACCAACTCGCCAAGATATGCATGGCCGAATACGGGAAGACGCCGGAACATCTGACCCGCACCGAGGCGTCGAAGTTCATCGAAACCCTCAAGCAGGAGAAGCAATCATGAGCATGCCGTATCCCAAACCGCTGGAAGAACTGCGGCAGAAGCCGCATTGTTCCGTCTCCCAGGTCAAGACCTATATCCTATGCCCGGAGAAGTACCACCACCAATACATCCTGCACACCGAACCTTCCCACCGGCCATCCGCGCTGGCCTTTGGAACGTCCATCCATCATGCCCTGGCCATCTTCTACGAGTACCTGAAGGCCAACAAGGACAAGCCTGCCGTCGACCTGCTCAAGACCGCGTTTGCCGACCGATGGGACGTGGAATTGCGCGATGACCTTCCTGTTCGGTTCGACGACGGCCAGGACCCGCGCAAGATGAAGGACATGGGGGTGACGCTGTTGAACACGTTTCACGACCACGGATTCCTGCCCGACGAGGTCGTCGGCGTGGAAGTGCCATTCACCATCGACATTGCGGACCCGGACACCGGCGTCATCCTGGATGTCCCCCTGGTCGGCGGCATCGACCTGATTGCCGTTCTTGATGGCCACCTGGTCATCGTGGAGCACAAGACCGCGGCCAGGAAATTCGCCGAAGACCGCATCCTCCATGACCCGCAACCGACCGCCTATCAACTTGCCGCACGCCGCATGGGATTCCTCAACCCTGCCATCACCTTCCAACTTCTGCTCAAGACCCGGAACCCCACCATCGAAAACATCCCGGTCACCCGCTCCAAGGCCCAGGAACTGGAACTGCTGTCCACCATCGCGTCGGTGTTGAAGGGCATCGGGCACGGCGTGTTCTACAAGAATCGGGGATGGCAATGCGCGGATTGTCAGTACCGGTGGAAGTGCGATGGGTGAGAGGGCAGGGTAGGGGGCCTACGCCTTCTTCTCGCCCGTGGTCGGCTTCGCGCCCTTCAGCGCGGCCGCGTTCACGAAGGTGGCGAGGTCCGCCGGCCGGGACATGGCGTAGCGCTTTACCATGTCGGTCGACTTGTGGCCGAGGATGTCCATGATGGCGATCACGTTGGCTCCGCTGTAAAGCAGACGCTCGCCGCAGACGTGGCGCAGGTCGTGAAAGTGCAGGAAGTCGGGCTTGTCCGGCTTCTCCGACTTCGCCTTGCGCGACTTGTCAGAGGCATCCTGCTTCTTGGCCCCGCCCGGCAACTTGAGGCGTTGTGAGATGCGCCGGAAGGCCTGGGACGCCGCTTCCGGGCGAATGCCGGTCTTGTCCCTGGTGGTCAGCACGAAGCCCGTTCCGACCTCCTGGCGGGCCTTCAGCAGCGCGACAATGTCATCCGACAGGGGAACGGTGCGGGTCTCCGTGTTCTTGGTGTCCATGATCCTCATCACGCCCTGCCGGAGATCGACATGGCTCCACCTCAGGTTCACGAGTTCGCTGAGACGTGCTCCCGTCCGCAGCGCCATGAGGACCAGGTCGTGCATGTAGGGCGCCTTCTTCCCGGAGCGGATGCACTCGGCAAGCAGGCGGTCTTCATCGGCGTCCGACAGGGATGGCTTGCGCGCATTGTTCTCCGCGAATCCGGCGAGGCCGAGAAGCGGATTTCGCTCCAGGCCGTACTTGCTCTGGTTCTCGACTGCGTAAGTGAGCATTGACGAGAGCAGGGCTCGCTCACGATTGCACGTGGCGGGTGCCACGGTCTTCCGTCGTTCCTTGAGGTAGTCCTGAACACTTTCCTTCCCGACGCGACTGATCATGGTCTTGCCGAACACGGGGGCCAGTCTGGAGTGCCAGGTGCGCACGTCGCGTTCAAGGCTCTTCTTCCCGTGCAGGATGGCGGATTCGTGGTAGTCCTCCCACAGATCGGCCATGGTTGCCCGGCAGATGCGGGCACGACCGACGGCGCCGCGTTCCACGTCGTCCTTCATGCGTTGGAGTTCCCCGAGGGCATGTTCGCGGTGTGTTCCCAGGCGTTTGTAGTAGCGCTTCCCGTCGAACCAGAATCGCGCGAAGTACCAGCCGCTTGGCCCGAGATAGAGCCCCTTTGCCAGCTTCTGGGCATCGGCGGGATTCGACCGTTTCCGTCCCATGAGAACCCCTTCCGCTCAAGACACCCCAAGTGTACCAACGGACGAAAATATCCACAAGATATCCATTTCGGGTTATTCGCGATGACTACAACCTACAGCAATAAGTAGATGAATGACATCGATGGTGGCATTCCTAATCCCTGTGTGCCGCGTGTTCGACTCACGCCGGGGGCACTCTCGTAACGCCTGCTTGCTTCCTCAGAACAAATCCGGTGTGCCGCACAGACGACGCGGTGCATCGCTGAATGCAGTCGCCCGTTCCGGGGTGGGTAGGGGCGTGCCCCTCCCGCTGCCCGAAAACACTACGGCACCACCAACCACCGTGGTCGTGTCCGAATGATTCGCAAGGATCAGCCAGGCGTGTCCCTCGAAGTTCTTGCTCTGTCCAACCTCCAGATCCGCCACAATCTCGATCGTTTTGTCATTGCGTCCGAGTAATGCGGAGGCATGCATCCCCGGGCCGGCACCGTTCCAGGCAAGATTGCCCTGGTCGGCCTGGAAGTAGTATGCCTCGAACGCACGCGGGGGCAGGGCATCGAGGGGACCGTCGGGATTGGTGGCCCCAGGCACGAAGGGGGTCAGTGCGTCGAGGCGGATGCTTCGGTATCCGTAAGGGGACAGAAATCCGTCCTGGTCCGCGACCGTGGCGATCGCCCAGTTGGCAAACGTGAGGTCGAAGGTGGTTGCGCCCACCTCCCCCAAGGCCTCGTCCCAGCACTCCGGACCGAGTGCGTCGGACGTCATCACGGCGGTGAGCAGGCTTCCTTCTTCGTCGAAGTGGTCGGCCACGTAGCGCGCATATCCGTAAGCCGTCGAGTAGTCCGCCAACGTCTGGTCCCAGGTCGTCAGGGAATCCCTGTGGTCGGTGCGGCGCAAACCCCACAAGCGGCCCTCCTGTGGCCCGAACCCGCATAGGTCCTCGGCCAGCATGGACATGCCTTCGTTGATGAAGGTGTGCGTCGCGGGGGTGCCTTTCTTGGCCTCCCAGTGGACCATGTGTTGGAACTCGTGTGCCAATACGGCCAGGGCGTCGTCGCTCTCGACGTTCGAGGGGAAGGTGTCCATGAACACCACCTCGGCCTCGTTGCTGTGCAGGCCGTTCATCTGGGCAATGGCCTCGCTGTACTCGTTGAGGCTCCAGAAGTAGCCTCCCAGATAGCCGGACGAGGAGTTGGGGACGTACCCATCACGAATATCCAGATACACGAGCATGATCGGGTGAATCCCGTCGATGCCCGGTTCGGGCTCGGGCCCGAAGTACTGACGAACGGTCGGGTAGATCTCGTGATCGAAGGCATCGAGAATCGCGTTCGCACGCTCGATGGTCATGGCCTGACCGTCTTCGAGATACAGCCACGCGTGTTCGGACATTGCGATCCGGGTGGTCTGGACCTCGTAGAGGTCGTTGGTGATCATGTTTAGAACCCACCACGTCCGGGCGGGGGCCGTGATTTCGATGCAGTTCCCCTGGTCGAGTGCGAAGCCGGACGCACAGCGGGTGCAGGTGTCGCCCGAACAGGCCTCGCAGTGGGCCTCGCAGACGGGTGTTGCTTCGAGGGGCGTATCAAGGGCGGCATCGACCGGGAGGTCCCAAGGCACATCGGGCGGTGCGTCAGGACGCGTGTCAGAGGCGACGTCGGGTGTGACATCTTGAGGCGGGGCCGCGGGAAGGTCCGCCACGACGTCGGGGACCGGTACAACGTCGGCCGTGCCTGAGGCGCTGTCAGGCAGATCCTCGGACGTCGTGTTGTTCACCGTGTCCGATGGGATCTCGGGCATGCTTGCCAACGGGATGTCCGGCGGTTGCTCTGCAGACGAGGCGTCGTCGTTTGGTTCGAAATCGGCATCTGGAAACGTCTCGGACGACGCGCTGACATCATCAGGCTGTGGGCGGTCGAATTCGACAGAGGTGTCGCCCGCCGGCAGGTCGACATGCTGATCCTGGAGCGCATCCCAAACGTCATCTGCCGCGGGCGGGCCATCCAGGCTGTCGGGCGACCCGCATCCTGACGCCAGGCCCCAGATCGTCGTGGCAAGAAGCAGACTCAGATGACGTTTCATGCCAATGCCTCCATGCAGGTCATCGGCATTGCACGAGCATTGGTTGAGGGTGGTGTTGCGGCAATCATACGAAATGGTCCTGACACGGGCGGATGACCGGCGAGGATTTCGAAATGGAACCTAGCTGGTCCGGCCGATGCCATTTTTTTCGCAGGGGGGATTGTGATTGACAGGACCTGCAGCTAGACTTGCAGGCAAGGTCGTAGCAGTTGGGGGTAGATCGTGAAGTCCATCGCATGGAAAGCTGTTCTTGTGGTTTCGACCCTGGGGGTTCTGACGTCGCCGGTAACTGCCGCGACGTAATCGCTGTTTGATGCGGCGTCCTGTTCCGCCATCGGCAGTTGGGACTCGGCGAGTGCCACCTGCACGATGGATCGTAACGTGACCGGGGGCCAGGTGCAGATCGCGGCTCCCGGGATCACGCTGGACTGCGCAAACCACAGCATCGGGGGCGATCGGTACGGCGTTTCCGTGGTGGGCGTCACGGATGTCACGGTCCAGAACTGCGTGATCAACCCGTCGCAGCTCACCGGTTGTCGAGGGATCGACTCGTCGGGCCACCGCCACCGTTTCTTGCACAACACCTTTCCCGGACCGGCGGGTACGACCAATCTGTGCAACGCAATCTACTCGTCGGAAGGCACGGACATCGAGGTGTCCAACAACACCGTTCAGAATGCCCACATGTCGGGCGTCGCAGGGCATGCCATCCTGATGTGGAACTGTCGCAACTGCCGGGTCCTCAACAACACGGTGACGGGGCGCAACGCCCAGGTCTACCTGGCGGGGGGCGACAACTCCGGCGCCGAGTTCGCGAACAACGTCGTGACCTCGGTCAACCGCGTCTTCGGCCTCAGCATCGGGACCTCGCTGGTGTCCCCAACGTTCACCACGGACGTGCATGTCCATCACAACACGATGACGAATGCGCGGATGAACCTGATCGGTGCCCACAGCTATTACATCCACGACAACACCATCTCGAATGCCGAAATCTCGGTGCAGGGCGAGACGGTTCCCCTGGTCGAAGACGCGGTCGCGCTGATCGAGAACAACGTCATTCGCCAGGATGCCATGCTCCAGGGCCAGCACGGAATCTTCGTGAGTTCGAGCAACGCGTCGAACACGGCGGCCTTCGTCACCATCCGGAACAACACCCTGAACGGTGGGACCGGGGTCGGGGGCGATTTGACGGGTTCGGTAGGCATCTATCTGCAGAGTACTGCAGGGCTGATCGAAAACAATCAGGTGACGGGACATCGCTGGGGCATCATGCTGGAACGGGTCGGTCACGTGATCGTGGCCGGCAACACCCTGGTGCGTCCCGCCAACTGCCCGACCTGCTGGGGGCTGCGACTGTCGGATGCTCTGGCCGCGCTGGAACGGGGCATCGACCTCCGCGGCAACCTCGTGGATGGCTTCGGGGTGGGCATTTACGTCAACGGTGGTGGCGGCATCGAGTTCCAGGAAAACGAGGTCCGCAGCGCCTCGGAGCATGGGCTTCGTTTCCTTGGACTCCGTGATTCGACGTTCATCGACAACCGGTTCTTCGATGTGGGGACCGGCCTTGAAATGGGTATTGCCACTGCAGACGCCAACAACCTCTTCGCCAACAACGTCTTCGAGCGCGGGACAAAGGGGATGCTGGTGACGGGCAGTTTCGCCGCGAACAACCGTTTCCTGTGCAATACCGTCCGGGACTTCACGGGATATGGCATCGACGCGTCGTGCCGACAGGTCCTGTTTCGCGGTAACGTGGTTGTCGGAAACTGCCAGGGTGGTGACGCAGCTTGCGTCGACATCTATGACCACGGCACGCAGAACATTTTCGAGTCCAGCGTCTGCGGCACGGCCATCGGAAACACCTGCCTCGCGTCCCTGCCCGCGAATCTGTGCCCCGTGGACCCCGAGGGCAACCCCGCCTGTGTGGATCGGGACTTGGACGGCTTCACGCAATGCGACGGCGACTGCAATGACCAGGATCCCGCGGTCTATCCGGGCGCCCCGGAATCCTGCAATGGCGTGGACGATAACTGCGACGGCGCGGTGGACAACGGGATCCCCGCGGTGGCCACGGTCTGTGGTGTGGGCGCATGCGCGTCGACCGGCAGTCTGGTTTGTGTGGACCACGTCCTGCTCGACACCTGCGTGCCTGGAACCCCGGTGCCCGAGGCTTGCAACCGGCGTGATGACGACTGCAACGGTACGGCCGACGACGGCATCGACTGCGCGCCCCTGGTCGACGCGGGCACGGACCAGACCGTTCGAGGGGCGTCGCTGGTCCTGTTGTCAGGCGAGGCGATCCCCGTGTTTTCGGGCGACACCCTGCTCTATGGATGGGAGCAGGTCTCGGGGGATTTAACGGTCGAGTTGGTCGACGGCAACACCCTGAACCCGCGCTTCACCGTGCCCAATCCGCCGCAGAGTACGACCCTGACCTTCCGACTCACCGTGACGGACCCGGACGGGCGTTCGGCATCGGACACCGTGAACGTGACGGTCGAGCGGGATGCGGCCATCACCATCGTCAATGACCTCTCGTTCAAGGTCACCATCCTCACCGCGAATCTGGGGGGCATTGTGGATGGTGAAGTGGCGGCGGGTCAGACCCGGACGCTGGTGCTGCCCCCGGATCAATATGTGGTGATCTCGGCCTACGCGGACTGGGCCCGCTTCGCGGTGAACGCCGATGGGCTGGTGACCTACGACGAGTCGTTTGAATCCGTACTGGACGGGCGCCTGACCGATACTCTGATCATCCATGGATTGACCATCCAAGTCCTGTCGCACCTGACCTATATGGGCGATGGGAGTCTGGCCAGTCACACGGATGCGAGCCCCTTGCCCATTTTGAGGGAGGTCACGACCACTTTCCAGGTGCTGCCTGCGGCGTCCCCGGGGAGTGTTCCTTACGCATACTGGCCGAACCAGGGAGGCGGCAGCGTGGGGCGCGTTTTGTTCCGCGTGACCGCCTTGGCATCCGGGGAGGCCCTGATCACCGTAGACCCCACGGTCCACCCGGGGGTCTACGTGGTCGATGGCAGTTTCCTGGAACTGAACGGCCTTCCACTGACCGTGGAAAACGGCACGGACAAGACGCCCATGCTCCTGGACCAGTATGTTGCGCTCGATCCGGTGGTGGCGAGTTTCGCCCTGACCGAGTACCGGGTCATTTCCACCACCTCGCTGCGGATGGTTCAGTACCCCTACGAGGGGGTGTTGGGGGCCATTGACGGGGAAGGTCTGTTGCAGGGTCTTCCCCCGACCTTTGCGGGCGAGGCACTGTCGGGCAATGGCACCAGTGTCCTGATGCTGCAATCGCCGTGCACGGATGTGGACGCGGATGGCTACGGTGCCGCGGGGACTCCGAATCAGGGCTGTGTCCATGCCGGTTACGAGGATTGCGACGACCGCGATGCAACCGTCTATCCGGGGGCTGTGGAGCGCTGCAACTTGGCCGACGATGACTGTGACGGCATGATCGACGACGAGATCGATTGCACCCCCGAGGTTGATGCGGGCGCGGACCAAAGCGTGTGCGGGTTCGCGGTGGTCATGCTGGCAGCCGAGGCGCACAGCGTCTTTGCGGACCGGGTCCTGACCTATGCCTGGGAGCAGATCGCCGGTGTGCCCCTGGTGGCGCTGACGGGCGGGGACACCCTGACCCCGACTTTTGTGGCGCCCAACCCGCCGGACGCGGTGACACTCACGTTCCGGTTCACGGCCACGGACAGCGAGGGGTTGATTGCTTTGGACAACGTGGAGGTTACGGTCAAGCGGACGAATCTGGCCCCCTCGGCACAGGCAGGGCAGAACCAAGCGGTGCTCGAAGGCGTGTCGGTGGTCCTGGACGGTACCGCCTCGTTCGACGAAGACAACGATGCGTTGACGTACCTGTGGGAGCAGGTCGTCGGCCCGGACGATCCGTTGGTAACGCTGAGCGGGGCGGACACGGCGGCGCCCTCGTTCGAGGCACCGTACCTCGATGTCTTCGGGCAGGCCCTGTCGATTCGCCTGACCTTCCGCCTGACCATCACGGATCAGCCGACCCACACGTTCTGCGGCACGGCCCTGTCATCGACCGCAGAGGTGGTGGTCGTGGTCGAGAACGTGAATCACGACCCTGTTGCCGATGCCGGTTCCGCCCAGACCGTGAACGAGAATGGGCTCGTCACTCTGCAGGGCAGCGGCTCGGACCCGGCGGATCACGACCCCGTCTCGTTCTCTTGGGAGCAGGTCGAGGGGCCCGTGGTGACACTGATCGGGGCCGACACTGCGACCCCGAGCTTCACGGCCCCGTCCCTGGCACAGCACGAGCAGGCCACACTGGTGTTCGTTCTGACCGTGGCCGACGGGTACGGTGGAAGCGCGCAGTCCACGACCCGCGTCACGGTCCTGGACTTCAACGCCCCGCCGCACTGCGAAGGTGCCCTGCCCACGGTCGCGACCATCTGGCCGCCGAATCACAAGTTTGTGACTGTGGCGGTCGGCAACGTGACGGATCCCGAGGACCCGGTGACCGTGGTCGTGACGGCGGTCTACCAGGACGAACCCACCAACGGCCTTGGTGACGGGGACACCCCGACGGATGCCGTGATTCAGGACCATGGTGCGGTGCTGCTGCGGGCCGAGCGCTCGGGAAAGGGGGACGGCCGCGTGTACCACGTGTTCTTCGAGGCGGACGACGGTTTCGGTGGGACCTGTTCCGGTGCGGTCCGCGTGTGCGTGCCCCACGACGTGAAGCGCGGGTGCACAGACGGCGGTGCGTTGTTTGATGCCACGCGTCCCTGATTCGCCGACGGTGTTGCAAACCAGCGTTTGATGAACATCGGCGATGGTCAGAAGGCCGGTGCGCACACGGGGCTACTCGACGACCTCGAGCTTGGGGCCGGGCACGGTGTCGGCCTTCAAGGCAGCCTGCGCAGCCTCGCGCACGTCCGCGGCGCCATCATTCTGCGCCACCCACTTCAGGGTCACGATCCCCGGCGGATAGCGATTCTTGGACACGCCCAGCAGATGCACGATGTCCAGGCGCAGGGCCTTGTCCGGATGGGAACGGGCCATCTTGTCGAGCGCGGGCCCCAAGGGGTCCAGCGGTCGGAAGGCGGCGCCCGCGACTACGGCCTGGCGCGGCGCCAACGCCGGGTCCTTCAGCAGGGCTTCGATCAGCACGGCTTCGACCTCGGAGCCCGGCATGAACCGCAGCGCCCACAACGCGACCGCGCGGATGCTGACGTCGTCGGTGGCAAGCTGGGCCAGGATGGCAGGAACGGCACGCGCGTCCGCGGTGTTGCCCAGGGCCTTGAGGTACAGGGCCCGTTCTTCGGAGGTCTTGGCGGCTTGCAGCTTCGCGATCAGCGATTCGACCAGGTCCGCAGTCCCCGCGGCCGCCTCGTCGCCCCCTTCTTCCTGGCGCTTCTTCACGTGGTTGCCCACCGCCAGGGCGGCCGTTTCCGCCAGATCGCCCTGGTTTGAAGCCATCATGCCCAGAAGCGCCGTGCCGCTTTCGGGCGTGGGGTCCTTGGACAGGCCCAGCAACCCGACCGCGCGCAAACGCTGCGATCGGGCCAAGGCCTCGTCGGTTCCAAGGGCGGCAAGGGCCTCCTGAGCCTCGGGGGTTCCGGCGCTGGACATGGCGGCCAGCAGGGTCTGACCAGTCTTGGTGTCGCCTTCCTGGCGCACGATGCTTGCCAGTTCTGGGGCGTGTTGCGGTTCGAGCCGCAGCAGGGCCGCCAGACGGGGAACCAGTTGCGCCCTCGCCTGAGCCCCCTCGCCGCCGGCCGCGGCCGACCGCAGCGCGGCCAGGAGGGTGTCCAGGCTGGCCCCGTTGACCCATCCCCGATCCACCATATCCTGGTTCGCATCCAGACGCTGCACGTCGATCAGGGTGCTCGTGACGAGTCGCAACCGGTCACGATCGAAGTCCTGGGCCAGTTCCGGGGCTTCGTGCCGTTGCAGCAACTGGAACCGCGAGGTGCGCCGCTCCTGGACCGACAACAGGCCGCCGTCCGGGGTCACTCGCAGCGTTTCGGCCGCATCGCGGCGGGCCAGCCAACCGGAGGCATCGACGCCGATTTCGGCGCGCCCCGAGATCGTGTATCGGCCGATGTCGCTGGCCGGAACGGGCCCGCCCAGTGCGGCCACGCGCACGAACTGAAGGGTGCGCTTCTCGATCGTGTCGCCGGATCCGGGTAGGCGCCCATAACCGACGCGGACGTCGCCTTCGAGGGTCTGCTCGTCGGCCATCCACGAATCGGTGGCGGGCGAGTCCGGCAGGGTCACCTGCGAGGCCGCGATCACGGTCTTGAGCAAACTGCGTGCCAACGGATCGAATCCCTTGGGAAAATGTGTCCGTTCGACCGTGCCGTGCCGGTTCATGCTGAAGTAGTGGCGGGACGCCAGGTCGCGGCGTGTGACGGCCATCTTCGCGGCGTCGCCAGGCGGGTTCATGACCAGTCGGGGCTCGATCAGTGTGGCTGCCAGGTGGACCTCGCGGTCGGTGGCCGCGACGACCGTTACGCTCCAGCGCCCGGCGAGCGTGACTTCTACGTCCCGCAACTGCTGGTGCATGGTTTTGCCAAGTTCGAAATGCGTCTGGCTGGCCAGGGCGATCTCGTAGATCGCCTGCATCCCGACGCGGTGCACGGGCAATGACGGTGCGTCAGCTGGGGGCAAGCCCAGCGTCGATGGCATGGACGGGGCAGGGGAGGGGCCCGTGCGGTCGGCCGTGGATGGGGCACGGGGCTGGTTCGGGGCCGGGCCGTCCTGGAAGACCTGCCACAGCACGACGCCCAGCAGTATGGCAAACAGGGTCATGCCGATCATCAACGCCTTGCGACGCGGGGATTTTGATGTCATCGACGGCCTCCGACGGGGGTGTCTGCCTGCTTGTATACCACAATTAGTCGGACCTCGAATTTCCCTATTGCCAGGCAATCCCGACTGTGACAATCTGGTTTACAAGAGGGATGTGGGGAGGCTGTGATGATCGCTCGAAGATGGCTGTGCGCCCTGGGTGCGTTTGGTGCGCTGTTGCTGGTCGCGGGTTGCGGCACCGAATCCGGGGCCGGCGGGGCCGTGTCCAGCGCGCTCGATTCGGACGGTGATGGACTGCCCGACGATGATGAGGTGGCCGTCTACGGCACCAATCCTGCGGTGGCAGACACCGATGGGGGGGGGATGTCGGACGGCGACGAGGTGGCCGCCGGAAAGAACCCCCACTGGGCCGGGGACGACCAGTCTGCAACGCCGAACCTCTGCTACGGTCAGTGCAATGATGGCAACCCGTGCACCGAGGATGTCTGTGCCCCAACGACCGGGGCGTGTACGAATCCGCCTGCGAACGAGGGCCGCGATTGCTACGGATCGGGCTTCTGCCAGGCCGGCGTGTGTCGGTTCCCGACCTGCGATCCCGCATGGTGCGAGGATGGCAATCCGTGCACCACGGACGTCTGCACGAACGGGATCTTCGGCTATTGCGACCATGCGGCCGTGAACGACGGCACGGAATGCCCCGGGGGGGCTTGCCAGGCCGGGATCTGCCAGTGGAAGGGTACGACGTCCTTGTGCACCGGTCAGTGCGAAGATGGCAACCCCTGCACGCTCGACGTCTGTGACCCGGACGACGGAACGTGCTCGAACGATGAACCCATCAATGAAGGACTGTCGTGCTGGGGCAAGGGCGTGTGCGTGGACGGCATCTGCAGCTTTGACGAAGGCCTGCAGCAGGTGGATGCCATGTGCTCGGGCTGCAACGACAACAACCCGTGCACCTTGGATTTTTGCACCGACGACGGCCGTTGCACCAATGACCGCGGTAACGAGGGCCTCAAGTGTGCGGAGGGCAAGACCTGCCAGGCCGGGGTTTGTGCCGCGGCTTCGTGCATTCTCGAAGAGTGCCAGGACGGCAACACTTGTGTGGTCGCGAGTTGCGAGACCGGCGCCTGCGTGACGACGCCGGTGACCAACGGAACCGGGTGCTTCCTCGAAGGCGGGACCGGCGTGTGCGATGCGGGCGTGTGCAAGGCACGGACTTGCTCGGAGAAGGAGTGCGACACCCTCGACGATCCGTGCCGGGCGCCGGAGTGCCCGGACGGCCCGCTCGGCGAGTGCGGGGACACGGTGGCCGTGAACGAGGGGCTGCCATGCGGCGACGGCGGGGCCGTGTGCGTGAATGGCGAGTGCGAGGCGGGGGACTGCGACCCGTCCAAGTGCGACGACTACAACCCGTGCACCCGAAACATCTGCGATGACAACGAGTGCGACTACCCGGACATGGACGACGGCACGCCTTGCGGCGATGGTGGCACCTGCGAGGACGGGGAGTGCTCACAGAGGCTTTACGCGGGCAACGGTGACGGGGCCTACGGCGGCGCCGAAAGCGAATGCAACGGCAAGGACGACAACGGCGACGGCAAGATCGACGAATGCAGCTCCTACGAAGAGGACGGAAGGCCCAGCGACGACGCCTTCTGCCCGTGCCCCTATCCCGTGCACCAGTTCGCTGGTCCCGAATTGACCATGGGCGAGGGCGGGTTCGCAGGCGGGCATGCGTACATGTTCATCACGGATTCGGTGAACCCGCAGCGCGACTGGTTCGAAGCCAAGAACCTGTGCGCGGCATACGGGTAC
>CAYRIB010000047.1:6480-19947 GCA_964424165.1 uncultured Myxococcales bacterium | reverse complement strand
CGTCACAATCGTCGTCCTTGTTGTTGCACGACTCCGTAGCGCCCGGGTTGATGGCGGCCACGACATCATTGCAGTCCCCTCCGCCCCGGGGACACACCGCGGGTGCCGGGCTCCCGGTCGTCATGAAGTTGTCACAGTAGTCGTCCCCGTCGTCATCACAGCCCCCATCGGTGACGCCGTTGCAGTCATTGTCCAGGTTGTCGCACGACGTCTCGGGCGACTGATACTTCAAGATCAGCGCGTAGTTCGGCTCTGCCCAGGCCCCCGAAACGCAAACCTTGGTGGCCGCCGCACACACGCCGACATGCTTGTTGGCAGGCGGGGCATTGGCCGCCACATCAGGGTCCGCATCGACCAGGTTGTCGCAGTCGTTGTCCCGACCATCGCAACTGCTCTCGCCGCTTTCGTAATACGGCAAGGTCGAGTAGTCCGGCTCCACCCACCCACCACCAGCACCATTGCAGACCTTGGTCGCCCCCGCACACACGCCGAACTGCACGTCCGCGAGCGGGTTGCTCATGCCCTCGTCGGTCATTGTGTCGCAGTCGTTGTCCAGGCCGTCGCAGGTGACCTCGGTGGACTCGAATCCCGCAATGTCGCTGTAGACGGGGTCAACCCAGCCGCCAGCTCCGGTGCAGGTCTTCATCTGTCCTGCGCACACGCCGGTGTTCTTGCCGGCCGGCGGGGCCACGGCAAAGTCATCGGTCAGACCGTTGCAGTCTTCGTCCAAGCCATTGCAATCCTCGATCATGGGCATGGGGGCTGGACACGGCTCGTCGCAGGTGCGCAAGGCCGCACAGGCGCGATCCGGCAGATCCGGATTCACGGTGCGGCACACGGTTTGATAGGCCTTTTCCTCGAAGTACGAGGTGCACGGACATACTGCATTGCCGGTCGGTACGCACTGCTTCACGGTCGCCCGGTCCTCAGTCTCGATGTCCGCGCACACGAACCCCTCGATGCAGTCTTCGTTGACACCGCACGCCACCCCACAAAATGAACCCATGTCACCATGCGGGATGCAGAGGTCCTCGCCCCCGATCGACCAGGCACAGTCTTCGTCGGCCTGACACGGGCGACACAAACTGGCCGGCGCGCGGCACAAGTCCACCGGATCGGCCGCACCCGGGACCGGGCTGCACTGCCACCCCTGCGAACAATGGTCCCCCGTGGAGCAGGGTTTGGAACAACGGCGCCCATACATGGTGTCCACGCAATAGCCGCTATAACAATCGCCGTTTTCGGTGCACGGGCACAGGTACTCGCCGGGGCAGTTTGCCGGCACGTCCGGGCCCGCGTCCTCAAACCACCCATCCTCGACAGGCATCACCTCCGTGGACCCATCTGCCGCGATCGGCAGGTCTGTTGCTGCGTCAGTTACCGATGAAAGGTCCGTCAATGAGGGGTTGTCAACCGGGATATCCTGAGGGTTGGCCCCATCAGCCACATCGATCGGCAGACCACTGCCTTGCCCTCCGCAGGCCGTGGTCAAGCCCAACAACAGGCTGACAAACATCACCCCAAATCCGCGCATCGTTCCCACCTCGTGTCTTCCAAAGGAAATGGTAGAGGAAAGAGGCGGTCGGGTCAAAGGTTGTGCCATGGCACCCAAACCATCGACCACCGATCACCGTTCGCCGCTGTCTGCTCAGTCGCCCCACACGTTGAACGAGTAGGTACTCGTGCAACTGGTGGCGCCGGTGCTCCACACCTTCACGTAGACCTTGCCGTCGTCGTTGGTCCCGTCGTCGCAGTCGGGCCCCCCGACCATCGTTGACGACGAGATCCCAACCTTGCAGTTGCCCCCGGTGCAGCAGCATCCGAACCCGCCCGGATCCACGGCCACGGGACCGTCCATGACCTTGGTGCCCGGGTCGCACTTGAACTTCTGCAGGCGTCCTTCCTTGCACTTGAAGTACGCGCAAATTCCGTAGTTCATGACGTTCGAGGTGAACGTCACGCTGATCGCGTTATCGATGCAGGTTCCGCGATCCTGGTAGTCGAACTGGAACCAGTCGATGTCCCGGGCACACCCGGTCGGGTTGCGATGGAGCGTCATCGAAGGCACCACGTTCGCAGACGACCCGTTGCAATCCGTCATGGTCACGCCAAACACGGTGCTCGACCCGTTGAATACATCGTTGCCGGGCTCCCGGGCATCCATGCCCAGTCCTTCGTCCGTGCATCCGTCGCAGTCGTTGTCCAGGTCCTCGCAGCCCGCCTCGGGATTCTGGTACAGGGTGACCGCCTTGTAGTGGCAATCCCACTGCCCGTCGACGCAAAGGCGCGGTACACCCGCGCGGCACACGCCCTGTTCCAGGCACGCATGGTCCTGCAGCGGCCCCGAGGTCAGCGGGTCACTGCTGCCCACCGCGTTGTCCGTCCGGCCGTCACAATCCTCGTCGCGCCCGTTGCACGCCTCGACTGCCCCGGGATTGACCAGGGTCTGTGAATCATCGCAGTCCAGGCCCCCACTCGGACAAACCCCGGGCCAGGGCGGGCCCGTGATCCCCATTGCAGCATCGCAGAAGTCGTCCGCGTCGTCGTCACAGCCGTCATCGGTTTCCCCGTCGCAATCGTTGTCGAGCCCATCGCACGTTTCAGGCACGGCCACAAACTCGCACGCCGCATCGCAGGTCCTCGTGCCGCGGCATACGCTGGGGTCGCCGGTGGTGTAACACTCGGTCGTGTAGTGCTGGTCCACGAACCAGGAGGTACACGGGCACGGCTCACCGTCCGCGGGAACACAGACGTCGAAGGCCTCCTCGGCCTGCTCGATGCGCGCGCACACGAACCCGTCCGTACACCGCGAGTCCTTGCTGCACGACACGGCGCAGAAGGACCCGGTCGCCCCTCGGGACACGCAAACGTTCGGGCCCCAGGGCACCCGCACGCAGTCTTCGTTGGTGCGACAGGGTCGGCACTGAACCGCTGGGGCCATGCACACCGAAAACGGGTCTCCGCCCATCGGCGTGGTCGCGCAACGCCATCCTGCGGGGCAGGACTCCGCAGACGTACACGGGCGTGAACATCGTCCGCCGTCCATGGTTTCAACGCAAAAGCCGTCGAAGCACTGCCCGTGGTTGGTGCAGGGACATTGATATCCCCCAGGGCATTCGGCCATCGCATCCATCGCATCCATGACATCCAGTTCGGTCCCGATCTCGGCCTCGAATCCAGGGTCCACCAAGGGGGCAACGTCCACGCCAGTGTCCGACGGCGAAAACGAATCCGAGGGCGTTGCGCCATCCATCGACACGTCCACGACGATCGACAGTTCGTGGACGTCGCCGGGCAGACCGCCCCCATCCCCTCCGCAGGCGAATACCAGGGCCCAAAGTCCCCCTGCGAGGCCACCAAGGCACGCCGTTCGCATTCGTTTGGTCTCCCGTCCCGGGCGTGTCAGTTCCCCCACACGCTGAAAGAATAGGTGGCGCTGCAGCTGGTCGCGCCCGTGGTGAAGACCTTCACGTAGATCTTGCCGTCATCGTTGCTCGAATCATCGCAAGCCGGGCCACCCCAGGTGGTCGACGAATCGAGCATGGCCTTGCAGTTGCCCCCCGTGCAGCAGCACCCGTACCCACCTGGATCCACGTCGCGCGGGCCATCGGTCACCACCGTGCCCTCGTGACAGGTGAATTTCTCGAGCTTGCCGTCCTTGCACTTGAAGTAGGCGCAAAGCCCGTAGTTCATGGGGTTGGAAGTGAAGGCCACGGTGATCGCATTGTCCACACAGGTCTTCTTGTCCACGTAGTCGAACTGGTACCAGTCCACGTCGGCCGTGCACCCCGATGCGTTACGATGGATCGTCATCGACGGCACCTCGATGGTCGAGGCCCCGTCACAATCGCCCGTGCTGCCCGGATAGACCACGTTCGACGCATTGTACATGTTGTTGCCAGGTTCGCGGCTATCCGCCCCCAGGCCCTCGTCGGTGCATCCGTCACAGCTGTTGTCCAGGTTGTCGCAGCCGGTCTCGGGGCTCTGGTACAGAAAGACCCCCGAGTAGTCGCACTGCCACTGTCCCGCCACGCAGTCCCTCGGCACCCCGGCCGCGCACACGCCCTTGTTCGAGCATGTCCCGTCCGAGGCGGTTTGGGACGAGATCGGTTCGGTGCTCCCGGCCTTGTTGTCAGTCCGTCCGTCACAGTCGTCGTCTTTGCCGTTGCAAGCCTCGGACGCCCCTGGGTTGATGGCAGCCACCGCATCGTTGCAATCCTCGCCACCCTTCGGGCACACGGCCGGCCAGGGCGGTCCCGTGATGGCAAGACCGGAACTGCAGTATCCGTCCGAGTCCTTGTCGCATCCGTTGTCGGTCGCCCCGTCACAGTCGTTGTCCAGGCCGTCGCACGCCTCGGCCGCGGCCACCGGCTCGCACGCCGCGTCGCAGGTACGCTCGCCCCGGCAGACGCTCGGGTCTGCGGTGGTGTAGCACTCGGTGGTGAAATGCTGGTCCACGAACCAACTCGTGCAGGGACAGGCCGCCCCCCCGATGGGTCGGCACACGTCTTCGTTCTTTTCACCGTCGGTGACCGCAACGCACTCGAAGCCTGCCATGCATGGCGATTCGTCCGAACACGACACGCCGCAGAAGGCCCCTTCGCCGCCACGGGATACGCAGATGTTGGGCCCCCAGGGCGCCAGGGCGCAGTCTTCGTCGGTGCGGCAGGGGCGACACTGAGTGGCAGGGGCCAGGCAGATGGTGGTCGGGTCCGCACCGCCACTGCTGGCGCTGCAGCGCCACCCGATTGGGCACGAATCGTCACCGAGCGCGCAGGGCTTGGAACAGCGCTTCCCATCCATGGTTTCGACACAGAAGCCGCTGAAGCACTCGGTCCCGTCCTGACACGGGCACATCAGTTCGCCCGGACAGTTGATCGGGATGTCCGGTTGCCCCAAATCACCCGACACGTCTGGCGCGTCAGTGGCGACATCGGGTGCAACGTCCGGTGGCGCAATGTCCACCGACGTGTCCCATGGGGCCGGGAGATCCACGGATACATCATGGACCACGTCGACAACGTCGGTGGTGATCACGATCTCGTTGACGTCCGCAGGGACCGGCAGGCCGCTTCCGCCGCCGCCGCAGCCGATGAGCGTCATCATGAGGGGCAGGAATCGTTTCACCGCTCACATCCTTGCATCGAATCCCCTACACTTTACAGGAAGTCACGACGGCGTGGCAAGAGACCGCCGGTCTTCTTGCCGGCGGCCGACGGTTCCGCTACAGTTTTTCGGAGGGTCTGTGGGGGTGCGGTGGTGAAGATTCGCAGGATGGCATGCTGGTTTCCGATGATTGCCGGCATCGTGGGGTGCGGTGGGGGCGGCGACTCGATGCCGCCAGCGGATGTACACGAGGCCTGGATGCTGGACATCCCGAAGGACCTGACGCCGGCTCTCGACCCGGGCCTGCCCGATTCTGCGGCCACGGACCCTGGCACCCTGGATACAGCGGACGCGGACGGGGACGCCGCGGCGGATGGGGATGCAACCGGTGATTGCCCCGGGGACTTCCTTTGTCCGTGCAAGGACAACACGCAATGCTTCAGCGGCTACTGCATGGACACCATGGACGGTGGACGCTGCTCGAAACCCTGCAGTTCGGACGACATGTGCCCGCGCGGATGGCGATGCGGGATGATCTCGGGAGGGGCCGATCCGGTGTTCGTGTGCATGGCCCCGAGCTTGCTGTGCCGTCCGTGCAGTACCGACGCGGACTGCGGGCTCGCGCAATGGGGGCCGAACATCTGCCTACCGCGCGGCCCGGAAGGGGCCTATTGCGCCGTGGCCTGCTCGACCACCGAACCGTGCATCGAGGGGTTCCAGTGCGTCACCGCCGAAAGCGATGGCAACACGGTGAACGTGTGCAAACCCGAAGGGTCGGACCCCTGCCCCTGCACCGACTGGTTCGTGGACCAGAACTTCCTGACCGACTGCTACACGACCGCAGACCCGACGGTGTGCCGTGCGCAGCGCACCTGCAACCACGCGTGCGAACCCGTGGGCGACCCCGAGGCGTGCGACGGTCTGGACAACGACTGCGATGGGCAGGTAGACGATACCTGCGACGATGACGGAGATGACTGGTGCGACCGCACCATGACCATCGTGGGTCCTCCTTGGCCAGCGGTTTGTCCTGACGGGGGACAGGACTGCGACGACAGTGACGCAAACATCCATCCCGGGGCCGTCGAACGGTGCAACCACAAGGATGATGACTGCGACGGCCGGACGGACAATGTCTACGGCAGCGACGACCCGATCACCTCGACGCAGGCGACCGATGGGACCTGTTCGAACAAGGGCGTGTGCGCGGCCGGGGTGGGCCGGGTCTGCACCGGGGGCACCTGGCAGTGCGACTACGCGCACGTGCTGATGTACGCCAACCCCGAAATGGCCTGCGACAACATCGACAGCAACTGCGACGGGTACGCGGACGAGGGACTCGGCTGGGACGCCACCGAAGCCAGTGCCAACAATGGCCACAACAGCCCTGGTGCGCCCTACGATTTGGGCCAGGTGGCCGACAGCGGCGGATGGCTGACGATTTCGGGGCTGACCCTGCATCGTCGGGCGGATCTGAAGGCGGACGAGGACTGGTTCTCGTTCATCGACGACGACACCTGGGACATGACGTTTCCGGCCATCAAGCCCGTGGTGCAGTTCACGAGCAATCCCGGGGGCTACCGGGCCTGCGTGTATCTGCAGTGCACCACAAACACGAACGAGTGGCCGCTGTGCGGGAACCCGAACCAGACCCCGATGCCCACCACGTGCTGTTTCGATGACGTGGCCGAGCACGAGTACAACCACGATTGTGCGGCCACCGACGACGACGTGAAGGTGCACATCCGCGTGTTCACCACCGGGGCCACCTCGTGTGCCGCCACGTATGCCCTGAAGGTCGGGGACAAGTAGGAATGACGCCCTACGCCACGAAGAACCGGATTACCAGGAGGGTCAGCAGGGTCACCAGATAGCCCCCCAGGATGTACAGCACGATTCTTGTGGTCTTGGTCATCTCGACGCGCGGCATGGCCTACACCTTCACCCGGGTCACCAGACCCTTCATGATGTCGTTGTAGCGCACCACCCCGACCAGGCGGTCGCGGTGATCCACGACCGGCACCATCCGATAGTGGTACTTCGCGAAGATCTCTTCGAGGTCCTCGCGCAAGTCCTCTTCTTCGGCCGTGACCACCGGCGCGGTCATCAGTTCGGACAGGGGCGTGGCATCGGGGGCCAGGATCAGTTCCCGCACGTCGACCACGCCCAATAGACTCGCCTCAGGTCCGCCGGTCACGTAGACGTACGAAATCGCCCCGGGCTCGTGGTCCGAGGTGCGGATCGCGGTCAGGGCCTTGCCCACCGTGGTCTCGGGCGACATGCTGAGGTAGTCCGGAATCATGAGGGCCGATGCCGAACTCTCGCGTTCGGACAGGATCGACTGGATGCGATCGGCTTGTTCCTTGGGCAGCAAGGCCATCATCTCGGTCAGGTCATCGTGTGGCAGCACCGAAAACAGGTCCGCAATCTGTGGCACCGTCATCTCCGAAAAGATCGTGCGGGCCCTCTCCTGGCGCAAGGTCGCGATGATCTGGCGTCGCGCGCGGGGTTCTGCCTCGATCAGGGTGTCCGCAGCCTTCTCGGAGTCCAGGGCCGAGAACAGGGCCTCCTGCTCGGGCCCGGACAGTTCCTCGAGCGCATCGGCCAGGTCCTCGGCCGGGAGTTCCCGGATCTGCTTGTGCGTCACCGACAAGGAGACCTTGTCGGTGGCCACCGCATCTTCCACGGAAAGGGGCTGTACGAACTTCCAACTGATGAAACGGTCCTTGATCCAGGGCACCCGCCGGATCCCCAGGCGCCGCAAGAACCCCTTCATCGACGTTTCGACTTGCACCAGCAACAGGCGGCCCTTGGATTCCAGCAACTGAATGTCATTGACCACCTCGATACGCCGGCCATCCATGTCGAGGATGGTCCGCCCCATGAGGTGAGAGTCCAACAGGATCCATCCGGGCTGGTCCACGAAGGGGGGGTACACGCTATCGCCTTCGAGCGGCTTGACGAACACCGCGTCATCGTCGATTCGGCGCACGCGGTCCCATGGCACGAACTGCGTAGGCTTGCCCCAGCCCTGATCAATGTAGATGCCCACGGCTTCGGGGTAAGGCTCGGCCAGGGCGAACACCAAGTCCGTCACCTTGCCGATGCGGTCCTTGATCTTTCCCGCGCACACCGGGCGCTTGATCAGTTCCGAAAAGAACACCGTCCGAAACTCGTCGGTCCCGGAGGGAAAACCCTGGCTCTGGGACTGCCCGCGAATGCCATCCATGCCAGACCTCCTCAGAACAGCTCGGGGAACAGGGTCGTCAGCCCGAATACCGTCGAGATGACGATGATCACGGTCACGATCGTGATGTTGATGACGTTCTGCCAGCGGGTGTTCACGTACTTCCCCATGAACCCCCGGTCGTTGAGCAGCAGGATCAAGAACACCAGGCTCGCCGGCAGCAGCGTGATGGCCGCGACCTGCACGTACATCGTAATCTTCACCAAGGGCGCCCCGGGGATCAGAACCACGCCACCAGCGGTGAGCAGCATGGCCACGTAAGCAAAGTAGAACCAGGGGGCCTCGCGCACGCTGCGGTTGAGCGAATGCGCCCAGCCCGCCACTTCGCCGATGGCCCACGACGACGACAACGAGATGCACAGTGCGCCCAAGAAGCCCGCATCGAACAGCCCGATGGCAAAGAGACGCCGGGCCCACTCACCGTGTTCACCCCCGAGCAGCGGGACCAGGGCCTCGGCCGTCTGCTTGGCGTCTTCGACCAGGATCGGCGGGTCGTGGAAATGGAAGGCCGCGCCCGTGGTGATAATGATGAACGCGGCCACCACGCAAGTGAGCGTCGCGCCGACCAGTGTGTCCCACTTGCCCAGGGCCACGTCCTTTTCGTCCATGCCCTTGTCCACGACTGCCGACTGCTGAAAAAAGATCTGCCAGGGCGTCACCGTGGTGCCGATGTTGGCCAGGATGATGAACAGAATCGGGGCCGAAAAGCCGCCCTCGAAATGCGGAATGAAGCCGCCGGCCACCGTGCCCCAGGACGGCGCCGTGGGCGTGTCCATGACCCAGAAGGCAGCCGGGATATAGACCAGGTTGAACAAACAGAAGATCATGGTGATCTTCTCGAAGGTCCAGTACCTTCCAGACAGCACGATCGCCACCAGGATTGCGGTGACCACCAGATAGGTCACCACCGGCGGCACGCCGAACATGCTCATGGCCTCGGTCATGCCGATGTATTCCGTGATCAGGGTCAACCAATTGATCACGGCCAGGTCTGCGATAGTGAACCAGCCCCAGAAAGGACCGAAGCCCTCGAATATGACCTCTGCATGTCCCCGCTTGGTAACGGCCCCCAGGCGCACCGTCATTTCCTGGATGAAGAATGCGATGGGAATCAGCAGCAAAATGACCCACAGCAAGCTGAATCCGAAGCGCGAACCCGTCACCGCATAGGTCGAGATGCCACCCGCGTCGTTGTCCGCGATCATCGTGATGAGGCCGGGGCCCAGGACCGCAAGGAAGATCAGACCACGCCGATGCAGCCGATTGAGACCATGAATGCCCTTGCTGAGCCAGTACATCGGCGAAACTCGCGCACTGAGCGGCCAAGAAATTAGCCCCGATGGGGCACAAAGTCAACGGGAAACGCCCCGCCTTCAACCACGCGGCAACCGGGGTTCAGGACAGCCGCAGGGGTCGATGGCTGTAAGACAATCCCTGAAATATTTTGACAAGTGGCCGCACCGGCTCCATAATGCCGATGGGACACGTGCGGAGGCCGCAGATGGAGCCAGGAACGGTTCAGGTCGTGCTGCAGGGCAAGACCTTCGTTCTGCGCACCGCCCAAGACCCCGAGCAGTTCCAGGCCGTGGTCGATTACGTCAACCAGCGCCTGAACGAAATCGGAGGCGGGGGTGCCCTGCCCGCCCACAGCGTGGCGCTTCTGGCTGCCCTGTCCCTGGGACAAGAGCTGTTTTCCGACCGGCAGGCCCTTCAGAACATCCGGGACAAGATCCGCGTCAAGTCGGCTCTGATCCTGGACATGTTGGACATGTCGGCGAGCAGCGGGGATAACCCTCCGGCAGGAGGGATGAGCATATAGATGGTTCCTGTGACGAGCAACAAGGCACATGCCATAACCTGCAGGCGCCGTCCCCACGGACGGTTTTTGTCGGAGGTGCGGCATTTTCGGTGACTTGACGCTAGCTCAGTGCGGGCACGGAGTTCGCGTTCGACTGGACGGACGGTTCTCACGGCCCCTCCGGAGGTGATCCGGAGCCCGCTCATCCCCCTCTTGCCCGGGTCCGCAAGTGCGGACGTGGGTTTCATCCCGTGACGATATAGGGATGTCGTCGGTCGTCTGGCGCATCCCACAGATACGGAGGGATTACCATGGAGATCACACCGTTTGCGATCTTCGGATCCCTTCTCGGGCTGGTCATCGGTGCCGTAGTCACGCTCCTCGTCGCCCGGGGTACGCTCCGGTCGAAGATCGCGTCCGTCAGCCGCAAAGCGGACGAACAGATCGCCGAGGCCCGCGAGAAGGCGACCGCGCCCCTCATGGCGGCGCAAAGCCTGGCACGAAGCGCGGATGGCCGCGTACGCGAACTCGAGAAGGAACTGAAGGCCGTCAGATCCGAAGTCCAGAAGCGCGAGGAACGTCTGGCCAAACGCGAGGAGGTCGTCGACCGTAAAGCGGAGTCCTTGTCCGCCCGTGAAGCGGACGTGGCACGTCGCGAGAAGGCGGCCGCCTTGAAAGAGAAGGAGTTCGCCACCGCCGAGGCGGAACGCGAGCGCCTGGTGGCCGAGGCCCGCAAGACCCTGGAACGTGTGGCAGGCATGAACCAGGAAGAGGCCAAGAAGTTCCTCATGGACAAGATCATGGACGAGGTGAAGCTGGCGGCTGCCCGCAACATCCGTCAGATCGAGGACGAAGCCAAGGAAGAGGCCGAGAAACGCTCCAAGCGGATCATCAGCCTCGCGATCATGCGGTACGCGGGCGAATACGCCAACGAGCGCACCGTATCGGTCGTGCACCTGCCCAGCGAAGAGATGAAGGGCCGCATCATTGGCCGCGAAGGCCGCAACATCCGTGCCTTCGAGGCGGCCACGGGCATCGACGTGATCATCGACGATTCACCCGACGCCGTGATCTTGTCGGGGTTCAACCCGGTGCGCCGTGAGGTGGCTCGCCTCTCGCTCGAGAAGCTCATCACGGATGGACGTATTCATCCGGCGCGCATCGAGGAACTCGTCGAAAAGACGACCCGGGAAGTCGACCAGAAGATCAAAGAGGCCGGCGAGGATGCCTTGTTCCAACTGGCGCTTGGCACCATGCACCCGAACCTGGTCAAGCTGGTCGGCCGCCTGAAGTACCGGACCAGCTACGCCCAGAACGTGTTGACGCACAGCATCGAAGTGGCCTTCCTCGCCGGCCTCATGGCCGCCGAGATCGGGCTGCCGGTCAAGGAAGCCCGGCGTGCAGGTTTGTTGCACGACATCGGCAAGGCCGTGGATCACGAGGTCGAGGGACCACACGCCTTGGTGGGTGCCAACTTCGCGCGCAAGCACGGCGAATCGGCCGAGATCGTGCACGCGATTGCCGCGCACCACGACGAGGAGAAGCCCCTCACGATGCTCGCGCATCTAGTGATGGCCTCGGACGCGATTTCCGGGGCACGCCCCGGCGCGCGCCGCGAGAACCTCGAAAACTACATGAAGCGCCTGTCCGACCTCGAGGAGATCAGCAACTCCTTCTCGGGCGTTGAACGCTCGTTCGCCATCCAGGCAGGGCGCGAGGTGCGCGTCATGGTCGAAAACGGCCGCGTATCCGACGAGGAAGTGGGCGGTCTGGCCCGCGACATCGCGAACAAGATCGAAGAGAAGCTGGCGTATCCCGGGCAGATCAAGATCTGCGTGATCCGCGAGACCCGTGCGGTCGAGTTCGCCAAGTAGGAAAACCCCATCATGCAACAGTCACAAGACCTCGATCGCATCATGGCACACCTGCGTCGCGGGACCGTGCACATCGAGTCCGAGACCGACCTTGCGCGCAAGCTGTCACGCAGCGCGCAGACCGGCAAGCCGCTGACCGTCAAGGGGGGCTTTGACCCGACCGCACCGGACCTCCATCTGGGTCACACGGTGTTGTTGAACAAGATGCGGCAGTTCCAGGAACTGGGGCATCGCGTCGTGTTCATCGTGGGTGACTTCACGGCCCTGATCGGGGACCCCACGGGCCGAAACGAGGCACGCAAACCCCTGTCGGAACAGCAGATCGCGGCCAATGCCGAAACCTACAAGAGTCAGGTATTCAAGGTCCTGGACCCCGGCAAGACCGAGATCCGGTTCAACTCGGAGTGGCTTGCGCCCTTGGGCACGGCCGGGATCATCCGCTTGGCCGCGCATTACACGGTGGCCCGGATGCTCGAGCGGGACGACTTCAAGAAGCGTTTTCACGCCGAGGCCCCGATCGGGATCCACGAGTTCTTGTACCCCCTGCTGCAGGGGTACGACAGCGTGGCACTGCAGGCCGACGTGGAACTCGGCGGGTCGGACCAACTGTTCAACCTTCTGGTCGGACGCGCACTGCAGCGGGACTACGGCCAGGAACCGCAACTGGTGATGACCGTGCCGCTGCTCGAGGGGACGGACGCGAGGATGGTGGGTGGCGTGCTCACCGGCAGCAAGATGTCCAAGTCGCTCGGCAACTGCATCGGTGTCACGGACGCGCCACAAGCGCAGTTCCTGAAGGTATTGGGCGTGTCGGACGATCTGATGTGGCGCTTCTACGACCTGCTGAGCGAACGGACGGCTTCGGACATTGCGGCGATCAAGGCCGCGTGTGCTGCGGGGCAGATGAATCCACGCGATGCCAAGGAGGCCCTGGCCGTGGAACTGGTGGCGCGTTTTCACGGGGCTGCTGCGGCCGACGAGGCGCGGGACGCTGGGAACCGGTGGCTGCGCGACAAGGTGACGGGGCCTGACGCCATCGAGGAGCATCGGCTCGAGGCACCGCCCGAGGGGTTGTCCCTGCTGCAGGTGCTCAAGACCGTGGGTGCCGCGGCGAGTACCGGTGAGGCCCGTCGCAAGCTCGGCGAAGGCGCGATTTGGCTGGATGGGCGAAAGCTGGAGGCCACGGACACCTACCAGTTGGTCCCGGGCAAGACCTACGAAGTCCGTTACGGAAAGAAGAAGATCCTGAAGGTCACGTTGTAGAAGGGCGCGGTCACCAGATCAGCCGGAACGCTGCAGGCATGACGCCTGTTGGGCGCGGTCACCAGACCGCGCCGCAACGAATACCACCGCAGGAGAACGGCGGCATCTGGTGATGCCGCCCCACAGCCGCTTTGACACAACGCCTGTTGGGCGCGGTCACCAGACCGCGCCGCAACGAA
>CAYRIB010000047.1:4219-6380 GCA_964424165.1 uncultured Myxococcales bacterium | reverse complement strand
ACAGCCGCCTTGACGCGACGTCATTCTTCGCAGTGATGACAGCAGGCGCAGTCGCCTTCCTCGCACTCGCCCCCGATTAGCCCGACTTCCATCAGAAGCGCGGCCTCTGCGGCCTTCATCGTCTGCTCCTTTTCCGGCGTGTCGTGGTCGTGCCCAAGCAGGTGCATCAGGCTGTGGGTGAACAACAGGATGGTTTCGCTCAGCAGCACTTCGTCGTCGGATACGTCCTCGGGGGCCTGTTCACGTCCCTGCGCCAGCGCCCTCTCGAGCGAGATGATGATGTCGCCCAGCGCATTGCCCGCCAGATGTGCGTCCTCGCCCTCGCCGGCCGGGAACGACAGACAATCCGTGGGTTCGTCGATGTGACGATAGGTCTTGTTCAACTCACGGATGCCGCGATCCGAGGTGAACACCAGCGACACTTCCCGATCCGCCACGCCCGCGGCTTCGAGCATGGCGTCGAACAGGGGCTGCGCAGCCTCCTTCGAAATTTTGAAGGTCCGCTGGCGATTCATGATGGTCAAGGGCATCAGGCTCCTCCGTCCGGTGATTCGGCACGATTGCCGTTCCTGGTGCCATCCGCCAGCCGCCTGGCACGTTCGACACCGTAGGCACGAATAATCTCCTGTACCAGGGGATGACGCATGACGTCGCGCTCATCGAACTGGCAGAAGGCAATTCCAGGGATGTCTCTGAGGGTGTCCCACGCATGCAGCAGACCCGATGGCCTACCCTCGGGAAGGTCCGTCTGGGTCACGTCCCCCGTGACCACGACCCGGGACGAACTGCCCATCCGCGTCAGGAACATTTTCATCTGCTCGATCGTACAGTTCTGGGCCTCGTCCAGGATGACGGCGGCATGACTCAGCGTCCGCCCGCGCATGAAGGCCAGGGGGGCGATCTCGATGATGCCTTGCTCGATCAGGCGGTTGCCCCGCTCCACGTCGAGAAGGTCGTACAAGGCATCGTAGAGCGGACGCAGATAGGGGTTGATCTTCTCGACCAGGTCACCGGGCAGAAATCCGAGGCGCTCGCCCGCTTCCACGGCCGGTCGCGTCAGGATGATCCTCTTGACCTTCTTGGCCAGCAGGGACGCGATGGCCATGGCCATGGCCAGATAGGTCTTGCCAGTGCCTGCCGGGCCGATCGCGAACACCATGTCATTGCGCTGCATGGCCTGGATGTAAGCCCGCTGCGCGATGCTCTTGGCCACCACGCGCCCGCCGGCCAGCGGAACCGCCCCGCCGTTGCCCATCACGTCCGCAAGCGACGCCGACGGTTCCCCGGTTAGGATCCCGATGCCGCGTTCCACCTCCTCGATACCGATCGATGTGCCCTTTCTGGCCAGGTCGTAGATCTGCTGCAGGAGGTTTCTGGCCCGCTCGACCGCGTCATCCGGGCCGCTCAGGGAAATCTGGTTGCCGCGTACCCGGATCCCGACCCCAAGACGAGATTCCACCCGCTTCAGGTTTTCATCCTGCTGGCCACACACGGCCATGCATGCATCGATATCTTCGAAGGTGAGGGATACGGCGTCAGGGCTGGGTCGTGACATCAAGGATATGTCCGACGGCGCTACTTGCCGCGTTTACGACGTTCATGGCGCATCTTCTTGCGCATCTTCTCGTACTTATGCTTACGCATCTTTTTCCGGCGCTTCTTGATCACGCTGCTCATTCAACAGGCTCCGTTCGTTAACCACAAAACGCGAGACAAACTACCAACGCGCTGCTAGGATGTCAAGCGATTTTCGAGCAGAGGTCGCATCCGACGCCATGGCTCGCGTTCAGGAACGTCTTCCAGAGTGGTTTCGCGTTGATTTGCCACGCGGCAGGACCGCATCCGAAGTGGTGCGGCGCTTGCGGGGGCACCATCTCAACACGGTGTGCGAAGAGGCGCGATGTCCGAACATGGGGCAGTGCTGGGCGGAAGGCACGGCCACGTTGCTGATTCTAGGGTCGGTCTGCACCCGCAATTGCCGTTTCTGTGCCGTGGCCACCGGGCATCCGGGCGGACAGGTCGACCCCGAGGAACCGGGGCGCGTGGCCGCATCAATCAAGGCATCCGGCTTGCGTTACGTGGTCCTGACCTCCGTGGATCGTGATGACCTGGCCGACGGTGGCTCGGCCCATTACGCAGAAACCATTCGCGCCATCCGACG
>CAYRIB010000047.1:0-4119 GCA_964424165.1 uncultured Myxococcales bacterium | reverse complement strand
CTCCGCCCCACCATCAGACACATCCCCGTGCAGCGCTATCTTCCCCCGGCGGAATTCGACGAACTCGCGGTCGTGGCACGTGACTTGGGTTTCGTGGGGGTGGCCTCAGGCCCGCTGGTGCGTTCGTCGTATCTGGCCGAACGATTGTTTCAGGGCAGAAAGATTCAGTAACCGCCCTTCTTCGGTGCGGCCGCTGCGGCCTTGTTCTGAGTCTTGCCGGTCACGATGGCCACCGAGGCGCTGGCCCCGATCCGGGTCGCCCCGGCCTTGATCATCTTCTCGACGTCCTCGACCGTGCGAATCCCACCCGAGGCCTTGACCTCGACGCCCTCGCCGACCACGGCACGCATCAACATCACGTCCTCGGCCGTGGCGCCTCCCGCGCCGAACCCGGTGGAGGTCTTCACGAATGCCGCTCCGCCCAGCTTGGACAAGGCACAGGCGATGACCTTTTCCTCGTTGGTCAGGCCACCCGCTTCGATAATCACTTTCACCTTGCGGGGACTCGATGCGCCCACCACCTTGCGGATGTCGTCCAAGACCGTGCCGTAGTCGCGCGACTTCACCGCGCCCACGTTGATCACCATATCGATCTCTTCGGCGCCGTTGCGAACCGCCTCGCGGGCTTCGAACGCCTTGGACTCGGAGGACATCGCGCCAAGCGGGAAGCCCACCACGGCCACGACCATCACCCCGCTTCCGTTCAGCAGCGACTTGCAGAACCGCACGTTCGCGGAATTCACGCACACCGACGCGAACCGATACGTCTTCGCCTCTTCGCAGAGCTTGCGCAATTCGTCCCGGGTCGCATCCGCCCGCAGCAGGGTGTGATCGATGAATCCGGCCAGATCCGTGCGCACCGGGCCCACTTCAGGCGCCGAACCGATCCGCACGGCCCCCAGATCGATGATCCGACGGGCGTCGTCGGGCCGCTTGGCCACGCTGTGCCCGCAACCGGTACAGGTCGCCGCATCACACGCGCAGGGGGCCTTGGAATCGATGCGCACTGTCGGTCCCAACTGCTCGCGCACCCGTTTCACGACCAGTTCGACGATGCGCTGCACTTCCGGATCCCGCGACATGAGGTCGCCCATGATTCACCTCGTGTAGTCTTCGTAAGCCGCACCGCGGCGCACCTCGAATTCGAATTCGAGCGTCGCCCCGGTCGCCATCACGGCCGCGTCCTTCGGGCGGGCATCCACCAGATCGAACGTCGCGGTCCCCGCGATGTGACCGCCCACCGACGTATCGAACTTCGTAAACCGGACCCCGCCGCCACGCCCCACGATGGCTTGCGCCGCATCCGGGCAGGTCGACAGCAGCAGAACGGACAAGCGGAGCAACGTGTCATCGAGCGGCAGCGACACCTCCGGGTCTTCGGCCCAGCGGCGCGACACCGTATCGAGGTCCAGGACCTGCAACACCATCGTGTCCGACAGGGTCTGAGCCCGGTATCCAGTCCGCATCTCGATTTGGCCCACGCCATCGTCCTGCAGCCACCGCAGGAAGTTGGCCTCCAGGCGGAACGGCGCAAACGTTCGGTCCTCATCGTTGTCACATGGAGACACGGTCAGGGAGGCCGCCTCGAGCACCGCGTGGTCCGATGGGCTGCAGGCCGTTTGGGCCAGGAAAATCGCAAGAACTGTGAGAAACGAGCCGACCTTCATGTCACGACCGTGCGACTTCGACCGCGCCAATGGTACCACAACGTCCGCCTCAGCGACGCTCGAAACGAATCGAGCGGATCAACACCGGGGTGTCGGGCCGGGTTTGTGTCGCCGGCACGCGGGCGATCTCGGCCGCAAGGGACGCGGGGTCGCACTGTCCGAAGATGCTGTGGCGATCGTCCAGCCAGGGAGTGGGCACTTCGGTGATGAAGAACTGGCTTCCATTGGTATTGGGTCCCGAATTGGCCATGCTCAGCCGCCCTGGGCGATCATGCCGCAGGTCCACATGAAATTCGTCGGCCAGGGAGTACCCCGGATCCCCCGAACCGTTTCCCTTGGGGCATCCGCCCTGGATCATGAATCGGGGCACCACGCGGTGAAACGTGAGTCCATCGTAGAATGGCCGGCGAACCCACTTGCCCGTCGGCACGTCGCGGAAGGCCCGAAGGCCGCGCGCCAACCCGACAAAGTTCGCCACCGTCAGCGGGGCTCGGTCGTCGAACAGTTCGCAAGCAAACTCACCCTCGCTGGTTGCGATCAGGGCGAACAACTTGCCCGTGCCTGGAATGTCCCGCAGGGCTTCGGCCAGCGGCAGGGCCTGGTTCTCGGGGATGCGCGGCCCCGCATCCACTTCCCGGTACGACTGCGACAGAAGCGGGTCGTACTTGAACCCGGATTCGGTCAGAAACATGGCGGCCAGCGGTGTCGCGGCCCCCGACAACCGCAGCAGAACCCGGCCGCCGTTGACTTCGGCGCCAACCACGTCACCCGCGAACAAACCGGCCACGCGCTCGGCCGGCATTCCGGTCAGCCGCGCACGGGAACGACCGTAGAGGAACGGCGCCATGGCCGACACGTCCTTGCGGTCCGCCAGGATTCGGAGTGCCTGAAACACCCGCTTGGCTTCTTCGGGATCGGCCCGCATCGGGGAGTTCGATGCCGTCGGCGCCACCGGTGTCTGGGGAGCCACCGTTGTGGTTCGCCCGGCACCCAGGTCGGCTGAAGCCGCGCTGAACGAGGCGTCCATCGACGAGGGCGCCTTCCGGCCGCAAGCCCCCGCCAGGGTCGCGACGACCACCACGGTCAACAGCGTCCCGATGCGCGGGCGACCACGCTCATTCGAAATCCGAGCCAGACGCAGCATGACGTTTCTCCGCAGCAAGGGTCGACGATGCGGTTGAGAAGGATACCGGGTCAGTGATTGGGAACCGGATCACGCGCACCAGGAGCCGGCACGACCGTGGGAATCGCAGGACGCGCCGCAACTTCGCGATCCTCCATGACCGTGCTTCCGTTGAAGATGGCGCCCTTTTCGACCGAGAGGCTGGCGGTCTGGATGTTGCCGCGCAGTCGCCCCGGGGCCAGCAGTTCGACCGAGCCCTTGGCCTTGATGTTGCCATGGACCTCGCCCTGCACAATCACGGTATCCACTACAATCTCGGCCTTGACCTTGGCGCCCTCGCCAATGATGAGGCGGCCCTCGGACACTACGTCCCCCACGAACTTGCCGTCGATCCGCACGGTGCCGACGAAGGTCAGCTTGCCCTCGAACTCGCTTCCGCGACCGAGCAGCGCATTGACTTCACCCGCGGGCACTGCCCTCGGGCCGGAACCCAGCTTGGATGCATCGTTTTCCATCAGTGCCGGCATGGTCTTTCCTCCAAGACACGAACGTCAGGGCGTCAATGTAGACCAGAAATCCGGCCAAAGTCAACCGGTTTCAAAGGCCACGCCTGCAGCCGTGATCGCGTTGACGCGCAACGCACCGGACGCCTTCAGCACACGGGCACACTCGGACAGCGTGGCCCCGGTCGTGAACACATCATCGATCAGCAGGATTTCCTTGCCCGCCACATTGGGGCTGGCCACAAATGCCCCGACGACCTGTGCCAGTCGTGCGTCACGACCGAGTCCGCCCATCGAACCGCGGTCATTGTTTCTGCGAAGCAACCGAGGGGCCAAGGACAAGCCCAGTTGCGCAGCGATGGTTCTCGCAAGCAGTGCTGCCGGGTTGTAGCCTCGGGAGCGGAATCGTGGCGCCGTGGTCGGGACGGGCACCACGATTGTGCCCACCGTACTTCCTTCGACCGCCGCAATGGCCGCCATGGAACGCCCGATGGGGTGGGCAAGCTCACCGCGCCCCCCATACTTGATGGCCAGCAGGATCTCGGCCACCCGCGGCCCGTATTCGAACAGAACGTGCAGCTTGGCGATGCCCTCCGGACACCCTGGCTCGGCAAGCCCCCGTTGGCGCGGCCACAAGACAACCTGGGATGCACACCCCTCGCACAGGTGGATGCCGCTCGGCGGGCTCGATCGCAGCGGTGACCGACAGCACCAGCAGTAGCAGGGAAGAACGTATTCGCGCAGGCGGGAAAGTGTGGCCCAAACGGCCCCTACCAGTCCGCGTCGCCCCCTTCGATCCGGGCGAACTCCTGGACCCAGACCGGTT
>CAYRIB010000046.1:5287-20657 GCA_964424165.1 uncultured Myxococcales bacterium | reverse complement strand
GACAGCCCCGCGACCAGCAACCGCTCCGAAAAAACGTTGCAGCGCGGATTCCTCCTTCGGTCAACCTCTGGCATCGCGCCCCCGAATGCAGTAATATTTCGCACTTTTTCACCGGTTCCTGGCGGGGGACGAAATCATGCGCATGCAACGAAGCTCGGCAAAGACATGGATTCTGATGGCGGTGGTCTTGACGGCGACTGCGCTATCCTGCGGAGGCTCCGACGACCCGACCGGCGGTCTCGGACTCGACATCTACGAAACCTATCCCTTGCAGGTGGACGTCCCCGTCCCGGGCGATCCGGATGCGAGTCTCACACCGTCAGACACCGCGGTCACCCCGGGCGAAGACGTCCCGGCCAACCCACAGGACACATCGGCTACGGATCCGGACATGGCCGTGCCCCCGGACACCTCCGCCACGGACACCTCCGCCATGGACACCTCCGCCACAGACACAGCCGGGGTGGATACCCTTGGCCTGGACACGGCGGGCATCGACACCGCCGGCACGGACACGCCCCCCCCGACCGACGTGACCGGAACGGACACCGTATCACCCGCGGACGTGGTGTCCCCTCCCGACCAAGGACAGGCGGACACATCGACCCCCTGCGCGCCCGACGACGCGGATTGCGACGGAATCCCCGAGTTCTACGACCCGGACGACAACGACCCCGCATGGCCCGGCAAGGCCAAGGTCGGGCTCATCTATATCAACACCCCATCTTCCCTCTATTCCCTCGACATCGACCAGAGCCCCCCGAAGCTGCTCAAGATCGGGGACTTCGCCTGGCCCGACACCTGGGGCGAGAACCAGATGACCGACATCGCGATCGACGGGGCCAACAATCTGTTTGGCCTCAGCTTTGACCGCGTGTACCGCTGCTCGGCCATCAATGCCCGATGCGAGAGTCTGAAGGCCATGTCCTACACGGAACAGTACAACGGGCTCGCCATGCTGCCGCGCGGCACGATCGAAGAATTCCCCGAGTCGGACGTACTCGTCGCCATCAAGCTCAACGGCGACTGGATGCGGGTGGACGTCACGGGGGCCACGGCATCGTTGGTCAAGCTTGGGAATTTCAACGACGGGCTCGGGGGCCAGTACCGGTCCGCAGGCGACGCCTATTCGATCTATCAAGGAAGGACCCTGGCTTCGGTGCTTCGGCCGGACAACAAGAACTACCTGGTCGAGGTCGACCCGGCCACCGGCGCCGTGACCCAGGAACTCGGGGTCATGACCCCGTACGTCGCGGTCTGGGGCCTTGCAGGCAACCGCGACGGCAGCCGGGTGTTCGGGTTCGACCAGTCCGGTTGCATCCTCGAAATCAATCCCCCGACCGAGGCCCATCCGGCCATTACGGTCGACACGGTGACGTGCAAGGACGAACTGACCTGGTGGGGCGCTGCGGTCACCACCTTCTCGCTCAAACCCTACTAACCGAGGCGGTCATGCGGATGCGTCTGTGCTGCTTGTCGTGGCTTTGCGTCACGGTCGTTTCCGCTACCGGGTGCGGCAGCTCGGACGATCGGGGCACGGATTTGAACGGGGTGGAGGCCGTGGATGCCATCGCGGACGTCACGGATGACGAGGGCTTCGCGGATTTCCCGGACACCATGGTGCCGGACCTCGTGGGCGAAGACGCCGAAGATGTCGTAACGGACGTCACGAACGAAACCGCCTTCGACACCCTGTCGGACGTTGTCGACGAGGCGGCCGAAGACACCACCTCGGAGGTCAGCCCGGACATCCATGAGGACCTGCCTACCGACCCTGATGTCATCGCCTATCCGGCCTGCGACAAGACCTGGTCGGGCGCGCCCTGGAACAGTGCGGTCGACAGCCCCTTTGCGTTCGGGCCCTACCTGCAGTCCGTGATGGACGACGAGGCCACGGTGGTCTTCCGTGCCATTCCCGCCGTGGCCGAGCCGGGTTGCGTGATATGGTCACTGAACGATGACCTCTGGCACGAGACCTGCGGCCTGCCCGACGAAGGTGGTCACTATGAGGTTCGGTTGGCGCCCCTGCCACCCGACACCCTCGTGACGTACTCCGTGAACGCAGGCATTTTGACGAGCGGGGTTTCCACCTTCCGCTCGGCCCCTGCCTACGATCACCCGGTCCGGTTCCTGCTGTTCTCGGACGCGCACGACAACACGACCTATCTGCCGCCGATCATCGCGGCCGGGTTGGAGGCGGGCGTGGACTTCGCCGTGTCGGTCGGGGACACGGTGCCCACCCCGACCGAAGAGCACATGGCCAGTTTCTTTGCCATGGTGCGCCCCCTGGGACAGCACGTCACCCTGTGGCCCACGCTCGGCAATCACGAAGGCATCGCCACACCCATCTATTTCCAGTCATACGTGGTCCCGGGTGCCGCACCAGCCCCCATCCCCGAACGCTTCTATTCCGTGCGCATCGGCAATCTATGGATGGCCAGCCTGGATCTGACGGACTTCTACGTGGCCCATATCTCGCAGAGTTCGACGATCGAGACGCGCTGGCTGGCCGAGGTCCTGGCGTCCCCGGCCGCGACGAGCGCCTCGTACCGGCTGTTGTTCATCCACGAACCCCCGTATCTGTCGGGATGGGGCGGATGTCCCGGCTACCACGGTGAGGAACCGCTGCGCCACGAGCTCGTGCCACTAGCCGCCAGCATGGGCGTGGACGCGATCATCAGCGGGCATGTTCATGGCTACGAGCGCGGCATGAAGGACGGGGTCCATCTGGTGATCGTGGGCGGTGCGGGCGGCAATCTGGACCACGACTGCGACGTACCTGACGACTTCCCTTCGCCCTGGTTCACCAACTACGTTCACCACCACGCGATCGTGGATGCGGGTTGCGACGAACTGGTGTTGCGCGCGATCGGCACGGATGGCGTGGAGTTCGACCGGCTCGAGATCCCGGCATCATCCTGGTAGTGACGACATCGCCTAGGGGTGACGGACCAGGGCGACCCGCGCGGTGTCGCGGTCGATGAACATCGTTGCGCCCCCTTCGCCCACCTGCGCACCCACGAACGACACCCCGCCGGTGCGGAGCGTGGACCCGCGGGTAGTCCAGTTCTTCAGACTCAGGATCGGTCCCGTCTTGTCTTCGGACACCCATTTCCAGTCGAACGGCACCCCAAGGACGCCGCCGTTATTCTCGTCTTGACGGGCCGGCAGGAAGCGAAAGCGCGGATTGGCCAGGGCCGCCTCGGACAGCTTGCCTTCGAGCGTGGTGGCCAGCATGGCCGCGCACATGTCCGGGTACCAGTCTTCCATGGCACGACCGTCGAGCGGGGCGATGTGGTCCCGCCCATACTGCCGATCCGTCACGGCCTCGATGTAGTCGACACCCCCCAGGTCCGTGATCGCCCCGCCGACCCCGTTGACCTCGATACCCCCGGCCTGATCGAAGAGATAGGAAGCGACCAGCGACGAGAAACCGTAGATGGCCAGATTCGTCTCGTTGTCGCTGAAGTAGCTCTTGAAGAGCCGCCTCAGCGAGAACTCGTTGATCAAGGACAAGGACATGACCAGATTGTCGTCGTACCACTGGCCCGACCAGGTGATCGCCAGATTGGCCATGCCCTCGGCCACCCACACGTCACCCATCACCCAGATGGGCATCTTGTCCGGCATATCCAGATAAGGTTCCGCACGCTGACCGTAGTACAGCAGATGGCTGATCTCGTGTGCGAGCACCGCGGCCAGGATCGGCAGGTCCTCCGAGTAGTAGATGCCCATCGAGTACACGACCTCGCCGAAGTCGCTTTGCAGTCCCTCTTGCCAGGTGCCGGGAGGAAACAGCGTCAGGGTCGGGACCACGAAGGCTGCGGCGCTCGACGAAGGGAGGCGGTTCGTGATGAAAACGTCGATGCGCCCATTGCCATCCACGTCCGTGCCCAAGCCGAAGAGCGCTTCGTCCCGGGGCACCACGCTGCCATCCACGCGCTCGACGAGTTCGGGAAGCCGGTTGGCTGGAATCGAACTGTTGGGGCCCTGGGTCTGGTCTTCCCAGAAATTGACGGTGTTGCCCTGCGCGACCAGACGACCCGTCCGATCCCGGATCACCGTGTTTCCGTTCGCATCGGAATCCGGGAAATGGAACGTCCGCGTGTCCCCGACGTCATACGCCAGACGGACCGGCCGCGGCACGGAGCGTGCACCGTTGGCCATCAACCGTGCGACCTGCTGCATGTGCTCGTGGGTTCCCGATCGGCGCAGCAGGGGCGAATCGGTCAGCGCACTCTGCACCATGACCGGATGGGCCAGACTGCCCGGATTGCCCACCTCGCCTTCGATGCGGATGGGATAGGAGGCGGTCGAGTCGTTGTCGAAGTTCGTGTCGACCACGGCCATCGAATAGGTCCCTGGCGGCAGTGCCGTCCCCTCGGCCGAGGGCTGCACGATCACGATGTTGCCAGGGGGCAGACTTTGGCAGGCCCCGTCCACGCAAAGTTCTCCGGAATTGCACGGGGTCTCGGAATAGCTCACGCGGGAGGCTTCACAGACCCGCAGGTTCTTTTGATCGGGCGAACACGACAATTCCCCCGGACTGCACAGCCAGACCCGGCACTCGGCCACGCCTTCCCCGGTCGCGACGCAGGCCTCCCCTTCCGCGCAAGTTGCATCGGACCAACTGTAGCCTTCGGCATTGCAGACCCGTCGACTCGCCGAGCCAGACTCGCCCGTGCACTCGGTCACACCGGCCACACACACCGGTGGAAGACATTCGCCCGTATCCGGATAGCACCCCGTGCCCTCGCCGCAGGGCGCGTCCACCCAGGCGCCATCTTCGCTGCACACCTCGTGCGCCGCGGAACCCGGGCCACCAAGGCAACGCTGCTGCCCGATCGCGCAATCATCATCGTTCGAACCACCGCACCCGATGGCGGCAAGCAACCAGACCACGCCACCCATCCGCTTCCATCCGCTCTGCATTCCTAAAAACTCCCGCCCCGACAAGACCAGACTGTTGTATCGAATGCATCCGCAAAACGCAAATGCCCGCTTTCCTTGCCCCTGTCGTGACGCTTCTGATAGACTCGATAGCGTCTCGCGTTGAGAGGCGCACGATGAAGGTGATTCGCGCTCTTTCCTGTCTACTGGTGACAACGGCACTGGCCTGCGGCGGAACCGTGACTCTTCCCTCGGAAGGGCAACCTGACGGGGACGTGGTCGACGACATTATCCCTGGGGATGATGCGATTCAGTCCGATCCGGGTGCCGAGGACACGATCGTGAGTCCGGACACGGCGGACGTGCCTGTCAGCGAGGGCATCATCACGGCGGATGGCGTGGAAGACCTGTTCGACGTGGTGCCCGAGGTAGTATTGGACGTCATCGAAGACGTTGATTTGGACGTCGTCGACGACACCACGGTCCATCCCGACACTTCGGACTTCACTGACGTGGAAGCCGCAGACCTGGTGATCCCGTTCGACGGGATGATCCTCCTCGACATCACGTTCGAAATGATCGCGGCCGATTTCGGCACCCCGGACAAAGTCGCGTCGGACAAGGTTGTCCTGGACTTCATCCAGATCGAACTGGTGCCGGTCGACATCATCATTCACATGCAGAACGCCCGGGGCGAAGACCTCCTGACCTGCGAGACCGATCAGGACTGTCCCGACGAACGACTGCGCTGTGTGCAAGGATCCTGCGGCTGCTGTTCGATCTGCGAGGAAGAGCTTCTGTGCATCGCGGCCTGCGACGAGGGCTTCTTCTGCGGCAAGGACCCGGACACCGACTATCCCGAGTGCGTTCCCGCATTCTAGCCCGGTCCTCGGGTCATCCAGCGGCTGTGTAAGCGATTGGTATTGTTGGCGCTGCTTTCTTGACGCCGAACTGGGGGTTTGCGATAGTGATTGCAGGCAGGCAAGCGGGGGTTTTCGGTCCCCGTGGGAGGTGCGGATGCGGCATGCACGTTGGATGACTGGATTGATGACCATCGCGATCGTCGTGGAACTGACCCCTGCGGCCCAGGCGCAGTCGCGTTACGAGATCGCACAGGCCCTGGCTGCAACGGCCATCGACATGGCCAAGGAGAACCGCTTCGAAGAGGCCTTGGGACTGCTCGACAACGCCTACCGCCGGGACCCCGTGCCGGTGCTGATGTACAACATGGGCCGCGTGAACGAAAAGAAGGGCGATCTGCCCGAGGCCAAGAAGGCCTACGAACGCTATCTCGCGGAAGAAAAGAGCGACACAGAAGGCATCGCCAAGGCCCGGGAACTGCTGGCAGGGGTGATGCGACAACTGCCACGAACCCTGCGCATCAGCAGCGACCGCCCAGGAGCCCGGATCTTCGTCGACGGTCAGGAAGTCGCGCAGGTGCCCATGGAGCCCATGACGTTCGACATCGGGGAACACGATGTCATGATCAGGCACTGCGGGTACGTGACCGAACGTCGCCGCGTCAACGTCCCGCCTGCGGAGGCCACCGTCGTATCCATGCCCCTGAAGAAGGCTCCGGCGGTTCTTGCCTTCGTATGCGAGGGCAGTTCGAAGGTGCGCATCGATCAGGAACCCTTCGGACAGTGCCCCATGCAGAAGACGATCGAGTTGAAGCCCGCCAAATACATCATGGAGTTCTTCTCGGACACCAACGAGCGCACGCTCCAGATGATCGAGATTCAGGCGGGGGTCACGCTGCATGCCCGGTTCAACGCCGCGACCAAGGCAATGGACCTGCGCTTCGAAGGCGAATGCGTGGACGCGGCCGGGAAGCCGATTCCTGTCACGCCTCGGGTGGTGCCTGTACCTCCCCCGGCGGTGCCGATCCTGCGCCCGGCCGACACGGGGGCGAACTAGTCCCCCGCGAGGGGGCAAGGAGGAGAGCATGCACAAGGTCATCCTGCACCGCATCTGGCTCGGGGTGGTTTTGTTGGCCCTGATGGCGGTCCCGACCGTGGTCCAGGCCAGCCCCAGGGATGACGCCATGGAACTGGCCAAGGCGGCGTCCGAGAAGGCGAAGGCAGGCCTGTACGAGGAGTCGATTGCGCTGCTCAAGCAGGCCTACGAACTCGACACGACTGCCGCGGTCCTCATCTACAACATGGCCCGCGTCTACGAGAAGATGGGCGACAAGAAAGGGGCCAAGGCCGCCTACGAACGCTACATCCTCGAAGAAAAGGTGGATCAGGAAGGCATCCGCCTTGCCCAGGGCTATCTTGCGGCACTCATCGCCACCATGTCCGGGCAACTCATCGTGGTCAGTCAGCAGACCGGGGCCCTGGTGCTCATCAACGATAAGACCGCGTCGCTGGTCCCCATGGACAAGCCGATCGACATGCCCCCGGGGGAATACGACGTCGGCATCAAGCTGTGCGGCTTCTCGACCCAGCGTCAGAGGGTGTCCGTGCGAGGCGGCGAACTCACTACCGTGAAGTTTGTCCTCACCGCAGCACCCGGAACCCTGGTGATCGACTGCAGCAAGGCCAGCACCAGCGTGAAAGTGGACGGGGAGCCCATTGGTTCGTGCCCGCTGCGCAGGGAAATGCCCGTCGAGTCAGGCAAGCATCAGGTCGAGTTCCTGATCGAGGGGCGGCCCCCGAAAGTCCTGGCTTTTGACGTGGCGCCCAATCAGGTCAAGACGCTGAAGTTCAAGTAGGCGCTAGCGGCCCTTCAGACGCGTGCTGACCCCGGCGCCCCACCATTCGGCCCCTTCGATAGCCGGCACCATCAGGGTGAACGACCCGGCGTCCACGTCCCCGCCATAGATCGCGCCGCCCGAATCGAACGCGTACACCATGGTCCCGAGTCCGGCCAAACCCCAGATCCCTTCTGCGGGGACCCAGCCAACATCACGGATGTAACTGCCCGTCGCGGGATCGATCTCGATCAAGAGCGTTCCCATGCCAGTGACGTTCTCTTTGACCACGGCGGCAAACGTCCCCACGGACTCGATCGAGTACGCATCCCCAGCCGAATAGTAAAGGGAACCATACGAACCCAACTGCGTCAGGGTAGCCACGTCGTCGTCGATGGCCACCTCGTACCAGCCGCCATACAGACTGATGGCTACCATGGTTTCATGTTCCGCATCGATGATGCCCGCCGGCACCATGGTCAGGCCGTTGAACTGCTGTTCGAACGTCATCATCGCCAGGGTCTTGCAGGCGCCATTGACCACCGAGCAACGGTACAATCCATCGAACGCGATCCCATAGAGCACGCCTTCCTTGGTCACCGCAATGTCAGTCATCTGGTGAACGCCACCGTCATGAGGCCATGCGAAAGGCCCGACCAGCGTCGGGGCGCCCGAGCCGGGCCGCCAGGCGTAGAGCGCCGTGGACGTGTGCGCGTAAATGAAGCCGAACGGGGCCAGCCCTGGCCAGTTGGGGTCGGACGGGGCCTCGTCGTCGATGTCCGGCACCCCATCGTCGTCCTCGTCATTGAGGATCACGTGGGTATCCTGGCCGATGTCTGCGGCATCCACGATCACGTCGGCACCGGTCCCATCCACGCCCGAGTCCTGCACCAGATCCCCGGAGGGCAGTTCCAGCCACCCTCCCGACACGTCGCGAGCATCGGCCTGGTCGCCCGCACGTTCGTCCGAACCGCCACAACTCCACGCCAGGGCCAGCGAGGCCAGGCACGTGGCCCACTGCATCCGCCTTGTATTCATGTTCCCGCCCCGTCCAGAAGACCAACGGCATGATGCCGACTTCGGCGGCGTGCGTCAACCGCGGCCCCTGGCGTGCTCCAGGTGCGGGGCTGTTGGACCTCGGCGCTTGTCGCCCGACGGGATCCGTGCTCAAATCCGTTTCCGTCTGCTGGCCCGGAGGAATCGGATGTCCGCACAAGAGCTCCCACTCACCCTCGATCAACTGCTCCGGGGCCTTCTTCAGGGCATGCGCGACCCCCGCGTGGGCGCGGCCGTGGCCAGGGACTTTTTTCCCGAACTGTCCAATCACGTGCGCGAGCGGTTCTTCGCCGTTTTCGAGGTCCAACTCGGCGACGATGCCGCGGATTTCGAGGGATTCCCCGCCGAGGCCACCGACGACGTGGACGCCGCACTCGCGCACCTGTCCACACGGGCAACCCCGTTCCTCAAACACGGCGGGGCTGCGGTGGCGGAACTGGCCAGCGCCTGGGTGCAGGCCCAGCGCCCCGTCATCGTGGAACGCCTGAAGGCGACGGGCGAGCTTGCAACGCCCGATCGGGTCGCCATCCTTGCCCGGGCAGCCACGCTGCTCGATCAAGCCGAGGTCGCACGACGCACCCTGGAAGCGCTGCCGAAGAATGCGGATCGCGACACGATGGCGGAAACGATGGCCCCTGCGATCGACACCTTCGAGGAAGCTCGCGGCATCCTGACGGACCTCGAACTCGACCTTGCCCTGCTGGCCCCCGCCCCCGAACGCGCCATTGATGTCGAGGGCCTGCTGCTGCGCTCGTGGCAATCCGAGGCCGATTTGCATGTGGCCGCCGCAGAACGCGTCGGTCCGACCCTGAATCCAGGTGCCATCGGCAGCTTCGAACAGTCGGAATTCCTGCTCGATGCCATCGTGGCCGTGCAAGAGGCCCTGCAGGTGCGTTTCGACCCGGCCACGGCACTGCGTCTGGCCGCCCTGCGCCACGCCAAGGGCGATGTGGGCGAGGCCCGGGCCCTGTGCGAAAACGTGCTGTCCACAGAAGAACTCGAAGAAGCCTTGCGCGCGGATGCCGAGGCCCTGCTGGCCTGCATCTCTCAGTCGTCTCCCCTGGGCAAGGACAGCCGCTGCTTCGTGGCCACTGCCGCGATGGGCAGCGCGGATGCCTTCGAGGTCATGGCCCTGCGACGCTTCCGCGACCGTGTGCTGTCTTGCAATCGCCCTGGTCGGGTTCTGATCGCGGCGTACTACCGGGCCTCCCCGCCGTTGGCGCGACTCATCGCCCGGCACGACATCCTGCGGGGCCTGATACGCCGCCTGATGGTGCAGCCCCTGGCACGTCTGGTCGCACGGTCGGAAGTTCAGTCGTAGATGAGATGGCGCGAGCGCCGCTCGCCGAAGGCCTTGAGTTCTTCCTGCCAGTTGTCCTCGATGCGCATTGCGGACCAACCCTTCCGGATCTGCTGCAACACCCGATCATTTCCCCACACCCGCCCAAAACGCTGCGGGTCCTTCACCTCGAGGTCTTCCGGGTAAAGCTTCTGGATGGCCACGAGGATGGTGAGCGCCGTACGCAGAGGCAGGAAGGTTCGGGCGTCGTCGAGGATGAGTTGCACGCCGTCGACCACCTTCTTTGCATACTGGCCCCGCGCCGGGATGTAGGTGAACGGCCGGAAGCGCACCCCGGGCAGACCGGCCTTGGCCAGTTCCGCGGCCAGGGCATGCCCATCGATCCACGGCGCCCCGATGAGCTCGAACGGCATCGAGTTACCGCCCCCTTCGTTGATGTCGGTGCCGCTGCCCCCAACCATGCCCGTGGCCACGTAGAAATGGGCGTTGAGTTCATGGGGAATGCCCGGCGAGGTCGGAACCCACGTCAACCCCGTGTCCGCCCACACCATGCTGCGCTTCCAACCCTTCATCGGCACCACGATGAGCTCTGCGCCAATCCCCAGTTCCTCGTTGTAGAAGCGCGCAATCTCGCCCACCGTCATCCCGTGCGTTACGGGAAGCGGTCCCCAGCCAATCAGGCTCTTGTACTTTGGCGCCCGGATCGGCCCTTCGAACAGCAGGCCCCCGAGCGGATTGGGCCTATCGAGGACCATGATGGGCTTGCCGGCCGCCTTGGCCGCCTGCATCGCATTGCCCAGCGTGCTGATATAGGTGTAGGTGCGCGAGCCGATGTCCTGGATGTCGAACACCAGCAGATCGATGCGCGCAAGCGAGGACGGACTTGGCCGGTTCTGCCGTCCGAACAGGCCCTCGATCGGCAGCTCGGTCCTGGCCTCGCGCCCCTTGCGGTCGCTGCGCCCGTTGTTCAGCGCCCCACCAAGGCCATGCTCTGGGGCATACAGTTGAACGACGTTCACCCGCGGGTCGTCGCGCAGACGGTCGAGCGTCGGGACGAGCTGTCCATCGACGGCCGAGGCATTGGTGATCAGCCCGATCTTCCGGCTTGTCACAAGGTCGATCCGTTCGCTCAGCAGTACGTCGATCCCGAGCATCACCGGGGTAGCCGGCGCTGCCTGCGCCGTTGGTGCGAAGAGCGTCGTCAGCAAGGCCATCAAGCTCAGTCCCATGGTCGGCGTCATCTTCGTCATGCCTCCTCCTGCACGTTCGCGATGCCGTCATCGCCACAGCGCGCAAGGTTAGCACATTGTCCTGCGACGCGCAGTCCACCTTGCATGACCGCAAGAATCAACCCATAATGAACGGGCTCTTTCAGAGGGAAGCCCGATGCGCAAAACGATGCATGTCATGGCGTTCAGTCCGTCGGTCTGTTTCCTGATCGGGGTCTTGGCCACGGGGTGCGCCTCGGCCAGCCCGACCAAGCCCGAGGTCACGCCGATCGCCCCTTCTGCCGAACGCGGCAACGACATCGGGGACAAGAACTCCAAGGCCTCGTTCGACACCATCGCCGAGAAGGACATGGATGCCCACCGGGTGATGGCCGTGTTTCGCAAGGCCTTCTTCAAGGCGGAACTGAACGACGACGGTCGGGTGCGGGTCGAGGACGGAAACATGAAGGTGTACGTACAGGTCAGCGCGGAGCGGCAGATGCTGATTTACGTTGCGACCTTCCGCTTCAAGGAGGCGGCATCACGCCCGGCCATGCTCGAACTCGTCAACCGGATGAACGACAACAACATCTTCGTCCGCGCCGCCGTGACTCAGGACAACATCCTGTGGTTCGACTATTTTCTGCCCTACGAACAGGGAATTCCCAGTCACCAGGTCATGACCGCGTTCAAGTGGTTCAGCAAAGCCGTGACCGGCGCGCTCCAGAAGCACGACAGCGACGACATCGTGCAATGAGCGGTTGGCACCCGTCCGGATGCAGGCCTGACGACCCTCTCTTTTTCCTTGCCCTTCCATCCTGTCTTGAGCCACAATAGCCGCAACGTTCAACTTGGTTTTCAAGCCTTTGAATTGAAGGAGGACCCGATGCAGTATCGACATTCCACCCTGTTGAGAGGCGGCCTGGCGGCCCTGGCGCTGCTGCTGGCCGTGAACCTCGGTTGCACCGAGGACGAAGAGATCCTGGAACTCAAGGCCACGGTTTCAGCCGTACCCGCCCAAGGCGAGGCGCCGTTGCTGACCAAGCTCACGGCCACGGTCGAGGGCGGCAAGGCACCGTTCGTGTTCTTGTGGGGCTTCGGTGATGGTTCGGACACCGAAGGCGGCAGCGTGGTAAGCCACGAATACACGATGGGCGGGGAGTTCCCGGTCACCGTGTCGGTCCGGGATGCTTCGGGTCAGGCCGTCAACGCCCAGACCACGGTCATGGTGTCTGCGAACGGCATCCCGCGGGTCGGCATCAGCGCGACCGCGACGATTGGCGTGACGCCCATGAACGCGACGTTCACGGCCACCGTGGTTGGCGGCGACGCTCCGTTCAACTACGCGTGGAGCTTCTGCGACGGGGGCTTTGCCGACACCGAGCAGGTGACGCACGAATTCACCACCCCTGGTGCCTGCGCGGTCCAGGTACGGGTCACCGACGCCAATGGCGACACGGCCGACGATGCGTTGATCGTGCACGTGGCCAGCAACAACGTCCCCGCGGTCGAAGTCACGGCCGACGGCTACTTCGGCATCGCGCCGTTCGCCGTCAACTTTGCGGCCACGGCCGTGGGCGGAAACGCCCCCCTGGCCTATCAGTGGTCGATCGATGATGCGCCGGTGGCGGGTGCCAACGCACCGACGATGAAGGCCACGCTCGAAGGCGGCTCGCATGCGGTCAAGGTGGAAGTCACGGACGCGGACGGGTCCACTGCCTCGGACACGGCCACGATCATCGTGTCCGACGATACGACGCCCGACGTGGTCCTCACGGTCGAGGGCCTGACCGATGGCGAATGCGCGGGCGTCACTCCGCTGTTGCTGCACTTCACCTGCACGTCGACCCTGGGCAACGACCCGAAGACCACGATCATCTATTTCGGGACCGGCGACAACGTGGCGCGCTGGGATGCCTGGTACCAGTACACGAATCCCGGCAACTTCACGGCACGCTGCGAGGTCCGCGACGCCAATGGCAACGTGGCCTCCGCCGAGCGGCAGATCGTGGTCGCCAAAGGTCAGCTCACCACCGGCGAACTGGCCACGCGCGTCACGCACATCGTGACCAACATGACCCAGAAGAGCATGACCACCCTGCAACTTCTGCTGCTCGATCAGGTGCGTCACAACTACGACCATCTGCGCAAGCAGTTCGGGTTCATGACCGACATCTACAACTTCGTGCAGAGCATGCATGCCGTGTGGCAAAATGGCATGCCCGGCAACCGCGCGGACATCGATATCGACGAAGACGGGCTGATCGCCCTGACCCCGAACGTGTTCGCCGAGACTGTGCAGTTCCTGCTCGGCTACGTGATGAACGAGGCGAGCCTGTTCGACCAGGGGCCGGACATGGCCACGTGGCGCCTGGGCAACTGGACCGACCTGCAGATCTGCCAGATCTACGAGCGCGCCCGGATCCTGGGTGACCTCGCGTACGCCGACGATGCCTATTGCGGCGACGTGCCCCGGCCGTCGTACGTGTCCGAGTGCCTGAATCAGGTCCACTACTACTGCGACTGTGGCAAGGAATGCCGCTGGCTCGAGAACGGCGAGTTCCGCTACCTGTCCCAGGCCCGGACCATCATGCATTTGATGGAGGTCGCCGGGGTGTGGGTGACCGCAAAGACACACTGCGACACGAGCGTGGACCTGATCGTCGAGGTCGGCCCGGATCGCGTGCCCGTGCTCAACATGACGCTGTGGCCCGAGAAGGTGACCGGTTACGTCGAGATGCCCCAGATCGCCAAGGTCTTGAACAACGTGGCCATGATGGCGGATCTGATGGCAGCCATGCCGATCGCAAGCCCGATCCGGATCGCGAACGGTCTGTTCGTGGGTGCCGGAAAGGTTTCGTTCGAATTCGCAAAGTCCACGACCCTCGCGGACGCCTGGGCACTGACCGTGGCCGTCGACGAGGACCTGTCCATGACCGGCACCTGGGAGAACGGTGGCTACGGTTATGGCAACAAGGCCAGCCTCGACGGCGGTCCGTGGGTCGAGACCATGCTGCTGAACGTGCCTGCCACGGCAGCGCTGCTCTTTGCGACCTTCGACCGCGGGAACGAGACCCTGAACGCCTCGATCGAGGCCCGCGGCCTGCTCGAACTGCCGGCCCTGACCTCGCTTCGGATCATCCAGATGTTCCGCAATTTCTACATCCCGCAGGAACTGCCGGGCACGGCACTGTTCCGTTTCGACCTGAAGGGTTTGCAGGGTGCGTTCAGTTTGGATGCTGACGGCATGATGCGTCTGGACGACCTGGGCGCGGTGGGTGCGACTAGCGGCATGCATCTGGTCATGGGCGAAGAAGCCTCCCCGCTGGTCGAGATCGACCTCAATACCGTGCTCGGCGGCACCCCGTCGGTGGTCGACCACTGGTTCACCCTGCCCGAAGACCACAACCGCGCGGTCCTGAATTTGTCGCCCGTCGAGGTGACGAGGCTGCTGACGGATCTGTGCGAGTTTTACGCGGCGATCGGCATTGCCGAGCAGTCCGGAGTCAACGCGTGCGAATGCAACCAGACGTATACCGTCGCTGCTGCACCGACCACCGAAGGCGGCGAAGTCACGGTGGCCACGCTGCGCTATTGCCCCCAAAAGAGGGTGGATCAGCGCTTCGACGCGCCGCGCCTGCGCCGGCCCACGGTTGCCATCGAGATGGTGAAGGGCACCCTGACCATCTCGACCACCCTGGTTGCCACCCGCGAGCCCATCGTGGTCGAGGAGGGCCAGTGCCTCATGGTGCGCGACCAGTGCGTACCCATGGCGGCCGAGAGCTTCATGGATTGCCTGTATGCCGACGAGTGCCCCTACAATCTGATCACGGCCGAGATCGTGCAGACCGGGACGCCCGCTGCCGATCACGGCACCGCGGTCGTGGCCGAGCGCGCAACCGCAGAATGCGGCGAGACGCGGACCGTCACCGTGACCCCGGACGAGGACTATCGGATCAGTGAACTGCGGATCGATCCGCTGCAGGACGTCGAAGACGAAGCCCGCGCCATGCCGTACACGGTTGATCTGTCCCAGGTCCAGATCTGCAACGACGAGGGCCTGCCCCCCATTCAGACCGGGAACGTGTTCGAGGTGTGCCGTCTGGCGGACAACTGTGCAGCGATCCTGGTGACGTTCCCGAACATCCGCGAGGATCATCTGGTGGAAGTCACCTTCGACAACGGCCCGATCTACGGCACTTCCGGTGCGGACAAGCTGTT
>CAYRIB010000046.1:0-5187 GCA_964424165.1 uncultured Myxococcales bacterium | reverse complement strand
ATCTACTGCGGGCCGGGCAACGACACAGTCTACGCCCGCGAGGAGAATGACACGATTCACGACTGCGAAACCGTGCTCGAGCCCCCCTACGACACGTCGGGCGCCTACGCCTCATACGAGTCGGCTGGTCGGTGGGTGTACATCTGGCAGACGCCTCCCTGCGCACCGCTCGCGAACTACGTCACGTTCTGTGAGGATCGCGGCCTTTCCTGGTGGGCCCCGGTCGATCAGGCGGATGCCCAGAAGCTGGTCACGTTTGCGGGGGACCTGATCAACCAGCCCCTGTGGGTTCAGGTCTACGGACTGGTGTCGGAAATTAACGTAAGCACCCTCAACGGCTTCCCTGTGACCGTCGACAGCCCCGGCTGCTCGCACAGTTCCTCGAGCGGCTGGACCGCGTTCCGTCGCGGGGGATGTTCTTTCTGTGATTCCGACCTTTACGGAACCAGTTGCTGCTGGGATTACGGCAACGCCAACGACTGGCTCGTCTGCATGCTCTGATCCTGCTGACATCCGAAGATTTGTTTTCACCCCTTCGTAATCCGCTTGCAATTTGCGCGCAATCCGTATCAAAATACGCCTGAAGCGTTTTACTTGCTCTGCCTGGGTTTGAAGGAGGTTGGGATGCGATTGATCCATTGGTGGTCCCTTGGAAGGAATCTGGTTGCCTTGTCCGCCTTGCTGCTGGCCGTGGGCCTTGGCTGCTCCGAGGACGAGGACGTGTTGGAACTGAAGGTCACGGTGGCTGCGGACCCGGCACAGGGTACCGCCCCGCTGCTGACCACGCTGACGGCCACGGTCGAGGGTGGCAAGGCTCCGTTCACGTTCCTGTGGAACTACGGTGATGGCGTGGCCAAGAAGGCCGGCAGTGTTGCCAGCCACGAATTCACCTCGGGCGGTGAATTTCCGGTGACCGTTTCCGTACAGGACGCGACCGGCCAGGGCGCGAACGCGCAGGTCATGGTCACCGTGTCCGCGACCGGCATCCCGCAGGTCGGCATCAGCGCGACCGCGACGATTGGCGTGGCACCGATGAACCCGACCTTCACGGCCACCGTGGTCGGCGGCAACGCCCCCTACGCCTACGCGTGGACCTTCTGTGACGGCACCACGGCCGACACCGAGCAGGTGGCGCACGAATTCACCACCCCCGGCGCCTGTGCGGTCCAACTCAAGGTCACTGACGCCAACGGCGACATGGCCGACGACGCGGTGATCGTGCGCGTGGCCAGCAACGACGTGCCCGCGGTCGAGGTCACGGCCGACGGCTACTTCGGCATCGCGCCGTTTGCGGTGAACTTCGCGGCCACAGCCGTGGGTGGCAATGCCCCCTTGGCCTACCAGTGGTCGATCGACGATGTGCCCGTGGCGGATGGCAAGGCTCCGGCCCTCAAGGCCACGCTCGATGGCGGCACCCATGCGGTCAAGGTCGAAGTCACGGACGTCGACGGATCCACGGCGTCCGATACGGCCACGATCGTCGTCTCGGACGACACGACCCCCGACGTGGTCCTGGTCGTCGAAGGCCTGACCGAAGGCGAGTGCGCGGGCGTTACCCCCTTGATGCTGCACTTCACGTGCACGTCCACGCTCGGCAACGATCCGAAGACGACGATCATCTACTTCGGCAACGGCGACAACGTGGCGCACTGGGACGCCTGGTACCAGTACGAGCATCCCGGCAGCTTCACCGCCCTTTGCGAAGTGCGGGATATCAACGGCAACGTGTCGTTCGCCGAGCAGCCGATCGTGGTGGCACAGGGACAGCTCACGGCCGGCGAACTGGCCACGCGGGTCACGAACATGGTGACCAACATGTCCCAGAAGAGCCTCACCACCCTGCAACTGATGCTGCTCGAGCAGCTTCGCTACAATTCGGACAACCTCAAGAGCCAGTTCGAGTTCCTGGGGGATCTCAACCGGTTCGTGAATCAGCTCCACGCAGTGTGGCAGAATGGAATGCCGGGTCAGATCTATCGTGACCGCGTGTCCTTTGAGCCCGCGACGCTCGCGGCCCTGACCCCGAACGTGTTCGCCGAGACGGTGCAGTTCCTGCTCGGCTACGTGTTCAACGAAGCGAGTTTGTTCGACCAGGGTCCGGACATGGCCACGTACCGTGTGGGCAACTGGACCGATGCCCAGATCTGTCAAGTCTACGAACGCATGATGATCCTGCGCAACCTGTTCGACATCAACAGCGGCGATGACAACTACAAGCAGGAGGTCAAGAGCCTCGATCAGCAGCCGCAGCCCGGCGACACCACGCCCTACTTCCGCGAATGCCTGATGGGCTGGATGGATGAGGGCGAGCGTGCCAACCACTTCCTGGAACGCGCACGGATGCTGATGCACATGATGGAAGTCGCGGGCGTCTGGGTCACGGTCAAGACGCACTGTGACACCAGCGTGGATCTGGTGGTCGAAGTGGGTCCGGACCGCGTGCCGCTGCTGAACATGACTTTGTGGCCCGAGAAGGCCACCGGCTACACCGAAGTGTCGCAGATCGCGAAGGTCATGAACAATGCGGCCATGATTGCCGACGTGATGGGCACGCTGCCGATCGAAACTCCGCTCCGGATCGCGAACGGCCTGTTCGCCGGCGCTGGAAAGGTGTCGTTCGAATTCATGAAGATGGCCGAGTCCGCGGATGCCTGGACCATGAAGGTGGCAGTGGACGAGGACGTATCCCTGAGCGGCACGTGGGAGAATGACAACCTGCGGGGCGTTGGCCCGATGCGCTGGGAAGAGAGCATGCTCCTGAACGTCCCAGCGACCGCGGCGCTCATGACCGCGACCGTGGATCGGGCGGCCAACACCCTCCAGGCGACGCTCGATGCCAAGGGCCTCCTGGAACTGCCGGCCCTGACCACGCTGCGCCTGATGCAGCGATACAAGAACTTCTACATTCCGCCGCAGCTCCCAGGCGAGGCCTTGTTCCGTTTCGACCTCAAGGGCCTGCAGGGCATCTTCAGCTTGGACGCCACGGGCATGATGCGCCTCGATGACGTGGGCGCGGTCGGCGCGACTAGCGGCATGTACCTGGTCGTGGGCGACGAAGCGACCCCACTGGCCGAGATCGACCTCAACACGGTGCTCGGCGGCACGCCGTCACTGGTGGACTACTGGTTCGGGTTCATCGACACCTACGAACGGGCGGTGATGCATCTGGCCCCGAATGCGGTCGCTCGGCTGCTGATGGATCTGTGCAAGTTCTACGACGCGCTCGACATCCCCGAGCAGTCGGGTGTCAATGCCTGCGAGTGTGGCCAGACCTACTCCGTGGATGCCGCGCCGTCGACCGAGGGCGGCGAGGTAACCGTGTCGTTCGTCCGCTACTGCGCCAGGCAACAGCGACCTGGCGTGATCGGCGAAGGACTGATTGAAGACCATGACAAGTTCGTGACGCCCAAGCTGAGCGACAACGGCTATTCGCCGGAATACAATGTAGCCCTGCAGATGGTGAAGGGCACCCTGACCCTGTCCACGACCCTGCTCGCAGGTCGCGATCCGATCGTGGTCGAGGAAGGCCAGTGCTTGATGGTGCGGCCGGAATGCTTCCCCATGGCTGCGGAATCGTTCCTCGATTGCCTGGTAGCCACGGAATGCCCCTACTACGAGGTGACGGCCGAGTTCATCCAGACCGGCAGCCCCGAGGCGGACCACGGCACGGCCGTAGTGACCTCGCGGCCCGAGGCCGAGTGCGGTGACACCCGCGTCATGACCCTGACCCCCGAGGCGGGCTACATGCTCGGCGAACTGCGGATCAATCCGCCCGAAGAGATCGAAGAGGTCCGTGAGTTCGAAGGGCCCGACAGCCTGACCTTCGACCCGGTCACCATCTCGCGCATCCCTTACTGCAACGAAGATCACCTTCCCAGCCTCCCGACTGACGACAACTGGCCGGGCTTCGACATTCGCGTGTGCCGCATGGGTGGTGACGAGTGTCAGACCGTGGTGATCACGTTCTTCAACATCTCCCAGAACCACGTGGTCGAGGCGACCTTCGTGCCCCTGCCCGTGGTGGCCGTAGTTCAGCCCGAGGACGGCACCATTGCCCCCGACCCCATTCGCCTCGGATGCGAGCCCACGGTGGTCACAATCACTCCGGATGCCGGCTTCGGTCTGGATTACGCGACGATGGACCCGGGGGAAGAGGATGAGCGAATTCAACAAGAAGCTGCCTGCAATCCGGACGCCATCTATCTCAACAACTCGCGTGGCGCCGATTGCCTGCACAAATTCATGGACAAGCAGTTCGATCTGATGAGCTACTGGGTCCACCACTGGGACAACGCCGATTTCCTGTATGCCTCGCTGGACCTCGCGTGCAACGAGACCAAGATCATCTATCCGCCGGCCCACTACGTGTGGAATCCCATGGACCCAGTACTGTACGACCTCGGTGCCGTGATGACCGAGACCCCATCCAGTGCCTGCGCCTGCCGCACGGCTGAACACCCCGCGGGCACGTGGTTCCCGGGCCTGCTCCCCCGTGGCACCGAGGCCGTCATGGCGGTGTGCGACGGAACGGACACGGCAGCGACCATGTCCACAGCCTGCTCCAAGTCCTGGCACGTGTGCACGGTGACCGAGTACAAGGACTACCTTGATCTGGGCTACGTACCGATGCCGGGTTGGACGACTTGGGGCGCGGACCCGCAACTTCTGGAGATCATGGCTTCGGCATGGGCGCCGCGGATGCCGCTCGACAACACGCCGGCAACGTCCCAGGAATTCATGGCAGCCATGAAATACGGCGGTTATATGGAGGGCTTCGCACAGATCCACCCGGACTACACCGTCGACTTCCGGGCCAAGGGCCTCACGATGTACAGCGACGACGGCGGCACGGTGCTGTGGAGCAACTTCGCGCAGGTGTGGGGGCCGCACGTGTTCCTGCTGCCCGTGGCCTACGACCCGGACCTGCCGGTCACGGTCGAGTCACCGCGCTCGGTGATGTGCTGCGTGGATACCGTGACTCCGCCGCCGGCCGCCCGCTAGAATCGATTCCATCTGCCTTGTCTCCATCCTGAGCGTGTGAAATCAAGTTGGGAAAGTCCCAAGACTACGCTACGCCAGTGGGCAGGGCTGCAAGAGCGGCAGCGAGCTGCCGCACTCCCAAACAGGTCTGGGAGTGCGCAAGCTTGCTTGCGCTTTGCCACAGCGACCGCATCCCCTCTTGTCTGC
>CAYRIB010000045.1:0-20805 GCA_964424165.1 uncultured Myxococcales bacterium | reverse complement strand
TGGTCTACGGCGGCTCCTACACCCCGACCCAGGGCACCACGTTCTTCCAGGGCGGAGCCTACCCGGTGGGCAGTGCAGAATACCCAACGGCACCGATCGACTTCGTCGCGGCCTTCGAGCGGTTCCGCTCGCTGTCCCAGGCGTTCGCCGACCTGCCGACCACGGGCACCACGACCTACCAGTCATGGGGTATCGTGCTGTCGAACGTGACCTCCGGGGTCAACGTGTTCGAGATCGATGGCAGCAAGTTCACCGGGGCACAGAGCTTCTACCTCGAGTACGGCACCACGATCCCGGCAGATGCCACGTTCCTGCTGAACGTGACGGGGACGGACGTCACCCTCACGGGCTTCGAGATGTGGGCGAACAACCGCGATGCCATCCCGGACTCGTTCAAGGTCCTGCTGAACATGCCCGATGTCGAGACCCTCACCATCAACGGGTTCTCGCCGCTTGGCAGCATCCTGGCGCCCGACGCCAACGTGTTCTTCGACAACGGGCACATGTTCGGGACCCTCGTGGCCCATTCCCTCACGGGCTACGGCCAGTTCGACTACCGCTCGTTCCAGGCCGCGTGTACGATGGCCCAGGAACTGCAGTTCTGCGCCACGGCCAGCGAGTGCGACGACGGAAGCCTCTGCACGAGCAATGTCTGCGACACGGGCATGTGTCACTACGACGACCTCATGTGCGACCCGGGCTTGGTGTGCAATCCGGATACAGGCTACTGCGGTCCTCTGCCCACCTCGCCGTGTTCGGGGATCTGCGACAACCCGATTCAGCTCAGCGGCAACGGTGTGAACGGCCTCCCCACGGGCACCACGTGCTACGAGAAGATCGGGGCAAAGAGCGGTGGCAATTCCTGGGGCCTCAATGCCGCCGCAAGTTCCATCTTGGTCAACCAGGTGACCATGTCCAAGACCGCCAACTGGGCGCTGCCGCCCATGCGCAGCGACGGGTACTGCATCCAGACCATCATCGCGCCCACGGACATGTGGGCAGGCTTCGGTATGTGGTAGATGGCCGCCTGATCAACCCAAGTCCAACGCGTGCTGCTGTATTGCAATCCATCCACCCCTCACCTATCGTTGGACCGAAGGAGTCGGTGTCATGGCGCGACTGCTGATCGTGGGGTCCCTGATGGCGGTCTATCTCGCCCTGGCCGCCACCGTCATCTCCCGCCACCCCGGCGCTGCCGTGCTCAACCACTTCGCTTACATCCCTATCGTGCTTTCGGCCATGTGGTGGGGACGCCGCGCGGTGTGGATCGGTCTGGTACCCGGCGCGGCGATTGGCCTGTTCCACGTCCTCGGCATCACGTCGGCACCGGCCTGGAGCGACGCGGTGCGCGCCTTCTTCTTCGTGGGCGTGTCGCTCACCGTGGCCTGGCTCAGCGAACGGGTGTCCGCGGGACACAAGGCCCTGCGCCTGTCCGAAGAGAACCTGCGCATCCTCATCGAAAACTCGTTGACCGGGGTCCTGGTCTATCGCGATGAGCATTTGATCTTCTGCAACCGACGCCTCGAGCAGATGCTGCTATACCAGGGCGACCGCGAGGCCATGGTCGGCCGTTGCATTTGGGACTTCATGGCCCCCGAAGACCGCGTTATCGTGCAGAAGCTCGCGGGCCGCCGGCGGCAGGAACCGAACGCCTCGCTGCACTACGAGGCACGCCTACTGAGGCGGGACGGTACGAAGCTGTGGGCAGACATTTCGAGCTTCATCGCACAGTACGGGCGCGAACCCGCGGTAGTCATGAACATCTACGACCTGACGCAACTGCGCGAGGCCCAGGAAAAGCGGCTCGAACTCCACCTGCAAAACCGCGAGCAGGAGGAACAACTCATCCACTCGACCCGCCTGGCCGAACTCGGGGAAATGGCCGGCACGCTGGCGCACGAGGTCAACCAACCCCTGACTGGAATCCGCAACTACGCCAAGAACGCCATCTTCATGATCGAAAGCGGGGCCGGCGGCCAGGGCGAGGTTCGCGCAAATCTCGAGCGCATCTCCGAACAGGTGGATCGCGCAGCCCGCATCATCACGCAGTTGCGCGAACAAACGCAGCGGACCGACCGCGAATGGACCCGTCTCGATGTGGGCGTGGTGGTCCGCGAGGCCGTGGAGTTCCTGATGCCGCAGATGCGGGTGTCGAACGTGGACGTGCATCTGTCGATTCAGGACCCCGTTCCCGCAGTGATCGGGGATCGCGTGCGATTGGGCCAGGTGGTGCTGAACCTCCTGACCAACGCCCGTCAGGCCATGGAATCGTCGCAGCAGCGGGTCCTCGACGTCCGGGTGGCGCTTGAGCCAGACCAGAAGAAGCCGGTGACCATCGCCATCAGCGACACGGGAACCGGCTTCGAGATGGCCGACCTCGACAAGTTGTTCAAGCCGTTCTTCACCACCAAGAAGCGGCATGGCACGGGGCTCGGGCTGTCGGTTGCGCAGACCATCTTGAAGGAACATTCCGGCGATCTCGAGGCCTCTGGAAACCCCGGCCAAGGGGCGTGCTTCACGATTCGCCTGCCCGCGGCGCCCCCCCCCTCGACCACCCTTCCAAGGCGGAGTCCCTGACATGAACACCAGCGCGCCAGTCCCGATCATCGCTGTCATCGACGACGACGAGGCCGCACGCCTCTCGATCACCCAGATGCTGCGACTTCGCGGATACTCGGCCCATGCCTTCTCGTCGGCCGAGGCTGCCCTGGCATGGCCGGGTCTTCCCGACGCGGACGGCATCGTGTGCGACATCCGCATGCCCGGCATGGACGGCGAGGCCTTCTTGGCCGAGATGACCCGTCGGTCCCTGCCGATCCCGATCATCCTGGTCACGGGGCACGGCGACGTGGCCATGGCCGTGCGCTGTCTCAAGGCCGGGGCCTACGATTTCGTGGAAAAGCCGTTCGATGACGACTTTCTGCTCGTGTCCCTGCGCCGCGCGGTCGAGCACACGGCCTTGCGACGGGAAAGCGCGGACCTCAAGCGGCGCTTGTCCATGTTCAGCCCGGGCGAGGCGGGGCGCTTCGGCCTGGTCGGCCGCAGTCGCGTCATGCAAGACGTGTACGAGCAGATAGAAGTCGTGGCACGGTCCCGGGCCTTCGTCCTGATCTTCGGCGAAACGGGCACGGGCAAGGAACTGGTGGCCCGGGCCATCCATGCCCAGTCTTCGCGCGCCAAGGGGCCGTTCGTGGCGGTCAACGCCGCGGCCTTGCCCGAAACCATGCTCGAGAGCGAACTGTTCGGGCACGCCAAGGGGGCCTTCACCGGAGCAGACGCCGCCCGTGACGGCAAGCTCGTGACCGCATCGGGCGGTACCCTGCTGCTCGACGAGGTCGAAAACATCTCGATGCGCGCCCAGATGCAACTGCTGCGCGTGCTCGAGGACGGCATGGTCTATCCCTTGGGCCGTGACGCCCCGCGGCAGGTGGACATTCGGATCGTGGCGACGACCAAGGTCGATCTGCAAGACCTGGTGCGGCAGGGCCGGATGCGCGAGGACTTCTACCACCGACTGATGGTGATGCGGATCGTAGTGCCCCCGCTGCGTGAACGCCCCGAGGACATCCCCCTGCTGTTGGCCCACTTCCTGCGTCAGGCTGCGGATCGCAACGGCATCCCACTGCCTGCCGTGCCCGAGAACACGCTGCGGGAACTCACCCGGGATGCTTGGCCAGGCAACGTACGCGAACTCAAGCACGCGGTCGAACGCATGGTCATCACATCGCACGCCGGCATCGCTGGCCCGTATACGACCGACGATGGTTTTGCGACCTCGCGGCTGCTGTCGCTTCCCGCGGGAGGGGGACGTTTGAAAGAGGCGCTCGAACAGACCGAGGCCACGGTGATTGCCAGGGCCCTCCAGGAAGAGGAAGGGGAGGTCACGACCACGGCCGAGGCGCTGGGGATCTCGCGCCGCGCACTGTACGAGCGCATGAAGAAATACGGCCTCGACAAGGAAAGCTTCCGGCCATGACCCCTTTGTGGGTATAAGTCTCCCACGCCCGATCCATGCCCACACCCCAAGCTGCCGAGTCCCCTCGATCGATGGCAGTAATCTCATCTTTTCAAATGCTTGCGATAACAACCCCCAACTTGGCACGAACGGTGCATATGGCGGCTTCTCGTCGGACGGGGCGGCGCGGCGCGGCCCCTCAAAGGAGGAATGTCTCATGTTGGCGAACCCGCAGCAGATGCAGCAGCAGGTGCAGCAGTGCACGTGCGCCGAGGTGCCGGAAGAGGAACTCCTCGCCCGGTTGGACGAGGTCATCGAGCAGTACCGTGACAAGGCAGGGGCCTTGATCCCGGTGCTCCAGATCGCGCAGGGGATCTTCGGGTATCTTCCCGAAGCCGTGATGAAGCGCATTGCCACAGGCCTTTCCAAGTCCTATAGCGAAGTGGCCGGGGTGGTCAGCTTCTACAGCTTCTTCTCGACTCAGCCCCGCGGACGTCATGTGGTTCGTGTGTGCCTTGGGACCGCCTGCTACGTGCGCGGCGGCAAGCAGGTGCTCGAGGCCCTCAAGCAGCGCCTGAAGATCGATGTGGGCGAGACCACGCCCGACCGGGAGTTCACCCTGGAAGTGGCCCGCTGCTTTGGTGCCTGCGGTCTGGCCCCGGCCATGATGGTCGACGACGACGTGCACCAGCGCATCAAGCCGGCCCGGCTGGGTGCCATCCTGGATCAGTATCGATCGACGACCACGGGCGCGAGCGAGGTGGAATGACCATGAAGCGATTGGAAAGCGTCAAAGAACTCAAGCAATTGCATGATACGCTAACCGCAGGTCCCCAGCCGGTTGGAACCCCCAAGCGCCAAATCCTTCTGTGCGCGGGCGGCGGCTGCATCGCGTCGGGCTCCCTGCAGGTAGCCAAGGCCCTGAGGGAGGCCATCGCGTCCTCGGACCTGGATGTCCCGGTCATCGAAACCGGATGCCTCGGTCCCTGCGCCGGCGGTCCGGTACTCGTCGTTCAACCGGACGGCGTTTACTACCAACACGTGAATCCGTCCGACGTGGCCGAGATTGTGTCCGCACACCTCGTGGGTAACCGCGTGGTCGAGCGTCTCGCCAGCAAGAGCACGGCCACGGGCGAAATCGTGCCTCTGATGAAGGACCTCGAATACTTCCGCAAGCAGGTCAAGATCGTGCTGCGCAACTGCGGCCTGATCGACCCGCTCAGGATCCACGACTACGTGGCCCGCGATGGCTACCTCGGTCTGGCCAAGGCACTCACCGAGATGACCCCCGAAACCGTGATCGACGAGGTCAAGGCGTCGGGGCTGCGCGGCCGCGGAGGTGGCGGGTTCCCCACGGGCCTGAAGTGGGCCTTCGCCGCAAAGTCCAAGGGCGAAGTGAAGTACGTGCTGTGCAACGCCGACGAGGGCGACCCCGGGGCCTTCATGGACCGGTCGGTGCTCGAGGGTGACCCCCACAGCGTGATCGAAGCCATGACGATTGCGGCGTACTGCATCGGCTCGCATCAGGGCTACGTGTACGTGCGGGCCGAATACCCCCTGGCCATCGAACGCCTGGGGATCGCGCTGCAACAGGCCCGCGACCTGGGCGTTCTGGGGCACAACATCCTGGGCACGGGCTTCGACTTCGACCTCGAGATCCGCAAGGGTTCCGGTGCCTTCGTGTGTGGCGAAGAGACCGCTCTCATGACGTCGATCGAGGGGCGTCGCGGCGAACCCCGTCCCCGTCCGCCGTTCCCGGCGGTCAAGGGTTTGTGGGCACGTCCGTCGCTGCTGAACAACGTCGAGACCTACGCGAACATCCCGGTGATCCTGCTCAAGGGCGCCTCGTGGTACGCCTCGTATGGCACCCCGAAGTCCAAGGGCACCAAGGTCTTTGCCCTGGCCGGCGCAGTGCGCAACACCGGGTTGGTCGAGATCCCGATCGGCATGCCGCTCGGGGAACTGGTTTTCGAGGTCGGTGGCGGCATTCCCGGCAACAAGAAGTTCAAGGCCGCACAACTCGGCGGACCTTCGGGCGGGTGCATCCCGACCGAACACCTCGGCGTACCGGTCGACTACGAAAGCCTGATCGAACTGGGGGCCATCATCGGATCGGGCGGGCTGATCGTCATGGACGAGGACGCCTGCATGGTCGACGTGGCCCGCTTCTTCCTGGACTTCTGCCAGGACGAATCCTGCGGCAAGTGCGCCCCGTGCCGCATCGGAACCAAGCGCATGCTCGAGATCCTTGAACGCATCTGCGAGGGCAAGGGCGAAGAAGGCGACGTCGAACGCCTGATCGTTCTGGGCAACACGATCAAGGACACGGCCCTGTGCGGGCTCGGCCAGACCGCGCCAAACCCGGTGTTATCCACGATCCGTTACTTCCGGCATGAGTACGATGCCCACATCCGGGAAAAGCGCTGCCCGGCCGGCACCTGCGCCGCCCTCGTGCGCGCCCCCTGCCAGAATGCCTGTCCCGCGGGCGTGGACGTGCCTGGATTCGTGTCCCTGGTCGGCGAGGGCCGCTATCAGGAGGCCATGCGCCATCACCGCGAGCGCAACCCGTTCGCATCGATCTGCGCCCGCGTCTGCTTCCACCCCTGTGAAAGCAAGTGCCGCCGGACCACGCTCGATGGCGCACCCGTGGCCATCCGCGGGGTCAAGCGCTTCATGGTCGAACAGGATGTGGCCACCGAGACGCCCGAGGTCCGCGTCAGCGAGGCCAATGCCAAGCGCAAGATCGCGATCATCGGGGCCGGGCCCGCGGGCCTGTCGGCCGCCTACTTCCTGGCCCGTCTGGGCTACCATCCCGAGGTCTTCGAGGCCGAGGCCGAACCCGGTGGCATGCTGGTACAGACGATTCCCTCGTACCGCCTGCCTCGAAAGGCCCTCGCTGACGAGATCGAGCTGATTCAGTCCATGGGCGTGAAGATCCACTGCAACCAGCGGCTGGGCCGGGACCTCCAACTCGAGGACCTGCCGCAGCAGGGTTACGAAGCGGTGTTCCTGGCCATCGGGGCCGCGAACGGCAGCAAGCTCGGTCTGCCTGGCGACGATGCGGCGGGCGTGGTCGACGCCATGCAGTTCCTGAAGGAATTCAACCTGTCCGGCAAGACCGACGTCGGTCGCAACGTTGCGGTCATCGGCGGCGGCAACGCGGCCATCGACGCGGCCCGGACCGCCCGGCGGCTTGGCGCCGACAAGGTCACGGTGGTCTACCGGCGGCGGCGCAACGAGATGCCGGCCTGGGACGAAGAGATCGATGCCATGCTCGACGAGGGCATCGCACTCGAGACCCTGGTGGCGCCGATCGGCCTTGTCGTGCAAAACGGCCGGGTCACGGGGCTCGAGTGCCAGCGCATGGAACTCGGAAGCTACGACAAGTCCGGACGCCGGCGCCCGACGCCGATCAAGGGCTCGACGTTCGTCATGCCCGCCGATCAGGTGATCGCGGCCATCGGCCAGAGCGTAGATGGCAGTTTCGCACCCGACTTCGAACTCGACCGCAATCGTGACGGGACCATCCAGGTGGACTCCCTGACCGGGCGGACGTCCGTGCCGTGGCTGTTCGCCGGTGGCGACGTGGCGACCGGACCGGCTTCGGTGGTCGAGGCAATTGCCGCGGGCGAGCGTGCGGCCGTGGGAATCGACCTGATGTTCAGCGGCGAAGCGCACGCCTTCTGGCGGGCGCACGATGGGGTGGACACGGCATTCGACCCGGATGCGGAACCGGATTTGACCCCGCGGGCCGACGGGGTTGAGCTGCCGGCCACAGCGCGCAAGGGATTCGAGGAAGTCGAACTTCCCTGGGCCGAGCAGGTAGCACGTTGCGAGGCGCACCGTTGTCTGCGCTGCGACTATCGGGAATCGTGCCATTGACCAGTGACAAGGCGGGCGGCACAGCCACCTGCCACGGGAGTGAGAGATGAAGCTGACGATCAACGATATCGAGGTCGAGGTTGCTGAGGGTACGACCGTGCTCGAGGCCGCGAAGGCGGCCCAGGTCCGCATCCCGACCCTGTGCTATCTGGAGAACGTGCAGGCCATCGGCGCCTGCCGCCTGTGCGTCGTCGAGGTCGAGGGGGCACGTTCCCTGGTGCCCGCCTGCGTGGCACCGGCGACCGAGGGCATGAAGGTCCGCACCAGCTCCAAGCGCGTGCGCGATGCCCGCAAGACCGTGATGGAACTGCTGATGTCCGACCACGCGGGCGACTGTACGACCTGCGTTCGCAGCGAGGACTGCGAGTTCCAGTCACTGGCGCGCGAGATGGGTGTTCGCCAGGTGACGTTCGACGGCGCCATGAGCGCGTGTCACTTGGATTCGAGCACCCCCGGACTGCAGCGCGACTCGTCCAAGTGCGTGCTGTGCCGGCGATGCCAGACCGTGTGCGACTCCGTGCAGAACGTGCGGGCCCTGTGGGCCCAGCGACGCGGCTTCAAGACCGAGATTGCGCCCGCATTCTGCCATGACCTCAGCGAGGTCGCCTGCGTCCAATGCGGCCAGTGCGCAGCCGTGTGCCCCGTGGGCGCCATCACGGAAAACGACGAAATCTCGAAGGTCTGGGCCGCACTCGACGACCCGACCAAGTTCGTGGTGGTGCAGACGGCCCCGGCCATTCGCGCGGCCTTGGGCGAATGCTTCGGGTACGCCCCGGGCACCCGCGTCACGGGCAAGATGGCGGCCGCCCTGCGCCGCCTCGGCTTCAACGCCGTGTTCGACACGAACTTCACCGCGGACCTGACGATCCTCGAGGAAGGCAACGAACTCCTGACGCGTCTGAAGCACGCCCTGACCGGCGACGGCGGTCACGGCCATGCGGGCCCGCTGCCTCTGGTCACCAGTTGCTGCCCGGCGTGGATCAAGTACGCCGAGTACTTTCATCACGACTTCCTTCCGCATATCTCGACGTGCAAGTCCCCGCAGCAGATGTTCGGAGCCGCGGCCAAGACCTACTATTCGAAGACCATTGCGAAGCACCCGACCGACATCTTCGTGGTGTCGATCATGCCCTGCACGGCCAAGAAGTTCGAAGCTCAGCGTCCCGAGATGCATGCGAGCTGGACGCGTGACGTGGACGTGGTCCTGACCACACGCGAACTGGCCCGCATGATCGAGGAGGCCGGCATCGACTTCAGAAGCCTGCCCGACGAGCAGATGGACGCACCCATGGGCATGGGGTCCGGGGCCGCGGACGTGTTCGCGAACACGGGCGGCGTCATGGAGGCCGCCTTGCGCACCGCCTACGAAGTGGTTACCGGGCGCGAGTTGCCCTTCGAAGGGATGCACGTGGCCCCGATCGAAGGCATGGAAGGCCTGAAGGAAATGGCCATCAAGATCGAAGGCACGGTGCCTGAATGGGGCTTCCTCGAGGGAGCGACGCTCAATATTGCGGTGGCCCACGGTCTGGCCAACGCCGAGCGCATGATCCAGCGGGTCAAGAACGGCGAGGCTCATTACCACTTCATGGAAGTGATGTCCTGCCCCGGCGGCTGCATTGGTGGCGGGGGCCAGCCAAGGATGACCACCATGGACATCCGCAAGGCGCGCATCGCGGCCATCTTCAGCGAGGACGACAGCAAGAGCCTGCGCAAGTCGCATGAAAACCCCCAGGTCGTACGTGCCTACGAGAAGTTCTTCGAAAGTCCCCTGAGCGCCCAGTCGCACCGCTTCCTGCACACCGAGTACCAGCCCCGGAAGCCGGTGTAACGGCGAGGAGACGCAGATGCCCGTGGTTTCGACCATTCCGGAACGTTGCCGCAGGTGCTACACCTGCATCCGCGAGTGCCCGGCAAAGGCCATCCGGGTGAAGAACGGTCAGGCCTGGGTCATCGCCGAGCGTTGCATCGCCTGCGGCAATTGCGTCAAGGTCTGTGCCCAGAAGGCCAAGCAGATCGACGATGCCCGACCGATTGTCAGGCGCCTGCTGGCCAACGGCAAGCCAACGATCGCTTGTCTGGCCCCGTCGTTCCCGGCCGCGTTCGACCAGGTTCCCCCGGATCGTCTCATCGGTGCGCTGCGCCGACTCGGCTTCCAGGAGGTCTGGGAGGTCGCGTTCGGGGCGGAGCTGATCGCCCGCGAGTACCTGAAGCTCTACAAACGGGCCAAGCGCACCGGTGAGCCGGTCATCGCCACCTGCTGCCCGGCCATTGTCTCGTACGTCGAGAAGTATCTGCCGCAGCTTCACAAGAACCTGGCACCGGTCGTGTCGCCCAAGCTGGCGCTTGCCCGCGCAATCCGCAAGCACTATAACGGCCGCGTCAACATCGTGTTCATCGGGCCGTGCATCGCCAAGAAGCTGCACCTGCACGACCCTGCGGTCGAGGGCAATCTCGACGCGGTGATGACGTTCGAGGAACTGCAGTGGATGCTTGACGCGGCGAGCGTGGACCCAACCGCCGCCAACCCGAGCGGGTTCGACGGGCCGCGCGCCTATTTCGGCCGGGCACTGCCCCTTTCGGGCGGGCTGCTGCGGGCATCGGGGCTCAGCACGGATATCCTCGAAAACGACATCGTGGTCGCCGAGGGCAAGGAACACGTGCTCATGACCCTGCGCGAGATTGCCGACGGCCGCAGCAAGGCGTTGTTCTACGACCTCCTGTTCTGCGAAGGGTGCATCGACGGCCCCAAGATGCTCAATCACTTGAGCACCTTGGCACGCCGCGAGATCATGACATCCTACGTGAACGAGCAGAACCGCTACACCACGCAGCGCGACCTCGCCGAGGGGCTGGCCATGTTTTCCGGGGTGGACCTCAACCGGGAGTTCCTGCCCGAGAATCAGGTCCTGCCCATGCCGGCCGAGGACGCGATCGAAAGGGTGCTCGAGTCGATGCACAAGAGCCGTCCGCAGGACCGATTGAACTGCGGGGCCTGCGGCTACGAGAGCTGTCGCGAGAAGGCCATTGCGGTGTGTCAGGGCTTTGCCGAAGTCGAGATGTGCCTGCCTTACGTGGTCGACGAACTCGAGGGCACGTGTCAGAGTCTGAGGGACTCCCACGCCCAGCTCGAAACGACCCAGCGGCAGCTTCTGCAGACCGAGCGCCTGGCCTCGATGGGGCAGCTTTCCGCAGGCGTGGCGCACGAACTGAACAATCCGCTCGGCACGATCCTGCTGTATTCGCACATGCTGCTCAAGGCACTCGGCGCCTCGGAACAGAAGGGCGATTTGCAGATGATCGTGAGCGAGGCCATGCGCTGCAAGGACATCGTCCGGGGCCTGCTCGACTTCGCCCGGCAGTCACGCGTGACCAAGGCCCCGACCGACATCGGGGAACTGGTGCAGGAAGTGGCCAACATCGCTCAACCGCGTGCGACAGAACTCGGCATCACGGTCCGTGGTGAGGTGGGGCCAAACCTGCCCGTCATGATGGTCGACCGCATGCAACTGCGCCAAGGCCTGGTCAACCTCGTCAACAACGCGGTCGATGCCAGCACCAGCGGAGGCAGCGTGGTGATCGGGGCGGCGGCCACCAAGTCGGGCCGCGACCTGATGATCGAGGTGCAAGACCAGGGATGCGGCATTGCCCGCGAGAATCTGTCCAAGGTGTTCACCCCGTTCTTCACCACCAAGGAAAACGGGAAGGGTACGGGGCTCGGGCTCGCGATCACCTACGGGGTGATCAAGATGCACTCGGGCGACATCACGGTCGACAGCGAGGTGGGGCACGGAACCCGGTTCACCATCCGGCTGCCCGTGCAGACGGCCGAGGAGGCCCTGGCCGTCAATGGCAAGGAGTACAAGGTCGAGGACCGTTTCTTCCGATAGGAGGCTTCATTCATGGACCCGAAGAAAGTGCTTCTGATTGACGATGACGTGGATCTGGTGACCATCAATCGCAATGCGCTCGAGCGTCATGGCTATGTGGTCGAGGCGGCCTACAACGGACCCGATGGTATCGCGAAGGCGCGTGCCCAGCATCCGGATGCCATCGTGCTCGACGTCATGATGTCGACCAACAGCGAGGGCTTCGATGCGGCCAGGACCCTGCGCAAGGACGAAGCCACGCGTGCGATCCCGCTGATCATGTTGACATCGGTCAACTCCACGGTGCCGTTCAAGTTCGAGCCGGACGAATTCCTGCCGGTCGACCGCTTCCTTGAAAAGCCCCTGCGGCCGGACGAACTGGTCCGGCATCTGGGCGAACTGCTGGGGGCGTGATGAACGAACGCAGCCAGAGGATCCTGGTCGTGGATGACGAACTCGGCATGCGGGACGGCTGTCGCCGCATCCTGGCGGCCGAGGGCTACGAAGTGTCCGTGGCCGAGAACGGCGCCCTGGCGCTGGAGGCCTTTCGGGCCGCCGGCGGCTTCGACGTGGTGGTCACGGACCTCAAGATGCCGGTCATGGGCGGCATGGAACTGGTCGAGCAGATTCACGCGCTCGACGAAGATGCCGTACTGCTGGTGATCACGGCGTACGCCACGATCGACACGGCGGTCGACGCGACCAAGCGCGGTGCCTATGGCTACGTCCCGAAGCCGTTCAGCCCCGACGAACTGCTGCTGCACGTGCGAAACGGTCTCGAGAAGCGCGCGCTGCGTCTGGAGGGCAAGCAACTTCGGCAGGAACGCGAACGCCGCCTGCTCGAGGTCGCGTTCGAACGTTCGAAGAGCCGCACCATCCTCAACTGCATGACCGATGGCGTTCTGGTGGTGAACCGCAACGCCCAACTCGTGCTGCGCAATCAGGCCGCGGCACGCATCTTGCCGGAATGCGCCGAGCAGGCACTGCCCGCAGCGGCCAGCGAAGTCGTGGCCGAGCCGCTGGTAGTGGAACTGCTCGAACAGGCCGCGCGCAGCGAAAGCCCCATGATCGCTTCCCGCGAGATGCCCCACGGCGAATCCACCTACATGGTCAACGCCGCGCCCGTCATCGATGCCACGGGCGAACGCCTGGGCGCAGTCGCGGTCTTGCGCGACATCACCGCCATGAAGAAGCTCGAGACCGCGAAGTCCCTGTTCATCTCGATGGTGGCACACGAGGTCAAGTCGCCCCTTGCGGCCATCGAATCGCTGCTCGGTGCGGTCCTCGACGGGGCGAACGACCATGACACCGAGCGCGATCAGGCCATGATTCGGCGGGCACTGGTCCGTGCCGGGGGCTTGCGGGGCATGATCGCGGACCTGCTGAACCTGACCGCGATCGAGACCGGCCATTTCCAGATGACGCGCGTGAAGACGGACCTTGCCGACATCGTGCGCGACATCGTGGAGTCCTATCAAGACCGGGCCGGTCAGCGCCACATCGACCTGTCGCTCGAGAGCGACAACCACGCGCCAACCGAACCGATCCTGGGCGATCCCACGGCCTTGCGAAGCATCGTCCAGAACCTCGTGGACAACGCCATCAAGTACACGCCCGAGGGCGGCCACGTGAAGGTCCGGATCGATGACAGCGGGGTGTTCGCCCGGGTGTCGGTCAAGGACGACGGCATCGGCATGAGTCCACACGAGAAGGCCCACGTGTTCGACGAGTTCTACCGGGTCAAGAACGACTTCACGGCATCGGTGTCGGGCACGGGTCTGGGCCTGACGCTGGTGCAGCGATTGATCAAGATGCACGACGGACGGATCGACGTGGACAGCGCACCCGGCCAGGGAACGACCTTCACGGTTCTGCTGCCCCACGCCTCATGTGCCGCCGCCGTGTAGCTTTCCCCCAGAAAGAAGTGTAAGGTCGCGGTAAATCAAGCGGCATTGGCCATTCTACCCCGGTAGCATAGGGTCTGGAGGAACTGTTCATGACCGACGATTTCGCGCAAAATGGCTTTGGAGGTCCGATGAACGCCCATTCGACGGAATCGACAGGCCGCATCCTGGTCGTGGATGATGACCTGAGGCTGTGCAAGCTGCTGAAGGATTTCCTGGAGCCGCTCGGATACCGGGTCGACACGGCGACTTCCGGTCCCGAGGGCCTGCGCATGGCCGCCGCAGGCGACTTCGACATCGTGATCCTGGATGTGATGCTGCCGGGAATGGACGGGTTCGAGGTCCTCAAGGCGCTGCGGCGGGAATCGGACGTTCCGGTGCTGATGCTGACCGCCCGTGGCGCCGAGCTCGACCGGGTCGTGGGACTCGAAACCGGGGCCGACGACTACCTTCCGAAGACCGCGTCGACCCGCGAACTGCTGGCCCGCCTGCGCGCCATCACGCGCCGGTCGATGCAGGGCGGACGGGCGGCCCGGCCCTCCAACGACCTTCCGATCGTGATTGCCGACCTGCGGATCGACCCAGCGGCACACTCGGCCTCGATCAACGGTCGCACCATGGATCTGACGCCGCACGAGTTCGGGCTGCTGCTGTGCCTGGCGCGGGCCAAGGGGCGGGTCCTCAGCCGCAACTTCCTGATGGAAGCCATCGCGGGCCGGGACTACGACACGTTCGACCGGTCCGTGGACGTACACATCTCGAATCTGCGCAACAAGATGGGCGACGACCCCCGCAATCCGCGGTTCATCCGGACCGTGCGGTCCGCCGGATACATTCTCAAGGATCTCGAGGAAGGGGGCGACCAATGAAGGCCCGTCTGCCCCTGTTCGCCAAGATCCTGTTCTGGTTCTGCTTGGATCTCTTCCTGATCCTGGTGTTGATGCTGTGGTTGTTCCAACTGCAGGTCAGCGCGGGTCGCGACTCGCCGTTGGCCGGCATGATCGGAAGCCAGATGCAGTCTGCGGCCGAGGCCATTGCCGAAGAGCTCGAGCGATCGAACCGCGATCAGTGGGATGCCGTGCTCATGCGCCACAGTGCCGAACGGGACGTGATGTTCGTTCTGTTCTCGAATCATGGCGATCCTCTGGCCGGTTCACCGATCGCCTTGCCCGAAGAAATCGCCACCCTCGTAAGCCGCAAGGCGGCATTCACATCCCCCTTGTTCCCGCCGCCACCGCCATCGGACAAGGCCCGACAAGATGCGGCCCCGCCCCCCCGAGCCACGTCCTCGACAAGCACGGCGCCCCTGCCCATGAACTTCACGGTCCGGACCTCGGACCCCACGCTCTACTGGGCCGGAATTCGCCTTCCCATCTACGTGCCCGCCGAGCGCAAGATGCAGCGAACGGTACTGCTTGCGGTCTCGGACTCGTTCAGCGGGAACGGCGTGTTCTTCGACGTGTGGCCCTGGATCATCCTGGTGTCGGTCATCGTGGTCATTTCCTTCATTCTGCTACTGCCCATGGTCCGCCACATCACCGTGCCCCTGTCCCACATGTCGCGCGCCACGTCCCGAATCGCCCAGGGCCGCTTCGATATCAAGCTCGACGCGCACCGTCGCGACGAGATTGGGGCTTTGGCCTCGTCAATCAACGACATGTCCGTGCGTCTGGACCATCTCGTCAACGGTCAGCGCCGCTTCTTGGGCAGCGTGGCCCACGAACTGTCTTCGCCGATTGCCCGGATCCAGCTTGCCTTGGGAATCCTCGAAAATGCGGTGTCCGATGCGGATCAAGCCCGCCTGGCATCGCTCAACGAGGAGGTGCAGGAACTCGCGAGTCTGGTCAACGAACTGCTGTCGTATTCCCGGGCCGAGAACGCAGGCGGCAAGGTCATGCTCGGCCCGGTCCGGATCGCAGCGCCCGTGGCCCGCGCCATTCGTCGGGAAGCCGCCGACCACCGTGACATTCACGTGTCGATCCCATCCGAACTGCACGCCATGGCCGATGCCGAGCTCTTGACCCGGGCCCTGGCCAATATCCTGCGCAATGCCGTGCGGTACGCCGGGCAGGAGGGACCGATCCATGTGATGGCACAAACTTCCGACCAGGGAGTGATCATCACGGTGCAAGACTCGGGACACGGGGTCCCCGAAGACATGCTCGGCCAGATCTTCGACCCCTTCTATCGGGTGGATGATTCGCGGACCCGCTCGACCGGTGGCGTCGGTCTTGGGCTCGCCATCGTCAAGACCTGCGTGCTGGCCTGCAAAGGCACCGTGGTGGCGACGAATCTGGAACCCCGTGGCTTCGCCGTCACGATCACGCTGCCGCCTGTGCCTGCGAACGTGGAGAAAGAACCATGAAACCGTCGCTGCCACCCGACCGACCAGACTCCGAAATGGCGAGCCAGTCGCCCGCGGAATTGCACGGCATGCTAACTACCAGCCGCCATCGGACACGCTGGCGAAACATCGGGCTCGCAGTTATCGGCATCGTGATCATCACGCTCCTGATCCTGTGGGCCACGGGCATCATCGCGTTCAAATCCGCATCCGAACAGCAACCGCGTTACCTCAAGGCCCCGGTCACGCGCGGCGACATGGAGACCAGCATCTCGGCCACGGGGAATCTAGAAGCACTCAACACCGTCGAGGTGGGCTCCGAAGTGTCCGGCCGAATCCGGGCCCTGCACGTGGATTTCAACGATCCGGTTACCCAGGGACAACTGCTCGCCGAGGTCGACCCCGAACAACTCCAGGCCTCGCTCGAGCAGGCCAGTGCCCAGGTCGTGGCTGCCAACGCGGGGGTCGACGAGGCTCAGGCGTCGCTGACCGAGGCGCAGCGTGATGCGGCCCGCTCGAAGGAACTGGCGGACAAGGGGCTGCTATCCCGCAAGGAATTTGATTCTGCCGTGGCCAAAGCCGCCCGGGCCAGGGCATCACTGGTGTCGGCACGGGCTTCGGCCCGCACCGCCCAGGCATCGTTCGACGCTGCGAAGACACGACTGGACAAGACCTCGATCCGTTCGCCGATCCGCGGCACCGTGCTGTCGCGACTCGTCGAAGTGGGCCAGACCATCAACGCCGGCATGCAGACCCCCGTGCTCTTTACCATTGCCGAAGACCTGAAAAGCATGCGCCTATCCACCCGCGTGGACGAGGCCGACATCGCATCAGTGGCCGTGGACCAGACCGCCAGCTTCACCGTGGACGCGTATCCGGACCGCACCTTCGCGTCCCGGGTCGTGGCGGTCCGCAACGTGGCACAGACCGACCAGAACGTGGTGTCCTACGAGGTGCTGCTGAGCGTGGAAAACCCGGACCTGCTGCTCAAGCCCGGGATGACCGCCACGGTCGAGATTGTCACCATGTCGCAGAAGGACGCCTTGCTCGTTCCCAACAAGGCCTTGCGATTCCAGCCACCGGGCGCAACCACCTCGTTCAGGGGTGCACCGCGGCCACCAGGCATGCCATTCATTGGGGGGCAGGGGCGTGGCGCCGATCAGAAGGACCCTGCGGCCGCATCCAAGGCCAGCGTCGGCAAGATTGAGGCCCGGCAGGGCATCGTGTGGATCCTGGACCAGGATACGCCCACTGCGATCAAGGTAAGCAAGGTCGCGACCAACGGGGACCACACCGCGGTCACCAGCCCGCAATTGCGCGAAGGCATGGAGGTCTTGACCGAACTGGCCGATCAGGGCACGGCGAAGAAATGAGCGAAAGCCCCGCACCAACCCGCCAGGGCGATCCCCTCATCCGGCTGCGCGGCATCACCCGCGTGTTCGGCGAGGGGGAAAGCGCCGTACACGCCCTGGCCGGCATCGACCTCGATGTCTGGCAAGGCGAATTCGTGGCCGTGATGGGGGCGAGCGGTTCGGGCAAGTCGACGTGCATGAACATCATCGGATGCCTGGACCTGCCCACGTCCGGACGCTACGAGTTCTGCGGTATCGATGTCGGGGCGCTCGATGCGGATCAGTTGTCCCTGCTGCGCCGCCATCGCATCGGGTTCGTGTTCCAGGGGTTCAACCTGTTGTCCCGAACCACGGCCATCGAGAACGTAGAGATGCCCCTGATGTACCAGCGCGTGCCGCACCGGCAACGGCGTGAACGCTCCATGTCGGCCCTCGACCTGGTGGGGTTGGCCAAACGGGCCCACCATGCGCCCAACCAACTTTCCGGCGGACAGCAACAACGGGTGGCCATTGCCCGCGCCATCGTGACGAACCCGCGCCTGCTGGTGGCCGACGAGCCCACGGGCAATCTCGATTCGGTCACCGGCGCAGAGGTCATGGACCTCCTCGTCCATCTCAATCGCGCACAGGGCATCACGATTGTCATGGTCACACACGAGGCCGCCAAGGCCGACTACGCATCCCGCCGGATCCGGTTCTCGGACGGCAAGAAGGTTGAGGACCAGGCCGTCACGGGGAACGGACATGTTCGGTAACATCTTGATCATGGCCTTTCGAGCCATCCGCCGCAATGTCATGCGGTCCGTGCTCACGATTCTGGGGATCGTGATCGGCGTGTCCGCGGTCGTGGCCCTGTTCACGATCGGTCAGGGAGCGACCGCCCAGGTCCAGACCGAGATCGGGGCCATGGGCGAGAATTTGCTGATGGTGCACCCCGGGGCGGGACGCCGGCCGGGAACCCCATCGGCCGCAGCCCCGCGCTTCGAACTCGACGACGCGGACGCCATCTTGCGCGAGGTCAGCGGCATCGAGCACGTGGCGCCCGTGTCGTCGGCGTCGGCACTCGCGGTGTCGGGCAACGCGAACTGGGCGACCAGCGTGACCGGAACCACGGCGAGTTATCTGCCATGTCGCGGCTACAAGATCGACCGTGGTCGGACCTTCGAGACCGGCGAGGAGACCAGTGGCAAGGGCGTGTGCTTGATCGGGACCACCACGGCATCCAAGCTGTTCGACGCGGACGAACCCCTCGGCGAACGCATCCGCGTGGGCAAGGCCTCGTGCGTGATCATCGGCATCCTGGCCTCCAAGGGTCAAAGCGCCATGGGCCAGGACCAGGACGACGTGATCATCGTGCCGATCCGATTCCTGATGCGCCGACTCGCCGGCAACCAGAACGTGGCCAGCATCTCGGTCACCGTTGAAGAGGGCCGTTCCACCTCGGCCGTGCGTGCACAAATCCAGACGCTGATGCGCGAGCGGCGACGGATCCCCTCGGGGGCCGAGGACAACTTCCGGGTCGACGATCTGCAGGAAATCGCCACCGCCATCTCGCAGACCACCTCCGTGATGACCGGTCTGCTCACCGCGATTGCGGCCGTGAGTTTGCTGGTCGGCGGCATCGGGATCATGAACATCATGCTGGTGTCCGTGACCGAACGCACGCGCGAGATCGGCATCCGCCTGGCCATCGGGGCCTTCCGCAGCGACGTGCTGCGGCAGTTTTTGGTCGAGTCCGCCGTCTTGTCCGGCTTCGGGGGGCTGATCGGACTCGTGCTCGGCATCGGGGGGGCCTGGCTGGCAACACGTTCTCTCGGCATGCCGTTCGTGCCCTCCCTGCCGATCGCGTTCGTGGCCTTCATGTTTTCGCTGCTCGTGGGCGTGATCTTCGGCTTTCTGCCCGCCCGGCGGGCGTCCCGCTTCAACCCGATCGAGGCACTGCGTCATGAATAGACTCGGGATTTTCGCACTTGCCGTCCTGTTGGCCGCTATTCTGCCTGCCCGCCCCTCCCTGGCCGACAACGCTCGGGTGATATCGATTTCGGAAGCCCTGCATCTGGCCCTGCAGAACAATGCCACCTTGCGGACCACGTTCCTTCAGGAGGCCCGTGCCATCGAGCAGGTCACCATCGCCGAGGGCATCCGGCCGTTCACGTTGCAGGTCGATGGCGGCTACACCCACTCGAGCAACCCCGCGCTCACCACGAACGATGTGCTGCAGTATGGCGGACAGGACGGCGTCGAACTCGGCGCGCAACTGCAAAAGACCTTCGCCTTCGGCACATCGACCGCCTTGCGGGTAGAGGGCTCGTGGGACAAGGCCAAGACGTTCCTTTCCTACCAGGACGACGTGGATCCCTCGCGTTCGATGTTTGGTCTGACGGCACGTCTCAGCGTGACACAACCCCTGTTGCGTGGCTTTGGAACCCGGATCGGGGAGGCCAGTTTGCGGACAGCCCGCTATTCCCAGGATGCGTCCGCCCACGAGGCCCGTCTGGCGGCCAGCCGCCTGGCCCGCGACGTACAAAGCGCGTACTGGGATGCCTGGTACGCGGGCCAGGCCCTGGACATCGACCGTCGCTCGCGCGATATCGCGGCTGCGCAGGTGGCCGAGACACAGGCGCGCGTCGACGCAGGTTCAGTGGCCCCCGTGGACCTGCTGTCGTTCCGCACGCGTCTGGCCACCCTCGACGAGACCGTGGCCGTGGCCGAAGCCGATCTGGCCCGGATGACCTCGGCCCTGGCGGCCACCCTCGGCATCATCGACCAGTCCACCCACGTCATGGCCGACCCCGCGCAGCAGCCCCCGGTACCACCCGCGGACCCGGCACGCGCCGAGGCAGAGGCCCTGGCATCGCGCGAGTCGCCCGAGATCCTGCGGGCCGAGGTACAGGTGACGCTGGCCGAGGATCAGGCCCTGATCGCGGGCGAGGACCTGCGCCACCGACTGGACCTCGTGGGATGGGTCCAGGCCCAAGCCATCGGTGCCCGGGCGGCCCCTGCCATGGTGCCGCAGTTCGGCAACGAGGGGGCCTATTCGGGGTATGTGGGATTCGTGTGGGAGTGGCCACTTGCCTCGGCCCGTCAGGTTAGCGAGCACACCTCGGCCCGCTTGTCCGTGGAGATCGCGCGCGAGCAGCTTCGCGCCGCCCGGGAGGGCCTGACCGCCGACGTGGTCGCAGCGTTGCAGAACCTGGCCAGTGCGCGGCGCAAGCAGGAACTGGCCGCGGGAACTCTGATGATCGCCCAAGAATCGGCCGACGCCGAGCGCGAACGCCTGCGTCTCGGGTCCACGATCTTCGCATCGTTGCGCGATGCCGAAGAGGCGGTACGTGAAGCGAGTTTGAGGGCTGCAAAGGCCCAGGTGGATCTGGCCAAGGCCCGGCTTGAACTCGACCACCTCACCGGGCAACTGCTTGCCCGCATCGCACCAATGCTGACGCCGTAGCCACCCACAACGCTGCTATGGGACCACGCAAGCAGCAGCCTCATGTTGTTTTGG
>CAYRIB010000044.1:19657-21675 GCA_964424165.1 uncultured Myxococcales bacterium | reverse complement strand
GGCGCACACGCTGAACAACACGCTCTGTCGCGCGGCCAACGGGGGGTTCCACGAATCCGACACCGTGAAGGTCACGGTGTACGGACCGACCGACCCGGCTTGCGGAACCCAACTGAACACGCCGGTCTTGGCATCGAACGAGGCCCCGGCCATGCTCTTCGGGATCGCGGCCTGATAGGACAGCAGGTCGCCATCCGGGTCGCTGGCGCTCAGGATCACGGTCGTGGTCTCGCCGAGGCGGCCCTGACGCGCGGGCACGTAGGCCAGGGTCGGGGCCTGATTGCGAATCGGCAGGGCCGCACACCATCCGATGCCGCTGTCGCCGTAGCGGATCCGGAAGAAGCCTTCTTCACCCCACCAGGGTCCCCAACTGTTCTTGCAAATCCACGCCCGATCGACGTCATCGTACCCGACGAGGGCCACGGCATGGGCCCCGGCAACCTGATCGGTCACGTGCTCGTAGATGCCCCCTCCGTAGGAAAAGAAATCGCTGTAGACCGTGAAGCAGATCGTGGTCGGGCCATACTGCAAGGCCGCCTTCAGGGAATCCACATCGCTGGAAACGGACTGAATCCCGCGTGCACGGACCTGCCGGGTATCCCAGTCGGCGCATTTGTCGGTGCAGGGCAGGTCCAATCCCGCATATGGGAAGCAGGCCTCGTCGACCACGCCGCCGTTGACGATGTAATTCAGTGCCGAGGGGGCGCTGCCACCTCCGCAGGACCCGGCGTTGCTGCACGAGAGAACGTCCTGTTCCGAACGGTCGAAGTCTTCGCCCGACATGCCCTGCTGAATCAGGTACGCCGACTCGAACGCAGCGGTGGCCGCAAACGCCCAGCAGCTTCCACACCCGCCCTGGTTCGTGACCGCGCTCACGAAATCACCCCCGTGGCTTCGCCAGTCCAGGCGCACGGGCAGCACTGCGCCGCGGTCGACCACGAACGGGGTCGCCCCGGGGATGCGCTCGGTTTCTTCGATGGCCCCGAGCATCTGCTGCTGCAACTCGGGCGGCAGGCGTGCGATCGGGTTGTCGCGCGGCTCCCACTGCGCCCCCTTCCGCGCGATGGTGTCGCGGATCAATTCTATGTCGTCGGCGCTTGCCGGCAGGGCCGACAGCAAGAACAAGAAACATCCCAGCAGCAGGCTGGGCAAGGGAGACCACGTTGCGTCGGCAGCTTTCACGACCAGTTTCCTCGGGTCAGAGGTTGACCGGATTTTAGAGTTTTGTCGAACGCTTGTCGACTTGACACGGGCCGTCCGATCCTTATGATTTGGCCCGGCGTTCATGATTTCAACGAGGAGGATGTTCAGATGAAGCGTTTTGCAATGGCAGTTCTTTCGGCTCTGGCGCTGATCTCCATGGTCGCGTGCGGCGGGGGCGATGGCGACGATGGTGTGACCGACAACACCACCGCGGTCGACGTGATTGACGACGACTCGGATACCATCGTGACCCCGGACAACAGCGTGACCCCGGACAACAGCGTGACCCCGGACAACGTCGTGCACGTGGACAACTGCATCTCCTGCAACGCGGACAACAGCACGACCGCGGACACCAGTACCCCTGCGGGCGACGACTGCAAGGCCATCATGGCCTGCGCCATGGCCTGCACCACGTCGACCTGTCAGAACAACTGCGTCAATGCGGGCTCGACCGAAGGCCAGGCCGATATGATGGACTACAACAACTGCATGGTCGGCGAATGCCCGATCGATGCCGGCGGCGTGTGCGAGGACCAGACGGACCTGGATTGCCAGAAGTGCCTGCTCGATGCGAATGATGGGACGTGCGCGGACGGATACGCAACCTGTCAGCCCGCGGGCAGCGATTCCTGCTACGACGTGCTGATGTGCATGAATTCCGCGACCTCGCAGGCCGGATTGCAGGCGTGCTTCCTCGACGGCACCTTGGCAGCGCAGGACCTGTACACGGCCGCGACGATCTGCGTGCTCGAGAACTGCCCGACCTGTTCGAGCGCCCCCACGGAATCGGCCTGCACGAGCTGCCAGTCCGC
>CAYRIB010000044.1:0-19557 GCA_964424165.1 uncultured Myxococcales bacterium | reverse complement strand
GCCCGGGCCTGGTGCTCGCCCATTTCGCGCAAGGCCTCGATCGCCTCCTCGCCAGCCCGCACATCCGCCGCCCCCCTCCCCTGCCCTTTCGTCCATTCGCGAAGCACTTCGAGGGTGGACTGAGCCAACCCCTCGGGCGTGGCCACGCCACCCTCGGCACCGTGCCCCCGCAGATGCTCGAATACCCGCCCAAAGGCGACCCGCCGGGTGTTTCTGGCCATGACCCCGCGATTGAGCAACGTCACGAAGGGCCAGCGCAGGGCAGGAAATGCCAGGACCGCGCCCGCAAACCCCAGAGGCACCCATCCGAGCACCACCGGCACCACCGGAACGTGGGTCAGCAGCACCACGGTCACACCCCCGACCAGCATCGCGCCCAGCGAGGCCAAAATCGTGCGGTCCGCAGAGCGACTGTTACCGGTCAGGTCGTATGCCCGTTCCATGGCCTCGAACGCGGTTGGTCGAGATGGGGCCTCACTAGGCCGGGACTGCGCGGTGATCATCAAATCCGGGAATGTGTGCGTGACCACCCCGGGTGGGGTTACGATGGGCTCGCCCAGATGATGCACCAGTAGCCGCGTTGCGGCCCGTTCCGCCGCATCGAGGTCCAAGCCCATCCACTCGGCCAGGTCCGCGCTCACCAGAAATCCCCCGCGTCGCCGCACCCGGTCGAGCACCACGCCATCGTCCTCGTGCAGGTTGGGGCCCGCGGGATGCGTCGGCCCCATCGCGAACAGATAAAGGCGTTCCATGAGGCGTTCGAGGCGTCCCACCAACCCCTTGCGCTTCGGGTCCGCCACCGCACCGTGACCGAGCGTCAGGATGAAGCGCGCTGCCTCGCCCATGGTCTTGTAGGTGATGTAGATCACGATCACGGCCAGGATCACGCCACCGATGATCGCCCCAACGGTCGTCTGCAGCAGTTCGATGACGAGCCCCGCAACATCCAGGTCCGTGATCATGGCCGCACCGATCGACACCAGGGCCCCCACGATCCCGACCACCAGGGCGAGGGGCAGGATGAACAGCAAGGCATAGGTCAGCAACAAACCCGCCATCACCAGCTTGAAGGCGAACCGCAACCCCGAACTCACGCGTTCAAAGGCCCGTGACCACCAGGCCGACCAGGGCGTTCGGGTCGACCAAGGGCGCAAGGTCGGCCCGAACGCGTAGGTGATGTGACCGGCGTCGTCCACGCGCAAGGCGCATCGATACTTCTTGGCCAGGGCGTTGAGCCGGGGTTCCACCTCGCGCACGGCCAAGCCGGTCCGCGCCGCGACGTCCGCTGCCGTGACCTGCCATCCGGCCTGCTCGACGGCCTCCAGCACCGGGTCCTTGCGTGCCCCAGGCATGATGCTCCCGTGGTCGTGGTTCAAAGTGGCTGCCCTAGCGGGTGGCGGCGACGAAGTCCGCGTCCGTGCGCGGGCAGAGCTGCGTGTTGTTCCAGCGGTAGCCCAGCACACCCGTGATCGAGGTGTAGTTGCCCGCCTTGGATGGCGTCGCCGCGGAACCCCATGCCGCGTCGGTGTAGACGCGCTTGGACATGAACACCTGGTCGTCGATCTTGTACTCGTAGGTGGCGTGTGCGGTATCGAGGTTCCAGGCTACCGCGAGGCTGCCCGACGCCTTCTGAACCTTGAGCAGCATGCCCTTGTAGGCTTCGGCCATGGCGCCACCCGTGGCAATGGTGGTCGGATCCGCAACCGTGACCGGGGTCACGGACACGGTCTCGCCCTCGGATGCAATCGTGGCCCATTCGAGTTCCGGTTCCCCGAAATACACCTTCCACTTGCCCGACACCCGCACCTTGGTCCCCACGGGGAGGCTCGTCGTCTTGTAAACCAGCACGCCACTGAACCCGGCCGCATTGGGCGCGGCATCCATCACGAACGTGCCGTCGGTGGTCTTGCCCACGATCACCACGTCACACACCTTGTAGGACGTACCCTCGACCGGGGTGCTCGACCGCACCGAGTAGATGCTCTGACACGCGGTGCAGTCCTCGAGCCCCGGGTTGGCAATCGCCGGGCAGTGATCGCAGTCGTCGCCCTTGCCGTCTTCGTCCTCGTCGTCCTGGTTCTCGTTCGGCAGGCCCGGGCAATTGTCGAGCACGTTCGGGTAGCCGTCCCCGTCGATGTCGAACGGGTCGAATGCGGCACAGGTGTTGCCGTTGTCCGCTGGGCAGGTGTCGCAGGCATCGCCGATGCCATCCGTGTCGGAATCCTCCTGGGCCGAGGCATAGACATGAACCGGGTTGTACACATTCGGGCAGTTGTCCGACGCATCCACGATCCCGTCGCCATCCGCGTCGCCCGTGATGGGGGCCTGGTAAGCGTACTTGCTTTCACCGTCCTTGGACCACCGGTTCGCACTCAGCGGGCTGTCGCTGTAAACGCGCTTGCGGAAGTTGCAGTTGTATTCCCACTGTGAGGGATCGGGGCTCACGTCCGAGGCGAAGTCCATCTTGCCGGGCAGTTCGCCGCCACACAAGAACAGAGGGTAGAGTTCGTACTTGTAGCAGGGGTCGTTCGACGCGTCGCTGCAAGTGGCCAACTTTCCGGCCGAAGCCGCCTGCAGGGTGTCGCGCGTGTCCTTGAGCGCGTCTTCGTCGTCGGCGCGCGCAATGCAGATGGTCTTGCCCGCCATGCAGCGATCGGCGCCGGCCGGTTCCCCGGCGTCGTCCCCATCACCGTCCCCGTTTCGGTCGTAAAGCCACCCTGCGGCCGCAAGGTCTTCGCAGCGGGTCATGTCGAAGTCATCGGCAAATTCGCCCAACATCGCGGTGTCACCGAAGGCCGGTTGTCCGGACACGGTCACCAGCAGGATGTCCTCGGGCCGGGATTCGACCAGGGCCTTGTAGGGGTCCTCTTCGTCGCTCGCGATCACCAGGATGTCCGCAAAATAACCCGGTTTGAGCTGCCCGAGGCGATCTTCGAGGCCCGTAGCCATCGCCGCGTTTACCGTCACCATGTTCACCAGGTCCTGGTAGGTCAAACGGCCATCCCAGTAGGAATCGCTGATGTGCAGGGCGCACTTCATCTCGGTCATCAGGTTCATGGTGCCCGACGGCGTCCAGTCCGTGCCCAGCGCCACCACGACCCCGTGGTTCATGGCTGCGGGAATGTCCGCGGTCCGGCCGTACAGATCGATGTTCGATTGCGGCGACCAGATGGCCTTGGCCCCGACCTCGCCCATGCGCGCGAACTGGGCCGCGTTCTGGCCGGTCACGTGGATCATGTGGGTCACGAACGTCACGCCGTTCTTGCCGTCGAGGATGGTGAATTCGTCCCGGGCGCTGGCGTTGATGCCCTCGCCCACATGGACGTTGAACGAATCGTACGAGTAGTCTTCGAACTGATCCGCCGGAATGCTGTCCCCGCTGGCCACCCGCAGCTTGTAATAAAGGCTGTAGTCGCTGCCCAGTTCGAGGCTCGACGGCAACTCGAGGTTGCGCACGATGCCCGCCGCGCATTCCACCGGATCATCCGACGTACCGTAGCCGCACCCGACCGTGGTCGTGGTGCCCGACATCAACTGGCGCGCCTCACCCCAGCGAACGCGATCGCACTTGGGATAGGCCGAGCCGCTGATCTTTCCGTAGTCCTCGTAGCGATCCCACCCGTCCGGGTTGAAGGCGTCCTCGTTCGTACGCCAGTCCGAATGCCATCGGTACAAGGAGTCGCCGTGTTTCATGCGTGGTCCATTGTTCCAGTTCAGGTGCTGGTGCGGGTCGATCATGGCCGGGTAGATCAGCCCGTCGGTATCCACCACTAGTGCCCCGGCTGCCGCGGGGTCCGCATCGCAGTCCGTGCCTACGCACAGGATCCGTCCCTCGAATCGGGCCAGGGAAGTGGTACCCAGATCCCGCGAGTAGTAAAGAACCTGACCATCGTCGATCACTTCCAGCGGGGTGATGACCTTGCGCCCCTTCAGCAGGACGACCACCGAGCCATCGGGCACGTTCGGCAGTTCTCCGGCTTCGGTGATGTCGCCAGGAACGACCTCTTCGATGATCTCGGCATCGGGGGTCACTTCCTCGATCACCTCGGGCAAGACCTCCTCGATGACCTCGGTCAGCACCTCGGGCACCGTGTCGCCGTCGACGTCGTCTTCCACTTCGGACAGAACGTCCGCCACCACTTCCGGGGTCGCGTCCGGTTGCACCACGTCCAGGGACGGCCACGGGACTTCCTTCGAATACACCTCCGGGTTGACCAGGACCGTGGAGCCCATGCTCCCGGGCAGTCCCGTTTCCGCCTCGCCGCTACCACAGGCCATGAGCCCCGAGACAGCCAGACTGGCGAGCCACATGAATGCGAGGGTCCTGTGCTTCCTGTTCATGCCGGTATCCTCCATGCAAGCGGATGGACGTCTTCATCTTGCGACAAAGCGTTTCGGAAACAACTATAACCCAAATGCAAGAGCTTGTGGCACGCTTGACACCCCTGGTCGAAGTCATCTAACGTAGGCGCTGGTCAAGTCCAACCCAGTCGAAGTTTCCTGGAATCGCGGGTGGACGCGGTTTGCTCGCTCACGAGGAGGCCCCGGATGAAAGTCGTCGACAACTATGTGAATGGTGCCTGGGTTCGAGCCGCGGGCGCCGCATGCCTCGACGTACGAAACCCGGCCACCGGCGAACTCCTGGCCCAGGTGCCCCTGTCCTCGGCCTCGGACGTGGACGCGGCCGTGATTGCTGCGCGCCATGCCTTCCCCGCCTGGCGGGATACGCCCCCCGCGGTGCGGGCGCGTTATCTCTTCCGCTTCCGCGACCTGCTCGACCATCATCGCGACGAGATCGCGGCCATCTGCGTGGCCGAGCATGGAAAGACGCAAACCGAATCGCTCAACGACCTCGGCCGCGGCATCGAGAACGTGGAGCACGCCTGCGGCATCCCGGCCCTGATGATGGGACAGGTGCTCGAAGACGTGAGCCCGGGCGTCGATGGTCAGTCCCTGCGCCAGCCCATGGGCGTGTTCGCAGCGATCACCCCGTACAATTTCCCGCCCATGGTACCCCTGTGGTTCTATCCTTACGCGATCGCGACGGGCAACACGTTCGTGCTCAAGACGTCCGAACAGGTGCCACTGTCGCAGATGCGCATGGTCGAATTGCTGCACGAAACGGGCCTGCCCCCGGGTGTGCTCAACCTCGTGCATGGGGGCAAGGAGGCGGTCAATGCCCTGTGCACCCATCCGGATGTGGTGGGCGTTTCGTTCGTCGGGTCGTCGGCCGTGGCGCGCCATGTCTTTCGCACCTGCGGCGAGCAGGGCAAGCGGGTGCAGGCGCTCGGCGGCGCCAAGAACTTCATGATCGTGACGCCAAGCGCGGTGATGGACCGGTCCGTAACCAACGTGGCCGACTCGATTTACGGATGTGCGGGCCAGCGATGCCTGGCAGGCGCAGTGGTCGTGGGTGTGGGCACGGCGTTTGAACCCGTCCGGGAGCGCCTGCTCGCAGCGGCCCGGGCCATCGTGGTCGGCGACGGGGCACGGCCCGGCGTGACCTTGGGACCGGTGATCTCCGCGGCACACCGCGATCGCATCTTCGCCTACATCGAAAAGGGCGTTCAAGAAGGGGCGAGCCTGCTGCTCGACGGCCGCACGGTGCACGTCGAGGGTCTCGAGAACGGCTTCTTCGTTGGGCCTACCGTATTCGACAACGTGACGCCGGACATGGCCATCGCCACCGAAGAGATCTTCGGCCCCGTGGCATGTCTGATGCGGGCCGACACCCTGGCCGAGGCCATCGACATGGCCAATTGCAGCGCCTACGGGAACTCGTCGTCCCTCTATAGCAACGATGGTCGGGAGGCGCGCGAATTCGTGCACCGCATCCGCGCGGGCATGCTCGGCATCAACGTCGGCGTCCCCGCACCCATGGCGTACTTCCCGTTCGGTGGCCAGAAGGCGAGCTTGTTCGGAGATACGAAGGTGCATGGCACGGCCGCGATCGACTTCTACACCGAACGAAAGTCCGTGATTACGAGGTGGTTCTGATGGCACGCAAACTGGTCGGGGGCCTGATTCAGTGTTCGAACCCCATCAACGACCCGGACGCACCGGTCGCCCGGGTGCGCGACGCCATGTTCGAAAAGCATCTTGCGTTTGTGGACGAGGCCGGCCGTCAGGGCGTGCAGGTCTTGGGCTTTCAGGAACTCTTCAACGCCCCGTACTTCTGTCCCTCGCAGGACGCGCGCTGGTGCGACCTGACCGAGCCCGTGCCCGGGCCCACGGTCGAGGCCCTGAGCGTGTATGCAAAGAAGTACCAGATGGCCATGGTCATCCCCATCTACGAGCGCGCCATGGCCGGGGTGTACTACAACACCGCGGCCGTGGTCGATGCGGACGGCACGTTCCTCGGCAAGTACCGCAAGATCCACATTCCACACACCGCAGGGTTCTGGGAGAAGTACTTCTTCAAGCCCGGCAACCTCGGGTACCCGGTGTTCCAGACGCGGTATGCCCGGGTGGGCGTCTACATCTGCTACGACCGGCACTTCCCCGAAGGCGCCCGCCTGCTGGGCCTCAATGGCGCCGAGATCGTGTTCAACCCGTCGGCCACGGTCAGCGGGTTGTCGGATCACCTGTGGAAGATCGAGCAACCCGCGCATGCGGTGGCGAACGGCTACTTCATGGCCGCGTCGAACCGCGTGGGTGTCGAGCCGCCGTGGAACGTGGGCCGCTTCTATGGCACAAGCTACTTCTGCGACCCGCGCGGCCGGATGATCACGGTGGGCAGCGAGGATCATGACGAACTCGTGGTTGCCGAAATGGATCTCGACCTGATCGAAGAGGTGCGGCGCGTTTGGCAGTTCTTCCGGGACCGCCGCCCGGAGACTTACGGGGACATGACCAAGCTGCTGCCCTAGGGGCGGCTGTTTCGGGGGAGGTGCAGCATGGGTACGACGTTGATCAAGGGCGGCACCATCGTCACCGCAAGCGACAGCTTCGTCGCGGACATGGTGATCGCAGGCGAGGTTATCGGCCTGATCGGGCGTGACCTGTCGATTCAGGCCGACCAGACCGTCGACGCAACGGGGATGTTCGTCATGCCCGGGGGCATCGACGTGCACACCCATCTGGACATGCCGTTCATGGGAACGCGATCACGCGACGATTTCGAAACCGGCACGCGGGCCGCGGCCTTCGGGGGCACCACCGCGATCGTGGATTTCGTCACGCCCGAGAAGGGCAAGCCCCTGGCCCAGGCCCTGGCGGACTGGAACACCCGCGCCCATGGTCACGCCTGCATCGACTATGGTTTTCACATGTGCATCGTGGACATGAACCCAGCGATCCTGGCCGAGATGGATGCGCTCGTTGGCGAGGGGATCACCTCGTTCAAGCTGTTCACGGCATATCCCAACAGCCTGATGATCGACGACGCGGCCATCTATCGGGTCATGCAGTGGGCCGCACGCAGCGGCGCCCTCGTGCAGGCGCATTGCGAAAACGGTCCCGCGATCGCGGCGATCGTGTCGGACATGATGGCCGCCGGCAATACCGAGCCCATCGACCATATCCGCAGCCGTCCGTCCGCGCTCGAAGGCGAGGCCACCCACCGGGTGCTAGCCCTGGCCAAGGTGGCCGGGGCCCCGGTGTACGTGGTGCACCTGACGTGCAAGGAGGCCCTCGACGCGGTGCGCGCGGCCCGGGCCGCGGGCCAGGCCGTGTTTGCCGAGACCTGTCCCCAGTACCTCTATTTGTCCGAGGCCGACGCGGACCGCCCCGACTTCGAGGGCGCGAAGTTCGTTTGCAGCCCGCCCCTGCGTCCGGCATGGCATGCAGAACACCTGTGGAAGGGCCTCGCCGCGGGCGACCTCCAGACCGTGGCGACCGATCACTGTCCGTTCGACTTCCGGGGGCAGAAGGACGCGGGGCTGACCGATTTCCGCAAGATCCCCAACGGCCTTCCCGCGATCGAGACACGCTTGATGCTGGTGCACCAAGGCGTCAACGACGGTCACATCAGTTTCAACCGCTTCGTGGACCTGGTGTCCACGACCCCGGCAAAGCTGTTCGGCCTCTATCCGAAGAAGGGTTTGCTTGCCCCAGGCGCGGACGCGGACGTCGTGTTGTGGAATCCGCGCCGCGAGATGGATTTGTCGGTCGCGAAGCTGCACATGCGCGTGGATTACAGCCCCTACGAAGGCCGCAAGGTGTTCGGTGGGCCCGACAAGGTCTTCTCGCGCGGCCGTCTGATCGTGGACAAGGACCGCTTCGTCGGCGAAGCGGGGGCAGGACGTTTCGTGCCGCGGGCCCGTTTTTCGCAACCATAGGGGGCAATCGTGAACAGCAAGGATATCCAGAACCGGCACAAGGAGTTCTTGTTTCCCGCAGTGGCCAACTACTATGACGACCCCCTCGTGCTGGCGCAAGGTCGGGGATGCCGCCTCAAGGACGCGGGCGGCAGGGATTTTCTGGACTTTTTCGGGGGCATCCTGACCGTGTCGGTGGGACACTGCAACCCCCGGGTCAACCGGGCGGTGATCGACCAGATGGATCGTCTGGTACACACTTCCACCTTGTATCCCACGGAGCCGATCGTGCGTCTGGCCGAGAAGCTGGCCTCGATTGCGCCGGGGCAGTTGCGCAAGTCCTTCTTCGTGGCTTCGGGCACCGAGGCGGATGAAACCGCGGTCATGCTGGCCCAGGTCTTCACGAATCGCACCGAAGTGATCGCCCTGCGCCACGGCTATTCGGGACGGTCGATGCTCGGTCAGGCCCTGACCGCCCATGCCCACTATCGGGCCATTCCCACCCAGGTGGCCGCGATCAAGCACGCCCCTTCCCCCTACTGCTACCGATGTCCCTTGCGCCTCGACCCGGCCTCCTGCCACACGGCCTGTGCCCGGGATCTGTCGGAGTTGATTGCGACCACGACCACCGGGCGCATCGCGGGCATGCTCGTCGAGCCCATTCAAGGCGTGGGCGGCTTCATCACCCCGCCTCGGGACTATCTGGCGATCGCCTCGGAGATCGTGCGGCGGCATGGCGGCGTGATGATCATCGACGAGGTGCAGACCGGATTCGGCCGCACGGGCACGATGTGGGGCTGCCAACAGTTCGGCGTGGACCCCGACATCATGACCATGGCCAAGGGTATCGCGAACGGCCTGCCTCTTGGCGCCGTCACCTGCACGACCGAAATCGCAGACTCGTTGACCGCAGGCAGCATCTCGACGTTCGGGGGGAACCCGGTGTGCGCCACCGCCGCAGTGGCCACCATCGACGTGATCCTCGAAGAGAACCTGATGACCAACGCCGCGGACCGGGGTGCGCAGCTTCGCGAAGGGCTTCTTGCGCTTCAGCGGGCCAATCCCGCCGTGATCGGGGACGTACGCGGCATGGGGCTGATGCAGGCCCTGGAACTTGTCATCGACGAGACCGCACACGACCGCACGCCGAATCCGGCGGCCACCCGGCGCCTGTTCGAAGAAACGAAAAGACGGGGGCTGTTGATCGGACGTGGCGGCCTGTATGGAAACACGATCCGGATCGCACCACCGCTGACGGTCACCGCGGCCGAAACCGACGAAGCCATCCGCCTGCTCGAGGAATCGTTCGCAGCCCTGTAACTCCCTCGTCAGAGGCGGGATGGAGCGATGGCCGGTTCCTTGCCCGGCATTTCGCGGAAGCGGATCATCGGTGGGTCGTCGACCGGACACACGAACGAACAGATCATGCAACTGAAGCACTTGTCGTCGTCCTGAATGGGTCGCCGACGTGCTTCGTCCCACGACAGCGAATGTCCGCCCGCGTCCTTGCACACCACGTAGCACTGCCCGCAACCGACACAGCGATCCAGGTCGTACGATGCGGCCCCCTGGCGACTGAGGTCGAACGCCCCGGTCTCGTGGATCTGGGGCAGGGCCTTGCCCACGATGTCCGAGACATGCTCGTAGCCCTTGTCAGCCATGAAGTCCGACAACCCCTCGCACAGATCTTCGACCACACGGTGGCCGTAATGAATCACCCCGGTGGTCATCTGCAGCAGGGACGCGCCACACAGCAGATATTCGACCGCGTCGATCCAGGTCTCGATCCCGCCGCAACCCGCGAGCGGCAGACCCAGCTTGTTGTGCCGTGCCAGTTCCACGATGCACTTGAGCCCGATCGGCTTGATCGCCGGCCCGGAGAAACCGCTGATCGCGCCCTTCCCGAACACGTTGGGCACGGGCACGTAATCGTCCAAATCCACGCCGATCAGGCCGCGCACGGTGTTGATCGCCGTGATCGCATCCGCCCCCCCGGCCTTCGCATACAGCGCGGGTTCCGTGATGTCCGTGACGTTCGAGGTCAGCTTGGCCAGGATCGGCACCTTGACCACGCTGCGCACGATCTCGGTGAACTCGCGAAGCAACCCGAAGGCCTGGCCCACCTTCATGCCTGCGCCTTCCACGGTCATGTGGGGGCACGAAAAATTCAGTTCCAGCATGTCCACGCCCGCGTCTTCGCAGGCCATGGCGAGTTCGCGCCATTCGTCTTTCGAAAACCCCATGATGCTGCCGATCACCACGTGTTCGGGAAAGCGCTTCTTGAGCCATCGGATGTCGGCAATGTTGTCCTCGAACGGACGATCCGTGGTCTGTTCCACGTTCTGCAACCCGAACAGGTTGCGGCCCGCGTAGCGATAGTCCTGCATGCGGGGCGCGGGGTTGACGATGCGCGTGCGCGGCCCGCCCAAGGTCTTGTAGGCCACACCGCCGTAGCCCGCCTCGAAGCCTCGGGCCACAATCTCGGCCGTGTTGCTGACCGGCGACGATGACAACAGGAACGGGGTCGGAAACCGTTTGCCCAGAAAGTGGATGCTGAGGTCTTTCATCGCGTACCTCCTTCATCGGGCGTCCGGCCCGCGCGCGCCAGGATCCCCAAAGCCGCCTTCTTGCCGTCGGCCACCGCCTCGACGACCAGAGCCGCTCCGCGCACCACGTCTCCGCCCGCAAATACCCCGGGGATGCTCGTTGCCAGGGTCTCGGGATCGACCTGCAGCAGACCTCGGTGCGTGAATTCGGCACCCGGAAGCAGGTCCCGCAGACGCGGATCCGGACCGGAGCCGATGGCAAAGACCACCCGTTCCACCCGCAGCGCGAAATCGGTGCCGCTGACGTCCCTCGCGTTGGCTGGGGTCAGGTCGCCGGGGCGCGCCCACTCGGTTTCGCAACCACGGACCCCGCAGACCTTACCGTCAGTTCCCAGGATCTCGATGATGCGGCTCTGGGGCTTGATGATCACATGGTGATCCACGGCGTCGAGCAGATCCTTGTGATCCGCGGGCAGTTCCTCCAGGGCTTCGAGGGCGACGCAGTAGACACGACGCGCCCCAAGCGACCGGCAGGTGGTGGCCACGTCCATGGCCACGGACCCGCCACCCACCACGACCGCGTTCTTGCCTGCAACAACATCCCCGATGGTGCGACGCCCCAAGTCCGATCGCGCTTGGCGCAGGAACTCGGCCGACGTCGTCACGCCCTGCAAATCCGCACCCGGCAGAGGCAGCCGCAGCGGCGTCGCAAGCCCGGTCGCCACGAACACGGCATCGAATCCCTGGTCGAGCAGATTCGTGATCGCGCCCGGGGCATCGAACGCAACGCCGGTCGAAAACGTGACTCCGAGCGCCGCGATGTCCTCGATTTCGCGGTCCACGAACGCGGGGTCGAGCCGAAACGGCGGGACCCCGTGGCGCAAGATGCCGCCGACGCGGTCCGTGGCCTCGAACACGGTCACGTCGCACCCCTCGCGCGCCAGGGTGGCGGCGCAACTGAGGCCCGCAGGCCCGGACCCGATGACCGCGACTCGGACATGGTTGTCGGGTTTGCGGGACAGGGGATGAAACCCGATGCGCCAGCCGTATTCCACCAGGGTCCGCTGGATCTCGCCGATGCGGATCGGACGCTCGATTCCCGTGGCCAGGCATTCCTTCTCGCACAGACGACCGACCGGGCACACGATGCCGCACGCCCCGCCCAGGATGTTGTTCTCCTTGATCGTGCGGACCGCCCCTTTCCAGTTCTTCATGCGCAGCTTCCGAACAAAGGCGCCGGGGTCGGTGCCGGCCGGGCAGCCCCGACTGCAAGGCGGGTCCAGACACAGCAGGCAGCGTTGGGCTTCAGCCGAGGCCAGACTCATGGACAGGGCTTCGGGAAAGGCGAACTCCCCTCCACCGTTCGAAGGCAATACGTCCGCACAGGTCGATTCGTCGTGTGCCACAGCTCCTCCCGTTGATGCGATGCAGCGATGATTCTCAGGCCTCAAGGCCCGGGCGTCAAGTCCGTTGGAATGATGAGCCACCTGCCTCCACCTGCCTCCCCCGGGGATTGACGCAGGCGCGTCGTTGGGCCATAAAGGTCGGGTGGTACGGCCGTCATGAGGGTGCGGCACAAACAACGGGAGGTTCGGGATGAAGGGAGCCTGGATTGGGACGGGGTGCCTGGTGCTGGCATTGATGCTTTCGGGTTGCGCATCAAGTCCGCAGACGCGAGACACACCGAGCGGTTGCAGTGCCTGCGAAAGAGGAGCGGCCATGCGTGCAGCAGGGGAATTTCTGGACCAGTACTACGAGGACCTGTCCCGCCTCGAAAAGGGCGCGGCCGAGGCCTACTGGAAGGCCGCCAACACCGGCTCGGCACAGGACTTCGACACGTACGCCCGACTGCAGACCGAATTGAAGCAACTCCATTCGGACCGGGCCCGCTATGCCCGACTGAAGGCCCTCCTCGAACGGGGTGATGCCCTGTCCCCGACCACGCGCCGCTCGCTGGAAGTGGCTCAACTGGCCTTCCGGGAAAACCAGATGGACCCCGCACTGATTGCGAAGCTCGTGAAGTCCGCTTCGGAGATCGAGCAGGTGTTCAACACCTTCCGCATCACGGTGAAGGGCGAGACGCTGACGAACAACGACGCGCTCGAACGCATGGCCGCCGAGACCAATTCCGCCAAGCGGGAAGATCTGTGGAAGGCGCTCAAGGCCGTGGCACCCCAGGTCGCGCCAAAGCTCGTGGATCTGGCCCGTATGCGCAACGAGGCCGCGCGTTCGATGGGTTTCGCCAACTATTGGGACATGGCGATCCGCCTGCAGGAACACGACCCCGCAACCCTGGTCGCCCTGTTCGATGACCTGGCCCGCGCCACCGACCAACCCTTCCGGAACATGAAGGCGCGTCTCGACGCTGAACTGGCGGGGCGCTTCCGTATCGAGCCCGCGGCCATGCGCCCTTGGCACTACGACAATCCGTTCTTCCAGGAAGCCCCTCCGTCGGCGCGCGTGGACCCGAGTTTGTTTTTCAAAAGCCGCTTCAAGGAAGAGATCGTCCGCATGGGCGAGGACTTCTTCAAGGACATCGGACTGCCGATGGAGGACATCGTCGCTCGCAGCGATTATTACGAGCGTCCAGGCAAGGACCAGCATGCGTTCTGCATCACCATCGACCGCGCCGACGACGTTCGCACCCTGCTCAACGTCAAGCCCACGGCCGAGTGGATGGACACCATGTTGCACGAATCGGGACACGCCGTGTACTACAAGTACGTGGACCGGGACCTTCCCTACAACCTCCGCGAAGCCGCACACATCTTCACGACCGAGGCCATTGCCATGCTGTTCGGGGCGCTGTCCAAGAACCCGACATGGCTGATCTCTTACGCCGGGGTGCCGAGGGACAAGGTCGCACCCTACGCGGATGCCCTGCTCGAACAGCGCCAGCGCGAACAACTCATCTTCGCCCGCTGGACCCTGGTGATGTTCAACTTCGAAAAGGCCCTGTACGAAAACCCGGAACAGGACCTGGACACGCTGTGGTACGACCTGGTCGAGCGCTTCCAGTTGCTCACTCGGCCCGAGGGTCGGAAGGCCCCGGACTGGGCCGCCAAGCCGCACTTCACCATCGCCCCCGTGTACTATCACAACTACCTGCTCGGTGAACTGTTCGCGGCACAGATTCGCAACACCTTGGCCCGGATCACGAACTTCGAAGGTCCGACCGCGCGCATGCCTTTCGCAGGCAAGCCCGAAATCGGTCGATATCTGATCGAGCGCATCTTCCGACCGGGAATGAGCCAGAAATGGCCCGATTTCGTGCGAACCGCGACCGACCAGGATCTGGGCATCACCGCTTTCGTGGCCGAAGTCGGACACACAGAGCCCCTCCCCTAAAGAATCTTTTCGCACCTGCCGATAACCCCAGCAGAACGAACCTTCTTTCGATGAAGGATGCGCCATGTTGCCGTGGGACACATTTTCGGCCTCCGCTTCCAGGCAGACCCGCAAGCGGGTCGCCTGCGACCCCGGAGGCGCCTTCCGCTGCGTCGAGGCGGATGCGCCCACGAGCCAGTGCAACACGAACCTCGCCCGCAACGGCGCCGGACACGGCCCTACCCCGTGGACAGCGCCTTCGCATTGCCAGCCCCGATGCGATAGCACATTGACCCCTGTGGAACGCCTGGGCAGATCCGGTGCCGTTGCGGGCGGTGCTTCCATGGGACCCCTTCGGTCAGGGGTGGTTGTCGGGGGGACGGCCATCTCGGACAGACCGGCTGCCAGTGCCGTGGGCTTTGAGACCTGTCGGGCGAATGCGATTGTGAGTCCTCACCATCCGAAATCCTCCGTCGACCGCACACGGGTCCACAGCGATTCGGTCCAGCCCACGGCACTGGCAGTCCACGAACTCCTGGCCCCTGGCACCTGAACGTCCAGACGACACCCCGGCATTACCCGCGTCACCCCTCTTCCACTGTAGCGATACGACCTCTTGCCCACTCTTTTCTTTGACAAGGACGCCCCAGTCGGAAACAATCCCCTTGTACCCGGAAGACGCGGTTCGTGTTGGTCTGAAACGTTGCAAGGAGGTAGTTCCATGGCAAGGACATGGTCACGCTGGTGCTGGCACGTGTTGGGTCTGATGGTCACTGTCGCGCTCGTCGGGGCGCTCGCCGAACAGCCCGCCGAAGCCGCCGTGAGTCCCAAGAAGGCAGCGGCAAGGCTCGCGGTCAAGGCGGCCCGTGCCGAAAAGCGCAAGAAATTTGATGAAGCTGCCCAGCTTTACAAGGAGGCCTTCGCGCTTCGTGCGGACTACAAGTACCTGTTCTCGGCCGCGAAGAATTGCGAGGCTGCCAAGGACGTGGACTGCGCGCTCGACGCTTACAAGCAGGTCATGGAGCAGGACACCACGAAGCCGGCACGGGCCGCAGACGCCCGTGTCCGATACAACCGTCTCGACGAATCCTTGAAGGTGCCGCTGCAGATTCGACTCTCGCCGAACGAGACCGAGACCGAACTCGACGGGGTGGTGATCAGCAAGGCCGTCGTCCAGACGATCAAGCTGAAGCCCGGCAAGCACGTCCTGGTGTTCCGCAATCCCGGTTACGGGGAAGAGCGCCGCGAGATCGAGGCCGTCCGGGGTACCGAACTGCCGTCGCTCGACGTGGTGCTGAAGAAGCTCGAAGGAAAGATCGTGGTCAATGCGGACAAGCCCGGCGCACAACTCTCGTTGAACGGGCGCTACTATGGCACGCTGCCCCTGGCCGAGCCCATCCTGGTGCCGGCCGGCGACCACATGATCCACATCGAACTGGCGGATCACGAATCCATCGACAAGACGATCCGGGTCGAGGCGGGGGCCATTGCGCTCGAGAACCTGACCCTGCGCCCCATCCCGAAGCCCGAGCCCCCGAAGGTCGAGGAGCCCCTGCCCGAGCCCGCCCCCGCAGTCTGCGGCCATTGCGACCCGCCGATGCCGACCGCGGGATTGCCGTTCACCGGGCCGCGCGCGATGCACCGCCTGGGACTCGAAGTTTGGGCCAGCATGGGATGGGAGAGCGGGGCGTCCCAGTACAGCTTCGTGTTCTCGCCGATCATCGAACTGGCGCCGGTGCCGCGCTGGTTCTCGATCGGCATCGTGCCGCGTTTCTTCGTCAGCATGATCGACATGAACGGGTCAAGGACCATGAAGGGCATGCTGTCGGGCGACCTTGGGTTCAAGATCACCCCCTACGACGACCTGCACGGAACCGCCGTATCAATCCTGGTGCTCGGACGCGTGACGAACGACCGCAGGGACGAATTCCACTTCGACTCGGTGGGTCCGGGTGGCGGCGTGATCGGCAGCGTGGCCGTGGGTCCGGTACGCCTGATGGGATCGGCACATGGCGTGTACCCCATCAAAGTCAGTGACTTCGGCTACGATCGCACCGAGATCGGCTGGTCTTTCGGGCCGGCGTGGGACATCATGGATAGCGGCCACCATCTGTTCCTGGCGCTCGGCGGCAGCATCCCGATCGTCAGCGGCAGTTGGAGCCACACCATGGACGGCGGCATCGGTTACGCGTATTCGACCGACCGTTTCAAGGCCTCGTTCATGTTGACCATGCCTCTGACGCACCGCTCGACCCGCAAGCTCGAAGACCTGGGCATGACGACCCAGGCCCTGTGGCAGCCGTAGACACAATCATCCCTTGCGACCCGCGTGGAACTTGGGCATCATCGTGCCTGTCGTCCCCCCAGGAGTTTTCATGACCGGCACCGACACGACCAGCCGACGGGATGTGCGATGGCTTGTTCGCTATCGCTGCGAACGGCCCATGGCCCGTCCGCAGGCATTCCGAATCAGCGAGCAGGGTGAATGCCACCAACTGGCGGCGATCCGGGGCGGCATCGAGGAATGGGCTTACGAACTCACGCTGTTGCCCGAGGAACTCGACCGCATCCAACAGGCCATCCGTGACAGTGGCGTCCTGCTGCTGCGAAAAGATGCCACTTTCGGAATGGGCTTGATCGGCGGTGCCACGGTCACATGGGCGTTTCACTTCGACGGGCGCCAGCACGTGGTGCGTCACGCCACCTCGGCCCCCGGCTCCATGCCAGCGCTCGACCAGTTGGAAGCCGCCGTGCAACGGGTGCTGCAGGATGCCCGCGATCGTGAAAACCGGGAGTCACCGGTTCGGTCCTAGATGAGGGCCGTGCTGAAATAACGTTCGGCCCGATCGGGCAGAATCGTGACCACAGAGCGGCGGCCATCCGCAAAATGCGCGGCGCACCATACGTTCGCCCCGGTGGAAGTCCCGACCAGCAGACCTTCCTTGCGGGCCATGTCGCGCGCGGTCTGAACCGCATCGTCGTCGCTCACGGTCATCACGATGTCGATCATGTTCTTGTCCACGACCTCGGGCACAAAGCCGTCGCCGATGCCCTGGATCACATGCAGTCCGGGTTCGCGCCCCAGCAGGGCCGCACTGTTGCGCGGTTCAACCGCGACAATCTGCACTTTGGGGTTGCGTTCACGCAGAAACCGGGCCACCCCCATCAACGTGCCACCGCTGCCGATCCCCGAGACGTACACATCGACCTTGCCACCCGACTGCTCCCAGATCTCGGGGCCCGTGGTCAGGTAGTGGGCTTCGGGGTTCAGGGGGTTCACGAACTGCCCGGGAATGAACACGTTCGGCAGCGTGGCCTTCAGCTCGGCCACCTTTTCGAGGCAACCATTGAGGCTCCGCTCGGCCGGGGTCAGAATGAGCTCCCCGCCCAGGGCCAGGATGATCTTCTTGCGTTCTTCGCTCATGTTCTCGGGCATCACGATGATCACCCGGTGACCCAACTGCCGGCCCACGAACGTCATGCCGATACCCGTGTTTCCCGAGGTGGCCTCGACGATCACGTCGTCGGGCTTCAGCAGCCCGGACTTCTTCGATTCCGCGATGATCCGCAAGGCCACACGATCCTTGACGCTGCCGCCCGGGTTCAGAAACTCGGCCTTGCCCAGGATTTCCCCGCGGGCAATATGCCGGATCGAAACCAGGGGGGTATTGCCGATCAGGTCCAAGACCGACTGCGTCGCCCGCTGCGCCATTCGATTCTTCTCCGATTGAGTCGCAATACAACCCGTGGGCGTGAGTAGCACACGGCGAACGTGCCGTCAATGCAAGGGTCGTGACCACAACATGGTCTGTCAACGCGGCTCGCGACGCACGGCAATCGATTCCACCACACCACGGTCGAGGGCCTTGCCCTCGGTCCGGATCCGCGCCACCACCGTGCACATGAATCGCCATTCCTTGCGGGTCTTCGTGGGGTACAGCACCGACCGGGCCTGTTCGGCATGCACCCGCGGCACTTCTTTGGGCTTGCCGTAATGATCCTGCAGGACCTTCGGGGTGACGCCCTGCCCTGCCGCATCCACCATGAATTCCACGTAGGTGGCTTCCTGGGTGTCGGGGTCCTGCGAGACGATCACCTTCTTCACCCCGGGAATCGTCACGTTCACATAGACGGCGCTCGCGCCCTCATCCTCGATCGTGCCAAGTTGGGCCGCCAGATCGCGCGCCTTGATGGGGGCGCTGCCCAGATCCTCGCATACCCGGTTGATCGCCTCGAGCGGCGTTCTTGCCTGCATCTGCACCTCCTTGCCCCGGCTTTCCTGGCACGGGCATGACGACGCCTCTGGCCCGCCCAGGCACCCGATCGCAACCATCACGGTGATCCATCGTCGCATCAGTCACTCACGGTGCCGGCTTTGTTGTGTCGATCTCGAGGGGCTCGATGTCCAGGACATCGTACTCGGTGGCCACCGCTTCCCCGGCCTTGCGCGCGTCCACTTCCTCGGGCAGATCCCGATAGGCCTGCCACCATTTCTGGTACTCGGCCTTCTTGGCATCGAACTTGACCTTCAATTCGTTCATTTTTTTCTTGGTGGCCGCCACCACGGCCTCGAGCTTCTTCTTCTTTTTCGCGGCCTTCTCGTAGGCTTGACGGGCACTGTCAACCTTCTGCTGCGCCGCCTTCTTCGTGGGCTTCGAGGCGTCCGCGGCGAGCTTTTCCTGGGCCGCGATCGCGGCGTCGAGTGCGGTCTTTGCCTTGACGATCACTGCGTCCTGGTTCGTGACCGCGTTCTGCTCTTTGTCGAGCCGCGTCTTGAGTTTGTCGTGTTTGCCCTTGAGCTTGAGCGTGGCCGCCTTGGCCGCGTCTTGCTTCTCGTAGACCTTGTCGCGGTGATCGGACTTGGCACCGTACACGCTGTCATAAAAGACCTTGGCATCGGCCGCATCCGCATCATTCCCCTTCAGGGGTTTGGTCTTCGCGTCCTGCGCCACCGACTTCTTGATCCCCAGGTTCGAGGCAATCTTCGACGCTGACTTGCCCTTGCCGGCCTCCAGACGGGCCATCAAATGCCATTGTTCGGCATGTCGGCTTTCGTGATACACCACATCCGCGACCTTGCTCATTTCGGACTGCGTGATCGCGGACTTGTCGAGCAGCTTCTCGTTCAGGTCGATGTTCCAGGGCGTGAAGTCCAACTGTCCTTGCAACGTGGTTCCGAGGTCCTTGATCACCACGCCCGTCGGCGGCACCCCGGCGGCCTTCAGCTCGGCCCCGGCCGCGGCCCCGAGCTGGTCGCCCCGGGTGACCTTGGTCAGTTTGGCCCAGTCCTTTTCAACCAGTTTGGCCGCGGCCACGAAGCGATCGATCGACACCTTGGACTGCAGGCCCTTGCCATCGGGCTTTGCGGTCGTCTCGGGTTGCGGCTTGGCTTGGGCCTCGGGCGCGTTTTGCGGGGGCGGCACCGT
>CAYRIB010000043.1:0-21712 GCA_964424165.1 uncultured Myxococcales bacterium | reverse complement strand
GATAGGCGAACTGTGCCGTGGCTTGCCACGTATCCCCGACGTTGACCAGACGCAGCAGTCGAACCGTGGTCCCGTCTTGCGGCGTGGAGAGAGGGGCGTCGCCCGGCAGCCCCTCCTCGTTGGCGGTCCATAGCGCGTGGTCACGGGGATCGCTGGCCAGGGATTCGAGCCCGTAGTTGTCGCGACGGGTGGCGAAGACCTCGGGCAGCGAAAGGGTGCCCATCGCGGTGCCATCCTCGATATGGTAGCGCCGCAGGGCCGGGGTGTTCTCTTCGGCCAGGATCAGTTGCGGCGCATCGTTTGGCGCAGGCAGGGCAATGCCTTCGAAATCGTGCGCATGGGCCAGCAACACCCCATTCAAGAACGCGGCCGAGGTGATGGCGCCAATGGCGGACCAGGTCAGGCGAATCCGCGCGATGCGGTTCGAGTTGTCCATGATGACCAGGAAGTCCGAATCCGTCTCGCGCGCAATGCCGCTCATTCCGGTCAATGGGACCGCCTCGCCGGCGGGGCCTGCGGCCGTGTCCCCCAGGAATCGATTGCCGCGATACGTGATGGTCATGCCGGGACAGGGGCCGGGCACGCACGAACTCGGACTGCCCCAGCAGCGGGCGCCCTCCTCGGTGATGCAGGCGGGACCGCATCCGTCGGCCAGGGTACCGTTGCCATCGTCACAGGCCTCGGTGCCCATCAGAAGGCCGTCGCCGCAAAGGGGCATGCAGGCGCCCGAAAAAGGGGAACAGGCCCAACCGGTCTCGACCTGATGATCCGGGCCGCACCCGTCGCCAGTGAACGCATTGCCGTCGTCGCAAGGCCCGTCGAGGGGGCGGGCGGACCAGGCATGCGGCTCGAGGTCGGGGTCGCACAGCCAGGCATCATCTCCGGGTTGGAGTTCATAACGTCCGAAGCAGCGGTCCTCGATCAGGCACCAACCCTCATCCGGGGTGAAGTCGCAGCCACCCTCCCCATCGCATTGGTCCACGGTGCAGGTGACGTGGTCATTGCACGTGTATCGGGTTCCGCGACAGATGCCTCCCTCCCACCGATCATCGCGGGTGCAGGGGTCCGCGTCATCGCACGACTGGCCCTGCAGCGGGTCATCGATGTCCGTTGATGGAAGGGCCTCGATCGGGGCATCGAGTGTCGTTGCATCCTCGATGGCAGAATCTTCAACCGAGTCCATGTGCGTGTCGGCCGGCGGGGAAGGGAGATCCAAGGCGGCGTCATCTGTCGGGGTGTCAACCCACGAGGCCGCGTCCGCGAAGGTTTCGAACCGGTCTTCGCTGAATGGCGTGTCGAGCGGTGTCGTGCCTGGGGTGTCGGTCAGGTGAGCAGCGTCGGGCGTTTGTTCGGACAGGTCTGCAGTGCCGCATGCGCAAAGCCCAACCACGATCGATGCAAGCAGGCATTTCATGACGGTGATTCTAGAGCGAGTTGGTTCAAGTAGCAAAGACATCGCGGCCCGAGCGATGGCTTTCCGTGGGTCTGGCATCTGGTGTAAACTCGAAAGACTCCCCGACCGGAGGAACCGGTGGACAGCCTCACAGCCTTTGCCCGCGGCCCGCTGTTCTACTTCAGTCTGGCGGTGTTCGTGCTGGGCCTCGTGCGCCACCTGATCCTGCGCATCTGGTGGCGGCCTCGGGAACCCTGGGATGGATGCTCTTTCCGCGAAGGTGGACTGTGGCTGGCCCCGCTGCGGGCCCTGTTCCTGTCGGGCATGGTCCTGGTGCCTTTGTTTCACGAGGGACACGTTCTGTTGTGGGAGCGCGGGCTCGGCTGGCGCTGGCCGTCGCTCGGCGAACCCCTGGCTGGGCACCTGACGATCGCGACCGTCATTTTGGGGTTGGTGCTGCTTGGGGCGCGCATCGCCATCCCGCGTCTGCGCGCATCGCGCCATCTCGACATGTGGTTGATCCCGCCGCTGGTCAGCATGGCGTTTGCGAGCGGCTATCTGATGGCGCATCCGGCATGGTACCCCCTTTCGCCACGGCCCCTGGAACTTCTGCATGTCTTGTGTGGCGAAGCCCTGCTGATCTGGCTGCCCTTCTCGTGCGCCCTGGCCCGCATTACCCGACCGCTCGGCCGCCTACGAAACCACGCGAAGGAACCGACATCGTGAAAGCGATCCTGACGGATGTCACGCGCTGCATTGGATGCGAGCGCTGTGTGACGGCCTGCAACCGGGAAAACCAACTGGGCCGGTCCCCCCCCTTTCGATGGCTCGTGGGCGACGGCTTGGCGGCAGATCGGTATACCTCGGTGATCCGTCATGAGGGCCTTTTCGTGCGCAAGCATTGCCGGCATTGTTTGGATCCTGCCTGCGCGTCCGTTTGCCCGGTCGGGGCGTTTTCGCGAACGCCCGAAGGGGCGGTGGTCTACGATTTCGATCGGTGTATCGGCTGTCGCTACTGCATGATGGCCTGCCCGTTCGGGGTGCCCCGTTACGACTGGCTGCTGACCGTGCCCCAGGTGCGCAAGTGCACTCTGTGCCAGAAGTCGCGCCTGGATCAGGGATTGCCGCCCGCTTGCACCGAGGCCTGTCCGGTGCAGGCCACGATCTTCGGCGAACGGGACGACCTGCTTGCCGAGGCGCATCGGCGCATCGTAGCGGAGCCGGGCAAATACCTGTCGCGAGTGATTGGCGAAACGGACGCGGGTGGCACGGGGGTCTTGTACCTGTCGCCGGTGGAATTGGACGTGCTGCCGCTCGGGAACCGGATCGGGAACACGTCCGTGCCGTCGACCACCCTGGACGCGATGATGGCCGTGCCCCCGGTGTTCGTGGCCGTGGGCGGCCTGATGGGCGGCATCTGGTGGGTGATTGAACGACGACGTCGACGGGCGGCCGAGGCGACAAAGCACCGTGCGGGTGACGACCCCAAGGACGGGGGCGTCTCATGAACGGTTCCTCCTCCTCCCCGCTCGCTACCGTGAAGACCTGCCTCTGGGCCGTGGTCGGTGCCAGTGTGGCCGTGGTCATCCTTCGCTACTGGCAGGGACTCGGTGATACCACGGCCATGACGGACCTGACACCGTGGGGATTGTGGAAGGGCTTCAACGTGCTCGGCGGGGTGGCCCTGGCCGCGGGCGGCTTCGTGGTGGCTGCGGCCGTGCACATCTTCCACCTGGACCGCTACCGCCCCTACGTGCGGATCGCGGTGCTGACCGCCTGGCTCGGCTATCTGGCGGCCGTGACCTCTCTGTTGGTGGACCTGGGTCTGCCATGGAATATCTGGCAGGTGATCATCTACTGGAACTTCCGCTCGCCCATGTTCGAGGTGGCCTGGTGCGTGATGCTATACACGGTGGTCCTGACCATCGAGTTCATGCCCGTGCTGTTCGAAGGCGCCCGGCATCCCTGGCTGCGCCGGCTGCATGCGTCCCTGCAGAAGGCCACGCTGCCCCTGGTGATCCTGGGTATCATGCTGTCCACGCTGCATCAGTCCTCGCTGGGATCGATCTTCCTGGCCATGCCGCACCGCCTGGACCCGCTGTGGTACACGCCTTTGCTGCCCATTTTGTTCTTCGTGTCCGCCGTGGCATTGGGACTGGTCGTGATCCAGGTGCAGGTTCTGCTGACCGACTACTTGTACGGCCGCACGCCCGATATGTCCCGCATGTCCGGGCTGGGACGGGCGGCCGCGTGGGTGCTGTGGGCGTATGCGCTGCTGCGAACCGTGGACCTGGCTTGGAGAGGCATCTGGCCCACCGCATTCGAAATGACTTTCAATGCGGCCCTGTTCTGGATCGAGTACGTGACGTCGGCCTTCCTGCCCGCGGTGTTGCTGACCCTGCCCGCGGTGCGCCGTCGGCCCGGTTGGACCGCGTTTGCGACGATCGTGGCCGCGGCAGGGATCGTGCTTCACCGCGTGAACGTGGCCGGGGTGGCCATGATCCAGACCACGGGCACGCGCTACATACCCAACTGGATGGAATTCCTGGTGTCCGGGGGCCTGCTGGCCGGGGCACACCTGTTCTACTTCTTTGCGCTCGAACGCTGGTGCGTGGGCGGCGAGCAGTGTTTGTGCCCGCCGCGTGCGGTCCATCCGCGATCAGCCTGGGCGCGTCACAGTCTGGCCTTCGTGATCGGAACGGGCGTGGCCCTGGCCCTGGTGCCCTGGCGCACGGTGCTCGGCGTGCCGACCGTGCCCATGCTCGTGTCCCCGACTGGTTGGGCGGATCGCATGGTTCTGGACGGGAACCGGTCCGGCGAGGCCGTGGCGTTCGACCACCAGAAACACGCCCGCTTGACCGAGGGGGAGGGCGGCTGTGCCCGTTGCCACCATCTGGTCCTGCCCGGTGAACAGACCACGGGTTGCGGGCGTTGTCACCGTGACATGCGGCTGCCCACGGAGCTTTTCGACCACGATTCCCACGCCGGTCGCATGAAGTCCGGGCCTGGGTGCGCGGCCTGCCACGCAGACCCCCAAGCGCCCCGTGACCGCGATCACACCACGCCGTGTCTGAAGTGTCACACGACCATGGTGCCCCAGGAAGCGCGCATCCGGCCGCAGAATGAGCCCGCACTCTTGCCGGCTTCGAGCTACGAGGACGCGATGCATCGACTGTGCATCCCATGTCACGAGGAGGCGGAGGGGGTGTCACCGGGCGAACTGGGCGAAATGAACCGCTGCACCTACTGTCACGACGGAAAGGTCCGCCCCATGGACCCGTTGAGCCCGGGCCATCGCCTGTAGGGCGCAGTCACCGGACTGCGCCGTATCTATTCCTCGACGGGCCGGACGTGGATTCCCTGGCGAGCGAGTTCGCGTGAATCTACTCGATGAAGAACACCCCGAGCAGGTCCTCGGTGGTCGAGATCGGGGCATCCTTCTTCAGCGACGTGACCTTCCACTGATAGTACATGCCCGGCACCAGGGCCTGGGTCCCCGTGTACATCAGCGACACCTCGGCCCCGGTGCTGACGCCCTCCATGCTGTGCTCCCATACGAGGTCGCCATACATGTCGTAGACCTTCAACACGTATTCGTCCTCGCTCGAGTCGTCTTTCCAGCGGAACGTCGGGGTGCCTTGCTCGATGGCCTCGGGCTCGGATGCCCCCGGAGACACGATCTCCAAGGCCTCGGTGACCTTGAAGGCATCGATGTCCGCGGTTGGGGCCGCGGCCGAGAAGGTGAAGTGCACGATCTGCGTGCCCGAGATGGTCGGGTCCGGGTCGCGGATCAGACCGTCGTTTTCGAACGCGGCTAGGACCACATAGTCCCCGGCAGGAACCCCCGTGATCGTCCAGGCACCCCCGACGTTCGGAACCGCGGGCGGCTCTGGGGCGCGAAGGCCGGGGCCGACCACACCCGTGATCAAGGCCTCGTGGAAGGTGGATTCCGGCACCAGCACCACCGAGGTCACTGACCCGCCAGGCGCATTCACGATGCTGACCGAGCCCGTGATCGTGCCCCCCTGGAAGGTCGATGCTTCCAGGGACACGCCGGTCAGGTCGGTCGCGGCCACGGCTACGGGCTTGGGTTCGACAAAGAGCCCCTTCTTGTAGGCTGCGATCGTGTAGTTGCCCGTGGCCACGTTGAAGATCGTGAACTGGCCGGCGTGGTCCGTGTAGCTGTACGGACATGGCGCAACGACGCACTCGGCCACGACCAGGGCTCCGCCTGCCGCAGCGGGCAGGGAGCCGCTGATCGACGGCCGGCCCTGGTCGGCCGTCTTGACTGGCAACAGACCGATGTCGGTGAGGGCCGAGGCGAACTCCCACACGCTAGTCGGGTCATCGTCGCTTTCGGGATCGAACTGGGTCACCGTCACGGGAACCACGGGTCGCATGATCGACGGATAGGGAACATGGTCTTGCGCGGCCGCGAACAGCGTGTAGATGTCGCCCGTCGCAGGGTCCCCATGGCTGTTGCGAGCCACGTGGATGGGAATGGCCCACGCACCGTTCGCATCGGTCTTCACGATGTTCGTGGCCTCGGCCGTGGCTGCGTTGCTGGCCATCACCAGGGCGTTCGCGATCGGTGCCTCGCTGATGAGGTCGAACACCATGCCCTTCAGCAGAGCCTCTTCCACGCAGGCCATCCGGTCTTCCTGATCCGAGATGGGCTCGCAAGTGTATCGGGCGCTGCAGGCGTCCGCATCAAGCGGATCGCAGGCATCCACACAGGCATATTCCGCGCTCACTCGATCGAACAGACACACTCCCCCCTCCGCGCAGTCGACCACGGTCGGGTCGCAGGCCTCGCCCCCGCTGCCCCCGCACCCAGGCTGCAACACCAGCACGAGAAGGATCACTGCCCGCCTTATCATGAATGCCTCCTTGGCAATGGGACTAGACGCAACCACAGTATAGCGGTTTTGGATCCCGGGATGCGAAATGGGAATGGGGCCCGCCAAAGCCGAAGCCTTACCGTGGCATCAGGTGCCCCTTCAGCCAGAGGTTGACCGAGTCGTACCAGAACTTGCGGTTCTTCGGCTTCTGCACGAAATGGTCCTCGTCCGGGAAGACCATCAGACGGGCCTCGACCCCCTGTCGCTTCAGGTAGGTGAACATCACCAGGGCCTGCTCGAGCGACACGCGGAAGTCGCGCGCCCCATGGATGACCAGCATCGGGGTCTTGAAGGACTTCGCATAGGTGTGCGGCGACCACCGCGCATAGGTCTCGGGCTTGTCCCAGGGGGTGCCCCCCATCTCCCATTCGGGGAACCACAGTTCGTCGGTGGTTCCGTACTTGGTGTCGAGCGCCGACGGACCAGCATGGCTAATCAGGCACTTGAAGCGATCCGTGTGTCCTTCGATCCAGTTCATCATATAGCCGCCGTAGGACCCGCCCATGGCGCAGGCGCGTGTGGCATCCAAGTCCTTCGTGGTCGCGGCCCAGTCGAGCACGCCCAGCACGTCCTCGTAGGCACGCCCGCCCCAGTCGCCGCTGATCGCGTTCACGAACGCCTGGCCGTAACCGGTGCTGCCCGTGATGTTCGGCATGACCACCGCGAAGCCCTTGGCTGCCAAGGGAATGGGGTTCCAGCGTGCGTGGAAGGCGTTCAGCCACGCGCCTTGTGGACCGCCATGGACCATGACGACCATCGGCAGGCGACCGGCCGCGCCATGGGGACGCATGACGAAGGCGTGGACCTTTTGTGGTTTGCCGTTCACCGGTGCCCCGTCGTACCAAACCTCCTCGACCGTGGGCATGGCCCAGCCCGCCAGCGCATCGGCATTCATGCGGGTGATTGGTGCTTCCTGGCCGGTCTTCAGGTCGCGGGCAAACAGTTCGGGGGGCATGGTCAGGGACTGACGCAGAAAATACAAGGACTTGCGGTCGCCCGACAAGGCGGGGTGGTTGTCCGTGCTGTTCCTGGCCAGGACGCGGGCACTTGCCCCGGCCCGTGCTTCAACCTGGTGCAGCATCATGCGGCCTTGCAACTCTGTGGTGAAGTAGAGCGACTTGCCGTCCGGCGCCCAGACCACCTCGTCGACCCAGGCATCCAGGTCCGCGGCCAGGGGCGTGTGGGTGCGGGCATCGCGGTCATAGACCATGAGGCGAACCCGGTCGGACTCGAAGCCCGGGACGGCCTGGGCCAGGTAGGCGATACGACGGCCGTCGGGCGAGAAGACGGGGTTGCGGTCAGCCGCCGGGTTGTCGGTGATGGGGATGGTCTTGCCGCCTTCGATCAGGAAGAGGTCGTCATTGGTGCTGCGGGCCTTGTCCAAAGCCTTCTTGGCCGTGTAGGCCACGACTTGGCCGTCGGGGGACACCGCATAGTCTTCGCGACCACCGAACGGGACCCGTGGGCAGTCGAACAAACCTGTGACCACGGGTTCCACCTTGGTGGTGGAAACATCGATGGCAAACAAATTCGAATGCTTGCCCGTCGACCAGTCGTTCCAGGGACGGAAGTAGAGGTCGTCGTAGACATGGGCGCTCGGTCCGGCGGCCTTGTCCTCGTCCCGCTTCTTCGTGCAGGCCAAGTCGGCCCCGCAATCCGGGTACACGGCGGCCGAGAAGAAGAGACGCTGACCCACCCATCGCAGGTTGTCCGCGTCCACGGGCAGTTCTGCCAGCAGCGACGGCTCGCCCCCATCGACGGGCAACACGTGGATTCCGGACTTGCCGGCCCGCTCCCCGGCGAAGGCGATACGGGTGCCGTCGGGTGCGAAAGCGAACGAGCCTCCGGTCACGCCACCCGTGGTCAGGCGACGCGGCGCCTGACCGGGGCGCACGAGCCAGAGGTCCTTCTGCCACTTGTCGCCACCGTCGTAATCGCGGGTCTGCAGCACCACCGCGGTACCGACCGGGCTTGGCTCGATGGCGGTGATGATGCGCAGGCGCATGATGTCGTCGATGGTCGGGGGGTGCGTGGCCGCGTGGACGGCCGCGGGCAGCATGAGGGCGGTCAAAAGAGGCGCGAGTACACGTCGCATGGTTGGGACTCCACAAAGGTCGGGGTGATTGTAGCGCAGGGGAGCTAGCCGTTCACGCGGACGAATTCTTCCATGAAGGCGACGAGGGTACGAATCTGGTCCACGGTCACCGCGTTGTACATGGACACGCGGATGCCGCCCAGATCACGATAGCCCTTGAGCCCCACCATGCCTGCCTTCTTGGCCTCCGCGATGAACTTCGCATCGAGTTCCTCGCTCGGGAGGTTGAAGTTGACGTTCATCAGCGAGCGGTGTTCCTTGGTCGTGACGTAGCCCTTGTAGAAGCCCGCGTGCCGGTCGATACAGCCGTACAGCAGGTCGCCCTTCTCGCGGTTCGACTTCTCGATGGCGGCCAGGCCACCAATGGACTTGTTGTACGCCAGTACGTTGCGCAACATGTAGATCGCGAACGTAGGAGGCGTGTTGAACAGGCTGTTCGCATCCACGTGGGTCTTGTACTTGAGCATGGTGGGCAGATCCTCGCGGCACTGCGCGAGCAGGTCGTCACGGATCAAGGCCACCACGAGGCCCGAGGGACCGAGGTTCTTCTGCGCACCGGCGTACATGAACCCGAAAGGCTTCACATCGAACGGCCGCCACATGAAGTCCGAAGACATGTCACACGCCAGGGGGACGTCGCCGGTCCTCGGGAAGTCCATGAACTGCGTGCCGTAGATGGTGTTGTTGCTGGTGAAGTGGACGTAGGCCGCATCCGGGTTGACCTTGATCTCGTCCGCGCCCGGCAGGTGCTTGAACTTGTCCGGCTCGCTGGTCGCGATGACGCGCGCCGCGTCACCGGCCACGATCTTGGCTTCCTTGTATGCCTTCTTCGCCCACGAACCGGTCACGATGTAGTCCGCCTTGCGGCCGGTGCCCAGGATGTTCATCGGAAGCATGGCAAACTGCAGGTTTCCGCCGCCCTGCAGGAACAGAACGTGGAAGTTGTCGGGTACGTTCAGCAGTTCCTTGATCAGGGCGATGGCCTCGTTGTGAACCGCGTCGTATTCCTTGGCGCGGTGCGAGATCTCCATCACGGACATGCCTGTGTTCTGGAAGTCGATCAGTTCGTCCCGGGCGCGCTCGAGCGGGGGCAGGGGCAGGCCGGCCGGGCCGGCGTAGAAATTGATCACGCGATGAGCCATGGTGTCCTCCTCGTTATTTGCCAAAGCCGTTCAGGATTTCGACCACATCGTTGCCGATGCGCAGCAGGTTCTCTTTGCTGGAGGCGCCGATGTGGGGGGTCATCAAAACGTTCGGGGCCGTCAGAAGCGGGCAGGCCGGGTCCGGCGGGTCCGAATACCAAACGTCCGTGCCATAGGCGGCCACGTGGCCGCTCTTGAGCGCCTCGACGAGGTCCTCCTCGATCATGATCTTGCCGCGGCCGGTGTTGATCAAGACCACGCCCTTCTTCATCTTGGCAATGCGGTCACGGTTGATCATTCCCTTGGTTTCGTCGGTCAGGGGCGTGTGGAAGCTGATGTAATCCGCAACGGCCATAAGTTCGTCGAGCGAACCCACCATTTGCGCGACCGGGTGTTCCTTGACGAACGGATCGACCGCGATGACCTTCATCCCGAAGGCGGCCGCGCGCTTCGCGACCTCGGTCCCGATCAGACCGATGCCCACGAGCCCGAGCGTCTTTTCGAACAGTTCGGTGCGCTTGATCTCCTTCTTGAGCCAACGGCCTTCCTTCATCCCGTTGTGCGCCTCGACGAGGCGGTTCGGGATGGCCAGCATCAGGGCAAAGGCCAGTTCCGCCACTGCGACCGACGACGCCTTGGGGGTGTTGCGGACCTCGATGCCCCGCTCCTTGCAGGCCACCTTGTCCACGTTGTCCAGCCCAACGCCCCCGCGGATCACCAGCTTCAGGGCGGGTGCCGCGGCCACCATTTCCCGGGTGACCTTGGTCTTGGACCGGACCAGCAGCACCTCGGCCTCGGCGAGGCGGCCCATGTCGTCGAACACCTCGCCGAATACGGCCAGACGACCAGGCAACGAGGCATCGAAGGCATCGGCGATCAGGATCTTCATGACGTTCTCCTCCATAGTAGTGACGCGACAAGGCCAGTTGCGGACCCTATTCGTCCAGCAGCCTGACCGTGATACCGCTCCTGAGTTTGGGCTCGAACCACGTCGACTTCGGGGGCATGACCTGCCCGCTGTCCGCCACGGCCATGAGCTGACCGAGCGACGTCGGGTACATCGAAAATGCCACCGCAGCGCCATCTTGCACGCGACGCTCGAGTTCCTGTGTGCCGCGGATGCCGCCTACGAAATCGATGCGCTTGTCGGTACGCGGGTCCTGGATGCCCAGGATAGGTGCCAGAAGATTGTCCTGAAGGATCGCGACGTCGAGCGAACGGACCGGGTCGTGTGCCGGGAAGGTGCCTTCGCGTGCCCGCAGCCGGTACCAGCGTTCACCGAGGTACATGCCAAAGGTGTGCGGCGTGGTTGGGCGAGGCCCGTCCGCCACGGCTACGTCGAACGACGCCTCCACCTTGGCCATGAACTGCTGAGGCGTGGCGCCGTTGAGGTCCTTGACCACGCGGTTGTAATCCATGATCTGCAACTGGTCGTGCGGAAAGATGACGGCCATGAAAAACTCGTACGGTTCGTCGCCGCGCGGCAAGGGATTCTTTGCCCGCATCATCTGGCCGTGCCGAACGGCCGCGGCCGTGCGATGGTGCCCGTCGGCCACGTATAGCGCGGGAACCTGCGCAAACAGGGTGACGAGGGCCTCGATGTCGCGGTCATCATCGAGCACCCACAGGGTGTGCCCGATGTCGTCGGAGGTGACGATGTCGATCACGGGCGCGTGACTGGTGGCACGGTCCACGATGGTGTCGATGTCCCGGACGGATCGATAGGTCAAGAAGACTGGCTCCGCATTGGCGTTGCATTCGGTCACGTGGCGGGTGCGGTCGTCTTCCTTGTCCTTGCGCGTGAACTCGTGGCGCTTGATGAGCCCGTTCTCGTATTCGGACACGCGACACAGGGCCACCAGCCCGACCTGCGCATGCTCGCCCATCTTCTGCTGGTACAGGTACAAGCATGGCTTGGCATCACGGGTCAGCGTGCCGTCGGTCACGAAGCGGGTCAGATTCTCGCGTGCCTTGGCGTACACACGGTCGTCGTGCACGTCGATCGCGGGGTCCATGTCGATTTCGGGCTTGCCCACGTGAAGGAACGAAACGGGGTTGCCGCGGGCCAGGACCCGGGCCTCGTCGGAGTCGATGACGTCGTAGGGGAAGCTCGCAACGTCGCGAGCGATGCCAGACGGAGGACGAAACGCACGAAACGGTCTGATCACGGACATGGTGTTGTCTCCTTGGCGGGCGGCCTTCGCAGTAACTCTGGGACACCCCGGTCCCGCCCCCCCGACCGGTTCATCCGCCGCCTAGGATAACCGATTGCGCGGGAAAGCAAAGATGATCGTGATCATTTGATATTGCGCTGTGCTAATCTCCCCAAACGGTCCTTGGACCGTTGACAACTCGCAAGCACGCAAGGAGGCAGAAGATGGCGGACGCCGCGAACATGGATGCGGTCTTTCAGGACCCGAAGTATCGTGCACGACGATTCCAGAACTGGATGCTCGTCGGGTTGATGTACTCGTTCTTCTACATGACGCGATACAACTTCTCGGCAGTGGCACCCTCCCTGCAGGAGATCTTCGGCTGGACCAAGTCCGACCTGGGGATTTTCGAGACGCTGCTGCCCCTGGTCTACGGGCTTTCCGTGGTCATCAACGCGCCTCTGGCCGACCGTTTCGGGGGGCGCAAGGCGTTTTTGTTCGGGGCCGTGGGCGTCATCATCATGAACCTGTTGTTTGGTGCGTTCGCCCTGTTGGTTCAATCGCCGGCCATGTGGGCCGCGGACGGTTCCAAGGTGATGGCAGCGGCACCGGTGTTTTCCATCGGTGGCAGTCCTACGGATATGGCTTGGCTCATGGCCATCATCTGGGCCATCAACGGGTATTTCCAGTCGTTCGGGGCCCTGTCGATCGTGAAGATCAACGCACAGTGGTTCCATCTGCGCGAGCGGGGAACGTTCGGGGCAATCTTTGGCGTGCTGATCCGGTTCGGGCTGATTCTGTCCTTCTCGGGTGCGCCGCTGATCGTGGCCTATCTGCCCTGGCAGTGGGCCTTCTGGATTCCGGCCGGGTTCGTGTTCATCCTGTTCCTGTGCAACCTCTTCTTCGTGGTGGACACCCCCGAAGAGGCCGGCTACGGAAACCTGGACACCGGCGATGCCACCGTGGGCAAGGAAGGCGAGGTGGTGCGCGTTCGTGACGTGGTCAAGAAGATCGCCACCAGCCCCACGATGTGGCTGATTGCCGTGGCGTCCATGATGATCGGGCTCGTGCGCCGCAGCGTGGTCGATGCCTGGTGGCCGGTGTACTTCAACGAGGTGCACGGGGTCGCCAAGACGGACCTCTGGCCGCAGCTCGCGGCCTGGGGAATTGCCATTCTGGGGATCATCGGTGGTTTTGCCTTCGGGATTTCGTCGGACCGCATCTACAAGGGACGGCGGGCCCCGGTGGTGGTGTTCGGCTTCGTGGGCATGGCCGCGGCCCTTCTGCTGTTCTATTTGTCCGATGCCATGGGCTTCGGCCCGGTCGGGGCCGTGGTCAGCCTGGTGATCTTGTCGTTCTTCGTGAACGGCGCGCACGGGATGATCGGTGGCGCTGCCTCGATGGACTTCGGGGGCAAGAAGGGCGCTGCGACCGCGGCGGGTCTGTTCGACGGGATGCAGTATCTGGCTGCGGCCGTGACCGGAACCGCGGTGGGCGCGATCACCGAAAACTACGGCTGGCAGGTCTGGAAGCTGTGGCCGCTGCCGTTTGCGGTGATTGGTGCGCTGGTGATGGCACGCCTGTGGAACGTCATGCCCCGTGGACGGGGCGGTCACTGATCCACGATTCTTCAGCCCGCTTCTTCCCGGCTATTCGCCGATGATTTTGACCAGCACCCGCTTGGTGCGGCGCCCATCGAATTCGCCGTAGAAGATCTGTTCCCACGGTCCGAAGTCGAGTCGACCGTTGGTGATGGCCACAACGACTTCGCGACCCATCACCGAGCGCTTCAGATGGGCGTCGGCGTTGTCCTCGCCGGTGCGGTTGTGGTTCCATCGCGACAGGGGCTCGTGCGGGGCTAGACCCTCGAGCCAGGCATCGAAGTCCGCGTGCAGTCCGGGTTCGTCGTCATTGATGAAGACCGACGCGGTGATGTGCATGGCGTTGACCAGGCACAGGCCTTCGTTCACGCCGCTTTCCGCGACCAGGGCCGCAATGGTGTCAGTGATGTTGAGGTAGGCGCGACGGGTGTGGGTCGAAAACTCGAGACGCCGGGTGAGATGTTTCATGGTGGCCTCCTGCGCTACAGAACAGGCGCGGTCTGGTGACCGCGCCCTACAGTGCAAAGCAGCGCGGTCAGGTGACCGCGCCCCACAGGCGTGAACCGCGGCGAAGAACTGTAGGGCGGGGCCATCAGGCCCCGCCGTTTCAGGGCCTGCGGTGCCAAGGGGCCCACGGTGCCAGGCAGCGCGGTCAGGTGACCGCGCCCCACAGGCGTGAACCGCGGCGAAGAACTGTAGGGCGGGGCCACCAGACCCCGCCGTTTCAGGGCCTGCGGTGCCAAGGGGCCCACGGTGCCAGGCAGCGCAGTCTGGTGACCGCGCCCCACAAGAACCGGCGACGACGATACATGCAGAGAGGCAGCAGCAGCAGGAAGGCCCACGGTGCTGCCGCGGTTCCGGCGCTGCATCCTCCGCCGCCGCTCTTGTCCTCACCCTCCGGCCCCACGGCGGTGTCCGTGCCCGGGAGATCCGGGAGGATCACCGGAACATCCCCGATCGTCTCGGAAGCCGTGACGTCTTCGGGTTCGAGCACATCGGACGCGATTTCCACGACCTCAACCACGTCCACGGCGTCGGGCATCGGCTCCGGACCATCCGCTTCGGGCCCCGGGTCCGGCGGCACCCAGTTCGGGTCCTCGGCAAAAGCCACGCTCAGGTGATAGGGCCCCTCGTACGATACGCCCTCGACGTCCACGTACGTGTCGGCCACGATGTAGTAGGTCCCCGGTGCCGGGAGTTCGTAGCTGAACACCTTGTTGTTCCTGATCAGACAATGGTCCTGGTCCGGACTCGTCAGCAGGTGGATGTCCACGTCGACCCCAGCCTCGTCCCCGGTGGATACATCCAGGGTCCCGGGCTTGGCCACCGTGAACCGGTACACCACCTCGCCACCCGCCTCGCTGGTGTTCGGGGCGCAGGAATATCGGTCCAGTAGCAGGCTGTCGGAATTCGCCGTGTTCCCGTCATGCTCGAACGGGAAACTGGTGATTTCGATCGGGCTGTCGATGGACCCGGCACCCGTGCCCACGCCGTCGGGGTCCACGAAGTTGTAACGGATCGGCGTGTAATCCGTGAACTCGCCGGCCGCGGCAATTCCGCACTCCACCCCTACCGACGGAATCGAGTGGCAGAACTTGACGGTGCCCGCTGCGGTCTTGCCTCGGAACAGGATGACGTGGGTGCCCGGAATGTTGAACGCGTCCCCGGGTTCCATGGCCGACAGGGCGATGTCTTGCGCGATCTGAAACATCGTGGAGGTCCCATGGTGCGTGGCCTCCCAGGCCTGGGACACGAATCCCGAACAATCCACCCCCGTGGTGCATTCGAGGATGCCTTCGCTGGGATAGCTGCCCGCACGAAGACCCTCGGCCAGATCGGCATCGAACTGGGGGAGCGTTACGTACCCGCCCCAGTCATAGGGCAGCCCCGTGTACTGCTGGCCCGCGACGTGGCGTGGTTCCCAGTCGTTCGAACAGGGCGCCGGGACGGCCACGTTTTCGGCCGAGGGGGTCCACACGTGCCCACCATATGCCAGTCCGTTGGCCACGATACGGTCGCGCGGAATGGCATGCCCTGCGCCGGGGGCCATCACGACCAGCAGACCGAGGGCTGCCAGCCACGGCATCGATCTCATCGCGAACCTCCTTTGCGGGCCAGGCCCCAGCGCCACAGCATCGCTCCGCCTTCCAAGTTGTTGAGCACGATCACGCCCCCTTCGGGGTCCACGGCCAGGACCTGCTGCGGCCATACCGGCCCGCGCATGGCCGGGGCATTCTTGCTGGCCACGAGCCGGCCCGAAGGATCGAAAACCTGGATCTGGCGCGACGCGATCGGGGCGTTGCGGGTGTTGCCTTCCTGGCGGACATCGATTGCCACGTAGCGCCGGTCGTCCCGGTCCGTTCCCAAAAACACGACGCTCTGCAAACGCTGTCCCTGGTCGGGGCGGATGCGGGCGCGCGCGACTTCATTGCGGGCCGAGGCCTCCTGACCCCACGGCACCGAGATCAGGATTGCGGTGTTGTCCTGGGTCAGTCGCACGAAATGATGCAGGGGTGCATGTGCATCCGGAACGCCCATCTTGAATGGTGCTTCCTGGGCCAGTCCGCGGCCGGTCTGACCGTAGACAGCCACCGGATTGCCATGGTCGTCCATGGCCAGGTTCGGGCATTCGGCGCCGTCGTCGAGCGGGAAGGTTCGTCCCTCCTTGCCAGCCACGTGCACGGTTCGGGTCTGGCAGTCGAGCACGTGCATCTGCCCCGCCGCATCGAAGGCGATGTCTGCAGGCTGGCGTCCCTCGAACACCGGGGCCAGACAGAATCCCTCGCGCGCCACGCGCACCACACGGCGTCCCACGGCATCGGCCACCGCGATGGTGCCGTCGGCTGCCACGGCCAGCGCCCGCGGGCCCACGGCCGTGGCCTCGAGTTCGCCGCGGCTGATGCCCACGCTGCAGGCGGTGCCTTTGGTCTCGAGGCGGGTCACGAATGACCATCCGTCCTGATCGTCCGCAGCCAGGGCTATGTTGGATAAGCCCAAGAGCAGCATCATCGTCAGCCAAGTTCTTCGCATGCCGAAATCTCCGGAGAAGACCGCGCGAATGATAACAGATTTACCCATCCCCAGTCTTTGTCCAAAGTGGTATTGTTCGTCCCCGGAACCGACCCTCATGGGGTCCGGGAAATTCCGTCTGCGGATGGAACGGCAAGTACAGCGGTTGTAGGGAGCGGGCGGGCCAGGGACTCGCGCCGCGGGAGGTGACCAATGATCATCGGGATCCCCAAGGAAATCATGCACGCGGAGCGTCGGGTGGCCGGGACGCCGGAAACGGTCGCAAGTCTCGTGAAGATGGGATTCAGAGTCCTCGTCGAGACGCGTGCCGGGGAAGGCATCTTCCGGGATGATGCGGACTATGCCAGCGCGGGCGCCGAGATCGTCACCGACGTTGAAAAGCTGTTCGAGCAGGCGGACCTCATCCTGAAGGTCAAGCAACCCGGCTACAACGAAACCGTGGGCAAGCACGAGATCCAGATGATGCGGCGCGGGTCCACCCTAGTGACGTTCATCCACCCCGCGGCGCCCGGCAGTCACGAGAACGTGAAGATGCTGCGGGACGGTGGCATCACGGCGTTCACCATGGACAGCATTCCGCGCATCTCGCGTGCCCAGAAGATGGACGCGCTGACCTCGATGAGCACGATCACGGGTTACAAGTCGGTGATCATCGCGGCCAACCATATGCCGCGCTTCATTCCCATGATCGGCACCGCGATCGGCGCCATCAAGCCGTCGAAGTTCCTGATGATCGGCGCGGGCGTCGTGGGGTTGCAGGCCGTGGCCACCGCGAAGCGGCTTGGCGGCGTGTGTACCGTGGTCGACATCCGGGCCGATGCCCGCGAACAGGCCAAGAGCCTCGGCGCCACGGTCGGCGGCTTCGATGTGCCTGCAGAGATCGCGCTGGGCGAGGGCGGGTATGCGAAGGCCCTGCCCAAGGAATGGCTCGAAAAGGAACGCGAAACGATCGCACCGCTGCTTCCCGATGTGGACGTGGTCATCCTGAGCGGCCTCATCCCGGGCGAGGTGGCCCCCGTGGTGCTCACCGAAAGCATGGTCGCGAAGATGAAGCGCGGGTCCGTGATCGTGGACGTGGGCATCGACCAGGGCGGCAACTGCTCGCTCACGGATCCGGGCAAGCAGATCACGCGTTACGGCGTCACGATCTTCGGCCTGCAGAACATTCCGGGCAGCATCCCCGTGGATTCGACCTGGATGTACGCGAACAACATGCTGGCGTATGTCGAGAACCTGTACAAGAAGGGCATCGGCCAGGTGGACTGGGACGACGAGATCGTCAAGAGTTCCCTGGTCACGCGCGACGGCCTGATCCTGCACGAAGGCACGCGCCGCGCCATGGGCATCACGAACTGACGCCCAGGGGAGGAAGTGATGGTGGACCTGCTGATCATGCTCGGGGTGTTCGTGTTCGCCATCGTGGTCGGCTACCTGCTGATCTCGAAGGTGCCGGCCCTGCTGCACACGCCCCTGATGTCCATGACCAACGCCATTTCGGCAATCACGGTCATCGGTGCACTGGTGATCTTTGCGGCCGAGATTGGCGACCAACCGGGGAAACTCAACGAACTCACGAGCACCGAGAAGGTGCTGGGTTCCGTGGCCCTGGTGATGGCCATGTTCAACGTGGTGGGAGGATTTGCCATCACGGACCGGATGCTGAAGCTCTTCCGGAAGTGACCTCTCGATTCGGAGAACCGTCGACATGTCTTATCTGCTCGATATCCTGGTGGTTCTGGTCCTCATCGTCGGGATCCGCCTGTTTCGAGGGCCGGGCACCGCGCGCTGGGGTAACTGGACCGCGGTTGTGGCCCTGGTGGCAGCCTGTGTGATCGGGCTCGTCCGTGATCCCGTGCAGGCCCCGTTGCTGGTCCTTGGGATGCTGCTCGTCGGGTCGGCCCTGGGATGGGCGGTGGCCATGCGGGTCAACATGATCCAGATCCCGGCCATGGTGGCGTTTCAGCATGGCGCGGGTGGGGTGGCGGCCTTCTTGATTGCGTTCGTGGAATTGTCCCGGACGACGATCACCTTGGATGCCACGGGCAAGGTATCGGGTCTGCTGAGTCTGGTGGTCGGTGCGGCCACGTTCGCCGGCAGTCTGCTCGCCGCGGGCAAGCTCGCCAACAAGATCAGCGGGCGACCCACGCTCCTGCGGGCCCACAATGCGATCCTGGTGGGCATTGTTGCGGTACTCGTGTTGATGAGCGTAGCCGCGGTGGGCCCGGACCACGCCCCTGCCCCGTGGCTCGTGGCCATGATCCTGTTGTCGATCGTGCTGGGTGTGGTATTTGCCATGCGTATCGGCGGGGCCGACATGCCGGTCTTGATCTCGTTTCTGAATGCAACGGCCGGTCTGGCTGCGGCACTGTGCGGCGTGGTGCTCAAGAACCGCCTGCTGATCGTGTTTGGAGCCACGGTGGCCGCATCCGGTTCGATCCTGACTTACATCATGTGCAAGGCCATGAATCGGAGTCTGTTCGAGGTCCTGATCGGACGGGCCAAGCGCATTGTGAAGACGGAGGCGACCACGCTCGCCGCGCCTGCCGTGTCGGAATTGGTTCAGGCCCCTGCGGTGACGACGGCATCTACGGACACCCCTGCACCCATGGTCCGCAGTCCTGTGGATCAGGCGGTGCAGGCCCTGCGGGATGCGTCGTCGGTGATCGTGATCCCGGGGTACGGGATGGCCTTGGCCCAGGCGCAGTTTGCGGTGGTGCAACTGTCGCGGAAGCTCGAGGAAGCGGGCAAGACGGTGCGGTTCGCCATCCACCCGGTGGCGGGTCGGATGCCCGGGCACATGAACGTGCTGCTGGCCGAGGCGGATTTGTCGTATGAAAAGCTGGTCGAGATGGACGCGATCAACGACGCGTTCAAAGACACGGACGTGGCGTTGATCGTGGGTGCGTGCGACGTGGTGAACCCCGCGGCTATCCACGCGGAAAACACGCCGATCTCGGGGATGCCGATCCTGCTGGCGCACGAGGCGAAGCACGTGATCGTTTGCAACCTCGATGCGCGGCCGGGCTACTCCGGGGTCGAAAATCCGCTGTATGCCGATCCCAAGACCCTCGCCCTGTTCCAGGATGCCCGAGGCACCATCGAGACCCTGATCTCGGAGTTGAGCGCGGCGCCCAAGTCGGCGGACGCCTTGGCAGTGGCCCCGGCCGCGCCGTGCGGTGACCCGATCGACGTGGCCGCCGAAACCCTGCGCGATGCGTCGTCGGTGATCGTGATCCCGGGGTATGGGATGGCCTTGGCCCAGGCGCAGTTTGCGGTGGTGCAACTGTCGCGAAAGCTCGAGGAAGCGGGCAAGACGGTGCGGTTCGCCATCCACCCGGTGGCGGGTCGGATGCCCGGGCACATGAACGTGCTGCTGGCCGAGGCGGATTTGTCGTATGAAAAGCTGGTCGAGATGGACGCGATCAACGACGCGTTCAAAGACACGGACGTGGCGTTGATCGTGGGTGCGTGCGACGTGGTGAACCCCGCGGCTATCCACGCGGAAAACACGCCGATCTCGGGGATGCCGATCCTGCTGGCGCACGAGGCGAAGCGCGTGATCGTGTGCAACCTCGATGCGCGGCCAGGCTACTCCGGGGTCGAGAACCCGCTGTATGGCGACCCCAAGACCCTTACCCTGTTCCAGGATGCCCGGGGCAGCATCGAAGCACTCCTTGCCCGCCTATAGAGCTCAAAATTGGAGGCTGTCACTATTTATGGAACGTACCGGATCAATGCGACCGTGGCGTTTTCACCGGTGACGGTCAGGGTGGCGTCCGCCCCGGTCACCTTCATGCCGAAGTAGTTCATGCCCCCGGTCAGGAAGGTGTCGCCCCGCTTGCTCCACGGGGTGCGCATGGCAATGGCTCCGGAGCCGTGACCAATCTCGTCCCAGGTGGTGATCATGCCGTTGAAGCCGTTGAACCAGGAGTCGCGGGTCGCGGGTACGAAGCGGTAACGGGGGTCCGCGGCGGTCTTCTCGCTGACCTTGTCAGGAATGGTCGTGATCATCAGGGCGATGGCCATGTCCACGTACCAGTCCAACTCCTTGCGACCGTCCAGGGCCTGGAGTCGCGCCACCCCGGATGGACGTTCGATCGCCTGCCGCACCCACGGGACCCCCCCGAGGTCCTCGATGGTCCCCGGTCCCGTCACTGTCACGGCGCCGGCCTGATCAAACAGGTATTCCGTGACCAAGGCCCCGAACCCATACATCGTGGCATTCGCCATCTCGTCCCACAAGTAGCTGTTCCCCACCAGACGCTTCAGCGAGACGTACTTCGGATACATCATGGCGTACAGACGGAACATCTCGATGCTCTGTCCGGCCCAGGACTCGGCAAGGCCCGACAGCCCCTCACCAATATAGATGTCCGACATCCCAAACCAGGATGAAGTCAGGCCGCCATCCAGAAGACGATAGCCCTCCTGGATCAGGTGCGACATTTCGTGCGCGATGGTCTGGGCCAGATAGGCCGCATCGGTTCCGTTGTCGGGTCCCTGGGTGTACACGATCTCGCCGAAGTCGCCGTTGCCTTCGCGCAGAGTGCTCCACGGGGACACGAAGGCCGCGGCGCCGTCGTCGGGCAGAAGGTCGGTGATGAACACGTCCACCTTGCCGTTGCCGTCCACGTCGGTGAAAGGTCCGAAGATCGCGATGTTGCGCTGGGTCACACCACCGTCGATGCGGGCGACCACGTCTTCGAGCGTACGGTCCGTGATCACGTGCCCCGCGGGACCGTCGGTCAGATCCTCCCAGAAGTTGGCGGTCACGCCCGAGGCCCGCAGCATGGCAGTGCGCTTCTTGTATCCGTTCGACCCGGGGTAGTTGAAGATCCGGGTATCACCAACCGAATACAGGGGCGTTGCCTCGCGCAGGAACTGGCCCGGACGGGCGGGTTCCCAATAGGGGTAGGGTGTCCGCGAGCGGTCGCCGGAACGCACCGGCATGGACATCATGCGAGTGCTCAGGGCCATGGGGCTGTCCGTTTCCGTGTCGCCCGAGTCCTCGATCACGCCGGTCAAAGCCACCGGGAAATCGATCTTGTCGGTTCCCTTGGACCCGGCATCGACCACCGCGATTGCGTAGTACCCCGGCACAAGCGCCACGGTGCCATCCGCAGCCCGAACCTGCATGACGTCCCCGAGCCGCGACGGTGCGACCACGCATTCGCCGTTCTGACAGGCCTGGTCCTCGGCGCAGCGCCCACTGGTCTTGAACGAGGTGCCGTAGGCATCGCACTCGGCGAAGCTGATCTGGTCCGCCTCGCAAGTCCTTCGGCCCGCATCGCACACCCGGGTCTTGCACAAGGGACGCCCGTCCGCGTCCGAGCACACCTGACTACTGCTGCAATCCGCATGCACCCAAGAGCGGCCATTGGCCGCGCACACGAGACG
>CAYRIB010000042.1:0-22317 GCA_964424165.1 uncultured Myxococcales bacterium | reverse complement strand
GACTCGTGCGACCCGGACACCGGCTGCGTTGTCGAGGCCATCACCTGCAACGACGGCAATGCCTGCACCACGGACTCGTGCGACCCGGACACCGGCTGCGTTGTCGAGGCCATCACCTGCAACGACGGCAATGCCTGCACCACGGACTCGTGCGACCCGGACACCGGCTGCGTTGTCGAGGCCATCACCTGCGACGACGGCAAGTCCTGCAACGGGGACGAGACCTGCGATCCGGCAACGGGCTGCGTGATTGCCTCGTGTGCCCGGATCGGAGACTTCGTGTTCGACGACCTGGATCGCGACGGCGAGCAGGATCCGGGCGAGCCGCTGTTCCCGATCAGCGTCCAGATCTGCGCGACCTCGGGCACGGACGAGTACTGCGACTGGAGCGACCCGACGACCGGTGAATACAGGATCGTGGACCTGCCTGCCGGGACCTACACCGTGTCCGTCAAGGATGCGCCGGAAGGCTACATCGTGACTACCGAGCCCATGAGCGTCCCGCTGGAACTCGGCGATGAGTTCGAGGATGCCGACTTCGGCCTGTACAAGCCGGTGTGCGGCGACGGGATCCTGGATCAGGGCGAAGCCTGCGACGACGGCAACGTCCGCCCAGGCGACGGTTGCGGCGTGAACTGCCAGCCGGACCTGTGCCTCGACGACCTGTGGGTGGCCGGGGACTTCAACGTGTTCGTGTTCGAGTACTACACCGGCTTCCGTCACGTGACCGGTGACATCGCGGCCGGCGGCGACGTGGAAGCGCTGCAGGGCTTCGGGATCGGACAGAACAGCGACAACACGTGGGCCCTCGTGGCCGGTGGCAATGTGACCCTGACCTCGGGCGAAATCGCGGGCAACGTGTGGGTGGGCGGCACCTGGACCGCAACTTCGGACGTCAAGGTGCTTGGCGTGCGCTCCGACCCGACGGACTGGCCGTCGCCCGTGAACTTCGCCGACGCGAAGATCGTCCTGGATGACCTGTCCGACGACCTCGCGGCCCTGCCGGTCAACGGAACCGTGGCCAACGACTACGGGACCCTGCGTCTGTCCGGCACCGAGCCCATCAACGTGTTCTCGATCGACGGCGCACTGTTCGAAAGCGTCAGAGGCATCTCGTTCGACCTGCCCGAGGGCGCCACCGCGATCGTCAACATCACCGGATCCGACGTGACCATGCGGTACTTCGGATTCCTGGGTACCGTGGACCCGACCCGGGTGCTGTTCAACGCCAACAATGCCACCTCGATCACGATTCAGGGGATGGGCATCAAGGGCTCGATGTTGGCACCGCGGGCCCGCGTGACCTTCGACGACGGCGAATGGGACGGCACGATCGTCGCCCTGTCCATGACCGGAACCGGTCAGATGCACTGGGTGCCGTTCGTGGGCGACCTGCCCTGCGACGAGCCGTGCGACCCGACTCAGTACCCACAGGTGATCACCTGCGGCGAGGGCGTGTGCACGGCTACCGGCGAACGGCAGTGCGTGGACGGCGTGGTGGTCGAGGCCTGCGAGCCCGGACAGCCCGAGGCCGAACTCGACATGGACTGCGACGGCGAGGACGACGACTGCGATGGTTCCGTTGACGAGGACCAGGAACCCATCACCTGCACGTTCCCGTGCGGCCCGAAGGCAGGCGTTCGGAAGTGCGTGAACGGCGTTCCCACGGACGTCTGCCCGCAGCTTCCGCCGCCCGACTCGGACATCCTGTGCAACGGGGTGGACGACGACTGCGACGGGTCTGTGGACGAAGACTTCACGGGCAACCCGAGAGCCGTCGGAGACGGAGTCTGCCAGGTGACCTGCATCACGCTGTGCGATCCGGAAACCGACACAGAGATTCTGCCGCCCGATTGCGAACCGGACTGGTCCAAGCAGGAATCGGTCGAGAACTGCGACAATTCCCTGGACGACGACTGCAACGGCATCCCGAACGATGGTTGCAGCAACGGGGAATGCGTGGCAGACCTCGGCACGGCAGGCCTCTTCAACGTGGTCGTGTGGGAGGATGCCGAGGGCTTCCGGCACGTGACCGGTGACGTGGCGGCCGGGGGCAACGTGGATCCCCTGATGGGATTCGCCATCGGCGAAGCTACCCCGGGTGGATGGGCCATCGTGGCGGGCGGCAACGTGTCGCTCGATTCCGGTTCGGTTCATGGCGACCTGTGGGTGGGCAACGGGTGGACCCCGGTGCAGAGCGTGGCCGTGATGGGCACGGTCAGCAGCAGTGCACCTTCCCCCGTGGACTTCGCCGCGGTGAAGAGCCAGATGGAACTTCTGTCGAACTACCTGGCCGGCGCGGTCCCGAATGGTGTCGTGCAAAACAACTGGGGCAGCGTGGTGCTGACGGGCCGCTTCGAGGTGAACGTGTTCCAACTGGACGCCTCGGTGCTCGCCCATGCGAACGGACTCACTTTCGACGTACCGTCGGGCTCGACGTCGATCGTGAACGTCAGCGGCGCCTCGTTGACCATGCGCAACTTCGGGATCAACCTGCTGCACGCGGAGGCCACGCGGATTCTGTTCAATGCCTACGAGGCGACCTCGGTGAGCGTGTGGTCGTTCGGCATGCAAGGGTCCATGCTCGCCCCCTACGCTGATGTGACCTTCAACAACGGCGCCTGGGACGGGACCCTGATTGCGAAGTCCCTGTTCGGCACGGGCGAGATGCACTGGGTGCCGTTCTCGGGCAAGATCCCCTGCGACGACCCCGTGCTCTTCCCGAGTGCGTCGGGACTGTCGTCGTCCCTGACATCCTGTGCGGCCTCGCCAGTGACCTCGGATTCGGCCCCGTATGCCGGTGCCCTGCTGCTTCTGGTCCTGGGCCTTGCGATCCTGGCGAACCGCCGCGGCACCCGCGTCTGACCCTTTCATCCCTTTCCCATCATCACCTTCATCCGCTGCCACACAGCCATTTCCCGTCCCGCGAAAATGCCGCTTGCGAACCCGCGGAAACATGCTAGAATCCTTGCGGTTGTTTGCATTGCGAAACAGGAGACTGGTCATGGTCAAGTTGAGACTCGCGAGATTCGGCGCCAAGAAAAGCCCCTTCTACCGAATCGTGGCAACGGACATTCACAACAAGCGCGACGGGCAGTACATCGAACTGCTTGGTACGTACAATCCCATGATGGATCCCCCCGAGGTGAAGCTGGTCGCGGACCGCATCCGTTACTGGATGTCCGTCGGGGCCCAGCCTTCGGATCGGGTGAAGGTTCTGCTGAACAGCAATCTGGACAAGGCGGTTTCCTAGTTCGTCCATCGGTTTTCCGCACCGCGCGGGAGGGGGGACACGTCAGTGGAAATCAAGGAATTGGTATTGTTCCTGGCCAAGGCGCTGGTCGATATTCCCGATGACGTCACGGTCAACGAGGTGGTCGGCGAACAGACCTCCGTGGTTGAACTGCGGGTCAACAAGGAAGACATGGGGAAGATCATCGGCAAGCAGGGCCGGACGGCACGCGCCATCCGGACCGTGCTGACCGCGGCCGCGACCAAGGCAAGGAAGCGCGTGGTGCTCGAGATCATCGAGTAGCGGTGCTTCGGTCGGCCATGCAAGATTCCTCAAAATCCCCCCATCTGGTGGAATTTGGTGTCATCGTCAAGGCACATGGCCTGAAGGGCGAAGTTTCGGTCAAGGTATTCAGCCCAGATTCCCAGACCCTCAGGCCCGGCCTGCCCCTCATTCTGCGTCGCAATTCCGGTCCCGACCGAACGGTCCTGGTCGAGTCCTGTCGCTGGGCGGCCCAGGGGGCCCTGGTACGACTCCAGGACATCACGGATCGCACGGCGGCCGAGGCCTTGCGCGGGTGCCTGCTGCTGACTCATCGGGAAGAACTCCCTGCCCTGCCCGACGGCGAGTTCTACTATCACGATCTCATGGGACTGCCGGTGAACCTTCCGGATGGACGTTGCATCGGCACGGTTCACGACGTGTTCCATGCGGCCACCGACATCCTGGTCATCCACGGTTCATCCGGTGAACTGATGGTCCCGATCGTCGAGGGCTTCGTGCTTTCGATCGACCGGGAGCAGGTCGTGGTCGATGCCGAACGATCGGGCCTGGACCTGCCGGACCCGACGCCGGACCCTGCATGAGCACCAACAACCCCTATCGCTTCCAGGTCCTGACGCTGTTTCCCGACCTGATCCAAGGCGCCGTGTCCCATTCGATCGTCGGCCGGGCCATCGCCGCGGGCATCATCGCGGTCGATGCGCTTGATATTCGGGATCAGACCGACGACCGCCATCGCACCGTGGACGACGTGCCCTACGGAGGCGGCGCCGGCATGGTCATGAAGGCGGAACCGGTGGTGCGGACCCTGCGTATCGCGACCAACGCCGTGCCGGAGGCCCGGGTGATCCTGTTGTCCGCATCCGGCCGCCCCTTCACCCAGAGTCGGGCCCGTGAGTACACGACCCTGCCGGGCCTTGTACTGGTATGCGGCCACTACGAGGGAATCGACGAACGGGTGGCCCTGCACTACGTGGACGAGGAAATCTCGGTGGGCGATTATGTGTTGTCGGGTGGCGAGATCCCGGCCCTGGTGATTCTGGATGCCGTGGCACGATTGATTCCCGGGGTGCTGGGCAACACCACGTCCCTGTCCGAGGAATCGCACGAATCCGGGCTGCTCGAATACCCTCAGTACTCACGCCCCGTGGATTTCGAGGGGCACCGGGTCCCCGAAGTGCTTCTGTCGGGCAATCATGCCCGGATCGCAAGCTGGCGTCGGGAGCAGTCGATCGAAAAGACTCGGCGCAACCGCCCGGACCTGCACGCCCGCATGGCCCCCGACCTGCCCGCGCCCAAGCGCCCGCCTCGTCTGGGAAGGCCCGCCACTCCCCCCGACGATCAGGAAGAATGCCCATGAACACATCGAAGCCCCCGGTAGCCGTGGCCCTGGTGCATCACCCCATCTTCAACCGAAAGCGCGAAGTGGTCACCACCGCGATTACCAACATCGATCTGCACGACATTGCGCGCACGGCCCGTACCTACGACTGCGAGGTCTTCTATGCGGTGACGCCGCTCGAGGCCCAGCGCGACATGGCCGAGGCCATCGTGTGCCATTGGCGCGGGGACTGGGCGACCGCATTGGACCACCCGAGGGCCGAGGCGATGTCCCGTCTGGAGGTGGTGCCCTCGCTAACAGCGGCGGCCCAGGCATTCGGACAACGTCATGGATTCACACCAACCGTGGTCGTCACCGGGGCCTCTCTCAGCGAAGACATCACCCCATTCCAGTCGCTTCGCGATGGCATCGCCCGTGGTGATCACGCAGGCGTCCTGCTGAGTTTCGGAACCGGTTGGGGCATGACGCCGGAACTGATTCGCGGCGCCGACATCCGCCTCGAGCCCATCCGGGGCCTCTCGGACTTCAACCATTTGCCGGTTCGCGCGGCCGTCGCAATTGTGCTTGACCGTCTCTTCGGTCCCCGCTAGAATACGACGCCTCGGGAAGTTTGCCTGCAAACGCCCGACGCGTGGGGTCTTCTGTCAGCGAGGTGCGCCGTGCACAAGATGATTCAAGAGTTCGAGCAGATGCTCATGCGAACCGACGTTCCGGACTTCAAGCCCGGTGACACGGTCCGCGTGCAGGTTCGCGTCCGCGAAGGCGACAAGGAACGCATCCAGGTCTTCGAAGGCGTGGTCCTTGGGCGCAAGGGCAGCGGCATCCACGAGACCTTCACCGTGCGGAAGATCTCTTATGGCATCGGTGTGGAAAGGGTCTTCCCGGTCCACAGCGCCATGGTCCAGGGGATCGAGGTGGTCAGCAGCGCCAAGGTCCGTCGGGCCAAGCTCAACTACCTGCGCGACCTCAAGGGCAAGGCGGCCCGTCTGAAGGAAAAGCGCACCCGCATTGCGCTGCCGATCGAAGGCGTGGACCAGTCAATGCCGGCCGATGAAACAGAGCAGCCTTCTGCCTGATGGTGTGACCGGTCCCGGCTTCATCGAGGCATGGGCCCGCACCAGTGGCTACCTGCCGGTGCTCGGCGTGGACGAAGTGGGTCGCGGCTGTCTGGCCGGACCGGTGGTCGCAGCGGCAGTGATTCTTCCCGACGATTTTGATTCCCAAGGCATCGACGATTCCAAGTCCATTTCGCTTCGCGAGCGCCATCGCCTCGACCTGCACATCCGGTCGGGTGCCCTGGCGCTGGGCTTGGGCCAGGTAGAAGCCGCGCAGATCGACCGGCTTGGCATCCTTGCGGCCACGCTCACAGCCATGCGATCGGCCATCGACCAGGCGATTCAGTCCGGTACCGCCCGTCCGGGCATCGTGATCGTGGATGGCATCAGCACGATTCCCAATCTGGCCCTTTTGCAGCGCGCCTGGCCCAAAGGCGACCACCTGTCGCTCAACTGCGCAGCGGCTTCGATTGTGGCCAAGGTGTTTCGCGATCGGCTCATGAATGACCTGGATGCCACTTGGCCGCAATACGGTTTCGCGCGTCACAAGGGCTATGGCACCGCTGAGCATCTGGCGGCCTTGCAGGCACTCGGTCCCTGCCCTCTTCATCGCAGAAGCTTCGCCCCGCTCAAAACGCGTCTTCGATGACCGTGCATTGGGCATCAGCACCGGTCCACGACACCGTGATCACGAAGAAGCGCACCTCCTCGTAGTCGATCGGACGAACATCGAGATAGCGCTGTGCCACGCCCCGCACCCGAACACGCTTGCGATCCGCAATGCTGTCCGCAGCCTCGTCCCCGCTGCTGCCCCGACGTGACCGGACTTCGACGAAGACCATCTCGCCACCGCGACGCGCCACAATGTCGATCTCGCCACCATGATCCCGATGATTGCGTTCGATGATTCGGTAGCCGCGGTTGTGCATCGCAGTCGCCGCGAGTTCTTCCGAGGTTTGGCCCAGACTGATGCGGTCGTCTGCCATGCAAACAATATCGGTCCGGCCGGGCTTTTGTTACACTCGCGGCCATGACCGCCCGGAAACAGCGCGTTCGACGCCCGCCCCCTGCGACCTTGGCGCCCCAGGCTCTTGGGGCACCCCCACCCTGGCTCGGGCGACTGGCGTTCAGTTTGTTGCTGTTGCCGGCACTCTTCTTTGCGCGTCATCCGCTTGGGTTCTTGCCCCTGACCCTGGGCGTTCCTCTGGTCACCATCGCCCTGGCCGGGTGGTGGCTGCACCGGCGAATGCCCGCATTGACCGAGGGTGTGCTGCTGTTCTTCGGGTTTGCGACCTACCTGTTGCTGAAGTTGGTCGCGATGCACGCCACGCGCACCGACGACAACATCTACTTCTATCAAGCCGTTCGCATGACACAGGGCGCCCTTCCCTACCGGGACTTCTTCTTCGCACATCCCCCGGTGCACCTCCTGGTGCCTGCCGCGGTGTTCGGGGTCACAGGTTTTTCGGTGGCCGTGGCCAAGTCCATCCCGGTCCTCGCCCAAGGCCTGGCAGGCCTGATGCTGTATCTGGCCGTGCGCAGGGCCTCGCGCACCCTGGCCCCGCTGGTTCTCATCCTGCACCTGACGGCCTACGAGGTCCTGATGGCGTCCGGTGACATGAACGGCGAGAACCTGATGACGTTGTTCCTGATGGGATCCCTGCTGACCGCCGTGTCGGGACGTTTCCTCATCGCGGGTGCCTTGTCGGGTCTGGCTCTGGGCTGCGGGATGTACGCGTTGGCCACGGTGGCCGCGATCGGCATTGCCGCGTGCTTCGTCCGGCCTCGTGTTTGGCCGCGCTTTCTTGCGGGCTTCGCTTTGGTCTTTGGTGGGCTGATGGCCCTGTTCGCAACGATCGGCGGGGCGTCGTTCTTTGAAAGCGTGTTTGCCTATCATGCGGCCAAGGAGGTCCGATCCGTCGACCAGATGCCCGTTTTAGACGGCGGCAACGTGGCCCTGATCCCCGTGGCAGTGGTGCATAACTTCTTCGCGTTCCTGCGGGACAAGCCTTTCTTGAAGGCCCTGCACTTTCACGCCGTGCTGTTCTTTGCCGCGGTCCTGGCGCTGGTTGGGGTGGTGCGATCGCCGCATCCCTGGTCGCCTCGAGACCTGCTGCAACCGTCCCGGACGGGGCTGGTGAAGTGGGCATGGCTCGCGGTCCTGCTGAACCTGGCGCAGATGGGGTCGCTCAACGAGGTCTACGACTTCTACATGGTTCCCCTTCTGGTCGCCCTCGCCATCCCGGCCGCAGACGGACTGCTGCGCCTTTACGAAGGAGTGCGCGACGCCATCTGCTGGCGCGATCTGGGGCTGGTTGCGGTCATGGCCGCCGTGTTCGCCCTGCATGGGCCTGCCAGCGATGCCCTGAGTTGGCACCTGTGGCCCGAGGAGGCGGCCCAACCGGATGACAAGGTGCAATACCGCTGGCGGGACCTCCAGTTGGTTCCCGAGCTGTCCGGGGTCGTGAAAACGCTCTATTTCAAGGACCACCGTATTCGTGGCTTGCGCGAACCCCCCTGGCGTCACTACGTCTGGAACAAGAATCTGGCGTTTTCGACCGCAGACGAGCTTGCGGTTTTCATCCACGAGCACACGGACCCGAACGAGACGATCACAGGGGCCTCCACCTATGCCCCGCTAGTCGCCCTGCTGGCTCAACGGCGGATCGCGGCCGACGAGGCCGACACCAATGCCAAGCGTTTCCGCACGGGGATGCTGACGCCCCAAGACTTCTACGAACGCATCTGTCGCGACCGGGTTCGCTACCTCGTGGCTGCCGAGGGTTCGTGGTTCAATGACAGCCGCATCGCAAAGGACCCCTTCATCCAAGCTCATTTCGTGCGCGAGAAGGAGGTCCAAGACCCGGAACTGCTGCACGGTCGGTCCGCAACGATCGCCCTGTATCGGCGCATCGACAGCCCCCCAGGCCCAAGCGGCCTGTTGTGCGCCCCCTGACCGACACCCGGTTGACCGGGCCCGCACGAATCCCTATCATCAGCGGGTCGCAGGACCCCGGGATATGGACGCCTTCACCGCCATCGATGCGTTTCTTCACGAGTTCCGGCTTCGGCTGATCCGGGCTCGCTGGATCGAAGCCACTGCATGGATCGGGGTTCTGTGCGTCGTGGTGTCGACCTTGGCCGTGCTGGCCACATCCTCGTCGCTCGACCCGGTGGTCATCCGCTTCCTGGCAGGCTCGGCCCTGGCGATTGCCATCCTCGCTTTCGCAGGCCGACTCTGGTGGCACACCCGCGGAAAATGGTCCGATCCCGTTCATCTGGCTTCGATCATCGGGGGGCGTCTGCCCGCACTCCGGGACGGTTTGCGGACCGTGGTGGAACTTCGTCCCGAACTGGGCTCGACCCGCCCACTGTCGTTCTCGCCCGCGCTGCTGCAAGCCCAGGCGGAACGGACTTGCGACGCCCTGGCCGGCCACCTTCCCGGCGATCTGGTGCGCTACCATCGGGTGCGCAGGATCCTGCTGCTGCTTCTTCTTGTGGGGCTGACCGCGATCCTTCTTGCCACCGCCTATCCCTGGGGCATGGCACGCGGCGTGCGAACCATCCTCGGAATGAACGATGCCTCGAGCCCTTCATGGCTCGCGGGCCCCGTGGTAGCCGTGGACGTTTTGGCATCGGACATCCGCCCCACGCTCCTGTTCAAATACGTTGACCGGGTCGAACGCATCCCCGCGGACGAAACGGGCGACATCACCGCACCGGCCGGCAGCACGATCGAGGTCTCGGGCCGGTTCACGCGTCCCCTGGAATCCGCCGTGGCCGTGGTGGTCATCGATGGGGTGGCACAGGACTACCCGGTTGCCATGGAGGACGGGACCCGCTTTCGTACCGCGTTTCCAGCAACCCGTTCCGGGCAATGGTACCTGCAGGCTCTTTCGCTGTCGGGGCTTCGCCTCGCAGAAACGGTTCGCCGCCCGATCGAGGTCGTGGAGGTCTCACGTCCAACCGTGCACGTCACCCCACCCAAGCGCCACCTCTTGCGACCCGGCGAAACCGTGATTCTGCAATACGAGGCCAGTTCGTCGTTCGCCCTGGCCGGCATCGACATGGTGCTGCAGTTTCCCCTCGAGCCGTCGCGCGTCGCGACCCGGACCCACTTGCGAACGCTGGCCGAGGGCACCCGCAAGGCGTCGGGTGAATTCGCCTTCACCATGCCGACCGATGTGGCCGAAGCCGGCGGGCGGATCGACTTGTCGATCGAGGCCTTCGGCCGCCAGCGTCAAGATACGGCCAACACGGGCGAAAGCGCGGTCCTGCACTTCTTTGTGGATCACCCACGCTTCCGTTCCATGGCACGTCTGGAGGCCCTCGATACCCTCCTGGATGCGTGCCTGCACATGCTGGCAGCGACCGATGCGCCAGGGATGGACCCAACGATCGGCTTGTCCGTCGATTTGTCGTCCACCTGGACTGCCCTGGATGTTCGTGCAAGCAATCTGGCCGAGGAGGCGCGGCAGGGAAGTCCCGGCGCACCCCCCCCGGACGTCCAGACCCTGCTGGATGCCGCTGGTGCCATCCGTGCCGTGGACCCCATGAATGTCACCGTACGGACTGTCCAGGAGGTTTTGGCTGCGACCGCACTGAAACTGGATGCGGCATCGAACCTGGAACGTCTGGCCCAGATGGACGCCCGCTTGTCCGAGATCGATCGCGAGGCCGGCCGATTGCGAACAGCGATCGTTCGTCCAGCGAACGAATCGACACGGGGCGATTTGCGCCGGGTGCTCGATCGCTCGCGCCGACTCATCCGCATGCTCCACGAAGAGACCCAGCGCATCACTGCCGTGTGGCAGGTCGAGGGAGGGGGGGCGCGGCGCGCAGCAACGGCCTTGACGCTGGCATGGACCCGTTCTCGCGACGCGGTGCTGACATCGTTCGAGCGCGTCGCCACCGCGGCTCCAGAACAGGATTACGCCCCGACCGTCCAGGCTGCCGCAGAGGCCCTCGAACAACTGGTCATGGAAGGCCGAACGAGTCTCGGCCGTCTGGCACTGAATCGAACCCGCACGATTCTTCTGCCCCACGAGACGGCAACGCTCATCCGTCAAGCCACACAGGAACAGCGCACGGTCATGGACCGAACGGCACAGGCCGCGTTCGTACTCAAGACGCGCACGGACACCCTGACCACGGCCCGTGCATCCGAGGTTGGGGCACTGATCGAGCGCGTGCAGGAGGCTGCGGCCGTCCTGGGACGGGTCGAAACCGACCCCCTCGATGCCCTCGACGCCGAGGATGTCGCCCGACTGCGCGAGGACCTCGTCAGTGGCCGCGACCTGCTCGAGGAACGCGATCTGGACATGGCGCTCAAGATGATTCGGGACGTCACGCAGCGTGCGGTACGTCTGGCTTCGGACCTGCGCGACCAGGCCGAATGGGCCGACGACACCCAGGGGGCACAGGCCGCGGCCTGGCGCACGGTTTCGGCCCGTTTGTCGCGTGCCACCCCGCCCCTGCGCGAGGTCACGCGGATCCTGACTCTGTGGAAGCGCGACACGGACGGCTTGACCGGCCCGGTTGAAAAGGCGGAACTGCGCGCATTGCGCGCGGCGCAGGACGGAGTGCTGGAACTGACGGTCCGGGCGCTCGAACTGTTCCGCAAGGCGGTCCCTGGCGGCACGGCGGAACCCGTGACGTGGCTGCAGAATGCGCGCCGAAACATGGAAGAGGCCGCAAGACGTCTTTCGGAGTTCCAGCCGTCGGCCGCCGAGGTGCATCAGCGCCAAGCCGTGCAGGAACTCATCAAGCTCAAGCGCATCATCGAACGCGGCATCGAAGTCAACCCGGCCCGACGATACGCCATGCCCGAGGAACCCGAAAGCGTCCGGATTCCTGACGCGGCACCCCTGCGCCCCCTGCACGAACTGGTTCGGGAGCTCGAGAGCTATCGCAAGATCGAACCGATAGCGAGCTACGCGGATCTGGTGAAGGCTTACTATCAGGCTTTGCTACAGTCCCCGTGAACGATCGTCAGTCAGCCATGGCCACGGCTTCGATCTCGACACGCGCCCCCTTGGGCAGGGCCGCCACCGCAATGGTCGCTCGGGCTGGCTTGTGATCGCCGAAATAGGCACCGTAGAGTTCGTTGACCACCCCGAAGTCCGCCATATCGGTCAGGAAGATGGTGGTCTTGACCACGTTCCAGCGGGCCAGGGCGCCGGCCAGCAGCACGGCATCCAGGTTGGCCAGCACCTGCTGCGTTTCCCGGGTGATGTCCTGGTTGGACATGGCCCCGGTGCGCGGGTCGATCGCGATCTGCCCCGAGCAGAACACCAGGCGCCCCGGTCGAACCTCGATGGCCTGGGAATAGGGGCCGATCGCGGCCGGTGCCGCATCCGAGTGGATCACCTTCAACGGTTCCATGGTCCAGACCTCCTTGCTTCAGGGTTGGCTTGTGCCCTCGCGTCCGTAGACATCCTCGATCCGCACCACGTCATCGAGCTGTGGGGTGGACACCTCGAGCAGTTCACAGTCCGTGTCGTCGGGTGCGATGAAGCGGTGCACGGTCCCCGTGACCACGCGGTAGGCCCGGTCCGGCCCGATCTCCACCCGCTCGATCCCGGTGCCCTGCCCGACTTCGAGAATGAGGCGCCCGGACCGCACGTAGATCGTTTCGTCCTTGACGCGGTGGTACTGGCGCGACAGTCGCCCCCCGGCGTTGATGTGCAGCACCTTGCCCACGTACTGTTCGGTGTGGGCGAAGATCCGCTCCCAACCCCAGGGCTTCTCGACCAGACGGGGCGCCTCAATCTGTTCGGTCAATGGCTTGCTCATTCTTCGACTCCCGTGCGCATTTCCTCGGGGGCCGTGACCCCCAGCAGTCCAAGCCCCCGGGCCAGCACCACCTTGACGCAACCGATCAAGAATACCCTGGCCCGCGTCTTGGCGACGTCCTCCGAAATCACCCTTTGCGTATGCTTGTTCCGTGTGTAGTACGAGTGCATGGACTTGACCAGTTCCATCAGATAGAACGCCACGTGATGCGGTTCGCGCCGCGACGCGGCCGAGGCCACCACGCCCGGGAAGCGCGTCAACTCCTGCGCCAGGGCCAGTTCCTCGGGCAGCACCAGCGCCTCGCCGAACGCCGGTTCGTACGATGCGGGCAGGTCCACGCCCTGGGCCGCAGCACGCCGCAGGATGCTCGCGGCCCGCGCATGCCCGTACTGAACGTAGTACACGGGATTGTCCATGGTCTGGGCCTTGGCCAGTTCAAGGTCGAATTCCATCTGGGAATCCGCGTGACGCAACAGGAAGATGAACCGCATCGCGTCGGGGCCGACCTCGTCGACCACTTCGCGCAGAGTGACGAACTCCCCGGATCGCTTGCTCATGGGGACCACCACGCCGTTGCGTGTCAGGGTCACCATCTGCACCAGCAGCACGTCAAGCGCGTCGGGGGCGTGCCCGAAGGCCTCGACGGCCGCCCGCATGCGCGGAATGTACCCATGGTGGTCCGCGCCCCAGATGTTGATCAGGCGCTCGAACCCGCGGCCAAGCTTTTCGCGATGATAGGCGATGTCCGCAGCGAAGTAGGTGGGCACGCCACTGTCCCGCAATATCACACGGTCATCCTCGTCCGCCTTGCCGGCCATGCGGAAGAGCACTGCACCGTCCTCGCGCCGATAAGCGGCATCTCGCTTCACCAGTTCCTCGACCGCGGCGAGGATCCGTCCGGACGCGTGCAAGCTCTTCTCGCTGAACCACTGATCGAAGCGGATGCCCAGGGCCTCGAGGTCGTCGCGGATGCGCGCCAGCAGGCGGCTGCCCCCGAATTCCGAAAGCCGAGCGCGGGCCTCTTCGTCCAGGGCATCGAAATCCTGGGCCACAAGCGCATGTCCCTCTTCGGTGGCCGCGAGTTGTTCCGCCAGGGGGACCACGTAGTCACCGTGGTAGCCCTTTTCGGGGAATTCGACCGGCAGCGACAGGGCCTGCCGGGCGCGGGCGTGCAGCGATCGGCCCAGCATTCCCATCTGGTTGCCCACGTCGTTGACGTAGTATTCGGTCTGCACCGCAAAGCCGGCAGCCCGCAGGATCCGGGCCAGGGCATCGCCGAGGATCGCGCCCCGCGCATGTCCCACGTGCAAAGGACCCGTGGGATTCGCGGACACGAACTCGAGCAAAACCCTTTCGCCGTTCCCTGCATTGGACGTCCCGAAGCCTTGAGGGTTCGCCACGATGTCCGCAAGCCCTGCAAACCAAGCCGCGGTGCGGCACCGGAAATTCACGTAACCGGGGGGCGCGAAGGCCACGGTGTCGAACACGGCCGGGTCCACGTCCATGGCCGCAATCAAGACCTTGGCGCAGTCTGCGGGGGATCGCCGGGTGGCCTTGGCCATGGCCAGGGGCAACGCGCACCCAAAATCCCCGAAGTCGCGATTGCGTGGCCGCTCGACCAGAAATACCGGCGCGAAATCCGGGGGCAACGTACCGTCGCCACGAAGTTTTTCCACCGCCTGCCTGAGCACCTGTTCCACTTGCTGTTCCATGTCGACCTCGAAGAACCCCGATGGTTTGTAATCTGGCAAGGCCGTTGTGGCAAGGGGTTTTTTGCCGGATGACAATCAGGCGCTGACCGCCTAGGATCGAGGGCGGCCCACAGAGGGGAAGAACGATGACGCCCATCACCAAGGTCGGTTTAATCCTGCATGCATTGCGATGGGTGACGACCTGGAAGAAGCGCGACCTCGACTTCTTGCCCGCGGGTCTCGACCACCCGAAGTTCGTGACCGCCCGACAGGCGGCCGAACGGTTTGATGACGGCGACTGCGCGTTCTCGTCGGGCATGGCGGGTGGACATCGCAACTCCATCTTTTTCTGGGCCCTGCGCGACCGTTTCCTGCGCACCGGACACCCCCGCGGCCTGACGTGGATCACGGTCGGGGCGCAGGGCGGGCGTGGCAAAGCCCCGGGCACCATCGAGGAACTGGCCCTGCCCGGCCTGATCGGATGCTACATCGCGGGACATGCCGAGACCATGAAGGCCAATCTCGCCCTGGCCGAGGCCGACAGTTGCGAATTCCACTCCCTGCCCCAGGGGGTGATCGGATACCTGCTCGAGGCCCAAGCCCGAGGCGAAGACCACGTGCTCGTCGAGGCCGGTCTGGGCACGTTCATGGACCCCCGAGTAGGCCCGGGGAGTCAGGTTTCACCCCATGTGCAAGGCAACCTGGTTCGCGCACAAGACCATCGCCTGCGCTACACCATGCCACGCGTGCAGCGGGCCATGTTCGTGGCCCCGGCCGCGGATTGCGAAGGCAACATTTACATGCGCAACGCCTGCATGCTCACCGAAACCATGGAGGCGGCCCTGGCCGTGCGGGCCAACGGAGGCACCAACCTCGTAAGCGTCAGCGAGATCGTGCCGCATAGCCCCTCGGACATCTACCTCCCCGCGGATCAGGTGGATGCGATCGTGGTCCACCCGCGCAACGAACAGGCCGCATCGATCCCGCAACGCAGACACTGGCCGATGCTCACCGAAGGGGCGGGTGTGGACGTGGCCGATGCATTGGAACGGGTCCGCTACTTGAATCATTTCCTTCGGATCACCCCGCAGCGCGGCCCCGTGGAAGACGCCCTCGCACGGCTCGCGGCCAGCGTCTTCGTCGGCCAGACCTCGCCCGGGGCCATGGTCAACATCGGGGTCGGGCTTCCCGAAGAAGTCGGCCGCCTTCTGTTCGTATCGGGCTTGTATCGTGACGTGACGTTCACCACGGAAACGGGCGTGTTCGGGGGTGTGCCCACGCCGGGCATCTTCTTCGGTTCGGCCGTCAACCCGACCCGATTCATGTCGTCGGTACAGATGTTCCGTCACTACTACGGCAACCTCTCGATTGCCGTGCTCGGGCTGCTCGAGGCCGACGAGCATGGCAACGTGAACGTGTCGCGCCGCGGACCGCGCCCGACCCAGGTCGTCGGCCCCGGCGGATTTCCGGACATCGTGGCCGCGGCCCGCCACATCATCTTCGTAGGCACCTGGATGGCGCATGCGCGGATGGCTATCGAGGGCCATCAGCTGCGGATTGTGAAGCCCGGCGTCCACAAGTTCATGCCCATGGTCAGCGAGGTCACCTTCAACGGTCAGCGCGCGCTCGAACAGGGGCAAAGCGTTCACTACGTCACCAACGTGGGGGTGTTTCGCCTGACCCCCGAGGGAATGATGCTCACCCAGGTGATGCCGGGGATCGACGTGGAAAGGGACATCCTGCAAGCATGCCCCATGCGGATCGTGCTGCCCAAGGACGGCCCCGTACCCGTGGTCACCCCCGAGATCGTGACGGGCAAGGGATTTGCGCTCGGTTGGTCGCGCTAGCGGATTTTCAGTCGGTCCCTACACTGCCACCCGAACCCGGAACTCCTCCCATGCCGCCTTGGCCAGCATCTCGCGGAACTGCGGATCCGCAATGCCGATCAGGCCGCGGATGAGCTCGGACTGGCTGCGCCCGGATGTCTGGAACACCCCATGCTCGGTGACCACGAACAACCTGGCGCCGTCGCGTCCGCCCATCATGTCCGGCCCCACATGGCTGATCGGAGTCCCCCGCGGCAGGAACGGGAAAATCGACGAATGCCGCCGGCCATCGAACCCCCGATGCGTGGACTTGAGGCACATGTAACCAAAGCCGCCCTTGCCCAGGCCCCGGATGATCATGGCCCCGCCCCCAATCCCGGAATGGTGGTTGCGTTCGCGCCCCCCCGAATTGATGTGGCCCTGGAAGTCGATGCCCAGGCAGTTGTTGATCCCGAGCCCCCCGTAGAAGCCTTCGGGGATGACGACACGCGAAGCCGGTGCAATCACCACGGCCGGGTTCTTGTGCAGGCGCTGGTAGAACGGGTCGCCCTTCTCGCACATCGAGAACGTGCACACGACCTTGCCGTCGAGCGGCGTGCGGACACCATTCTTTTCGATCCAGTGCGACCCTTGGATGCGCCCGGCATCGAACAGGTCCAGAGTGAACGGCTCGAGCATTTCGCTGTACTGGCGTCCCCACCATTTGGTTTCCCGCAGCAGCTTGATGGCCTGGACGCCGGTCTGCCCGATGCCCACCTGCAGGGCCCGGCCATAGGTGGTCGCAGCGTTCATCTCGATGTGGTTGACGATGTTGCGGGCAATGGCGGTTTCCTTCGGTGACGGGTTCTGGAACGCCCCGGCCGGGGTCGCCGGAACCGGGGCGTCATCGAGGACCACGACCAGCCTACCTGCGCGGGCCAGGCGTTCGAACCGCGAGATGTGAATGGTGTTCGGCCGATCACCGTATCCGTAGGTGAACGGATAGCCCGAGTTGACGTACACGAGCAGGGTCATGTCGAGATCCTGCAACACCCGTTCCATCACGTCCCCGTTGGCGCCATTGGCAGGGCCGTGGCTCATGTCCCCGTTTTCGTCGGGAGGGGTCATCACGCCCACGAACAGGTCCAGCTTGGCCGTGGCACCATCCTCGTAGGCCAGCGAATCCACCGCGTCGGGAAAGTGGATGGAATGCATGTCCGTGACCCCGTTCCGGCTCGTGTTGCGTCCGGCGAACGCCGGGTAGAGGGCCCGGACCAGGGGGTTCATGGGGATCAACATGTTGGTGGCGCCGCCCAGAAAGGCGGACTCCAGAACGATGTCCCGGCGCAACATCTCTTCGTAGTGGGCGATCAGCCGCTTGAGTCCGTCGAGCTTCGCCGCGGTCTTTCGGGCCCGGGCTGCCAGACTGCCCAATCCGGGGATCGACCCCATGTTGTCGACCAGACCGGACAGACGCCCGCCACCGGCCAGGGCATCGCCCACGCACAAACGATGCGGGCCCATGAACAGTCCCTGCAACACCCGGATATGCTCCAGGTTTTCGGCCACGATGTGATCCCACAGCGTGGACACGAAGGTGCTTGGTTCGGACGTTGCGAAACCATTGCCGATACGCATCCCGGACCGCACGGTGCGTTTGAGGGCCTCATCGTTCGAGACGATGCAGTCTTCGAAGAATTTTGGAAACATTGCGCCGTTTTCGCCCATCAACTCCCCCCCGGATTCGATCCCAAAGGCACCTTGTCAGAAGAGCGCATTATACCCCGGAAGCGACGACTGAAAAGGCCATCGATCGCGTGCCCTGCTTGACGCATCGCGGCAAGTTTGCCATCATCCGCCGTGATGGTGACCCTGCGACAACTCGGGTTGATGGATTACGCCACGGCACTGCTTGCGCAGGCCAACGCACTGAGTGAGGTGCAAGCCGGGGGCCATTCGGGCATCGTGTTCGGGGTTCGACATCCACCGGTGATCACACTCGGCCGGCGGGCCACTGCCGCCGAGGTCCATGTGGAACGATGGGCACGCCGCGCTCGTGGCATCGGCTTGTACTGGGTCGATCGGGGCGGCGGGGCGACCTTCCACTACCCCGCCCAGGCTGTGGTCTACCCCATTGTGCATCTGGCCCGCCTGGGGCTCACGATCGACGGGCTCATCGCCTGCATCGGGGAAGCGGTGCTTGGCATCCTGGCAAACCATGGCATCGACGCGGTGTGGGACACCAGTCGTCCGGGCGCGTACCGGGATGGGGCCAAGATCGCCTCGGTGGGATTGCACCTGCACGGGGAATTCACAACGCACGGGGTAGCCCTGAACGTGGGTCCAGGCCTCGAAGGCTTCGGGTTGATCGACCCCTGCAAGGTGCCTGGACAGGCCGTGACCAGTATGGAGACCCTGTGTGGCCGGACCCTGGACGCGGACCGCATCACGCAGGACCTCGCAGCGCGCCTGACCGACCTCTTGCAGTCGCGCGATCGCCTGGCCCGCTTCGCAGATTCGGATTGACGTCCGGGTAGGCCATGCCTACCATTCTAGCCATGAACGACAAGCATCAGCAGGACCTGATCGAGGCCATCCGGAAGGCGCGCGAACGCGAGCCCGGGCTGGTGATCCTGACGCACCACTACCAGCGGCCCGAGGTCGTGGGTCTGGGGGATTTCGTGGGCGATTCGTTCGCGCTGGCCAAATGGGCGGCCGAACGGACGGATGCGCGGCGCATCGTCTTTTGCGGCGTGCGATTCATGGCCGAGGGTGCCCGGGTGTTGGGCCGAGCCGACCAGGAGGTGTTGCACCCCGATCCCTGGTCGGGATGCCCGATGGCCGACATGGCCGACGCACCGGACACCGAACGCGCGATCGACCTCCTGGCCGAAGCTACCGGGCGCCCCCCCCTGCTCGTCACCTACATGAACAGTTCCGCCGAGGTCAAGGCCGTGGCCGGTCGCACCGGGGGCGCGGTGTGCACCTCCTCGAACGCGGGGCGGGTACTGACGTGGGCCCTGGCGCAGGCGCGACCGATTCTTTTCGTGCCCGACGAGTTCCTGGGGCGCAACACCCTGCTCGCCCTGGGGGTGGATGCCAACCCGCCCGTGTTCGACCCCACGATCCCCGATGGCGGCGTGGCCCCGCAGCGCCTCGCCACGGCCCCGGTGTTGCTGTGGAAGGGCTACTGTCACGTGCACACCCACTTCACCGTCGCCATGGTCGAGCAGGCGCGGCGCAATCACCCGGGGTGCCGCGTGCTGGTGCATCCGGAATGCGACCCGGCCGTGGTCAGGGCCGCGGATGGCAGCGGCTCGACAGAATATCTGGTGCGCGAGGTCACGGCCGGCCAGGCGGGGTCCACCTTCGTCGTGGGCACCGAGGTCAATCTGGTGATGCGCCTGGCGGCCACGCTTTCTGACCGCACGGTGCTGCCCCTGGCACGCAGTTTGTGTCCGAACATGTATCGCATCACTCTGGACAAGGTGCTGCAGACCCTGACCGCCCCCCGCCCCGATCAGGTGGTCAACGTCCCGCCGGACACGATCGCTGACGCACGGGTTGCTCTACAGACCATGCTCGCCATCGGCAAGGGATAGAAAAGCCCTTTCGGACCGCCCTGAACTGGCCATGAACGCTTGACTTTTGAGCCCCGGTCATGGATGATTCATCGCGGATTTGCGTATTGCATCCTGACACGGGAGGTTACTTTCATGAAGCACGTGACGATTTTCTTGGCCTTGTTCCTGCTGGCCCTGGCTGTGGCGTGCGGGGGCGGCGAGAGCGCGGTGACGCCCCAGGACGACACGATCGTCAACACCGATGTCGAGACGCCCCCCACGGATACCTTGGTCGACCCGGACGGCATCACCGACCTCATGGGTGACCTCCTGCAGGATGTAACGTTCCTGGACCTGATGGAAGACGTGACGCCCCCCACGGTGGCGAGTTCGAATCCCGCGGCCAATGCCATGAACGTGCCGCTCGCGACCCCGTTTGTGGTCAGCGTGACGTTCAGCGAAGACATCCGCAAGGAGACCGTGGACACCACGACCTTCAAGATGAAGGACTCGTTGGGCAACGCCATCCCTGGGGACCTGGCGTACAACGCGGCCACGTTCACGGTCACGTTCACGGTCAAGACCGCCTATAAGATGCAGTATGCGTCGCCCTACACCGTGACCTTGGACAACAAGATCGCGGACAAGGCCGGCAACCGCATGGAATGGTACCAGTTCAAGTTCTACACGGCCGCACCGGCAGCCCTGACCGAGTTCGACGCCTTGGCCGCCAAGTATGCCCCGGTGATCTATCAGGCCGTTTCGCCCACGGCCCCGCAGTTCGACTATCTGGCCGCCTTCGAATTCGACGGCGACTGGAAGGCGAGCAACAACGACGCGAACATCAAGACCGCGACCTCGATCACCCCGTACGTTTACTATGACGTGGTCGAGACCAAGAGCCACTACTTCGTGCGTTATGCCTTCTTCTGGCCGCGCCACGGTGGCGTGTCCACGGACGATGCGTTTGCCAACGACCTGGCCGGCTCGATGGTCGTGGTCCAGAAGCATCCCGAAGAGCATCCGATTTCGGTGCAGAATTACTTCTTCAATGGCAACCGCGAGATCCAGGGCTTCGTGACGAACGAGAGCGGTCTGTCCTACCGGGCCACCGAAAAGTACGACCAGGCGGTCCTGTTCAAGGGCAATCGCTGGGAGGCCTACCTGACCGCCGGCGCCCACGAGAACTGCCTGTGGATCCGCGACAATACCCAGAGCAACACCCCCTGTCAGAAGAGCGGCAATCCCTCGCACTACATCCAGTATGTGTACGAGGGCGGCACCGCCGAGCCCATCGCCAAGGCCACCACCTTCCCGAACAACCTCACCGAAGTGGGCTACGGTCTGAAGTCCATTCTGGGCGAGTGGTGGACCCGCCGTGACGCGGTCGACGCCAACGGCATCTGGGCAAGCACGGTGTCCTATGCGCCGCTGGCCTCGTGCGGCGACTGTCTGGGTGCCGGCCAGATCGTGCCGCAGTCGTTCCAGAACCCGGTGTCCCCGACCACTGCATGGAAGGGCTTCGCGCCGTGGGGCTGGGAGTGGCTGACCGGCATCGGCCAGTTCTTCGAATCACCGGCGGGCTTCTTCTTCATCGACCCCGCCCACTTCTTCGCGACGCGTCACAGCATCACGGTGAACGAGGACGTGGACGACGTGGACGTGGACTACTACTCGGTCCAGTACTGCTTCAACCCATACCTGTCGGTCGACCGTCGCGACGAACCCGGATGCGGGGACAACCCGTTGGTCGCCGACGCCGTGGCCGAGTAGACGCCCCCTGCCCTGATCACCACCCCAGAACGTTTTTCACGTAGCTGGACCCGGCGTTTGCGGTGACGACCTTGCGCAGGGCCTCGTGCAGGGGCAGGCCAGCGGCCATTTCCGCATCGACCTTGGACACTTCTTCGGCCACGACTTCGAGGAACACCTCGGGATCCTTGGACCCCTCGATCAGACGGCCATTCAAACTGAACGAAGGCGTGCCCGACACACGGGCAGCCCTTCCGATTCGATCGTCACGTACCAGGGCCCGGGTCACATCATCGCCTACCCGGTCCCGTTCGAACCGCTCGAGGTCGAGGCCGAGCTCGCGGGCATGCCGCAACAAACTGGCATCGTCCAGCGCATCCTGACCCGCGAACAGTCGTTCCGCATAGGCGAAGAAACGCCCCTGCTGATGGGCTGCGATTGCCGCGGCAGCCGCGTCGCGGGCCCGGTTGTGAAACGGCAGAGGCGTGTTCACGAACCACACCCGCACCGCATCGCCACGTGCTCCCATCACCTCTGCGAGGTTGTCCGATCCTACCCGGCAGTAGGGGCACTGGAAGTCCGAAAATTCGATCAGCAAGACGCGGGGCTGCAACGCCCCGGTCGTGGGCACGTTGGCCAGACCGGGCACCACCAGCGCCTCCGCGATGGGCATCCGTTCCAAGACCGACAGCGGCATGGGCTCGTACGGAACCAGCACCATGCGACTGAACAGAAACACCACGGCACCCACCAGCATGGCCCCCATGATCACCATCCCTGCGATTTTGCGACGCGACATC
>CAYRIB010000041.1:12217-22369 GCA_964424165.1 uncultured Myxococcales bacterium | reverse complement strand
CCGCGTCCGGCAAGCCGTCCTGATCGATGTCCACGTAGTCCGAGTCCGTGCGACACCCACCCAGCATGTTGTCGCACGAGGTCGACGGCAGCGAGCCGTCACGAGCCTCGCCAAGCAGCAGCACGAACAGGGGATACCCTTGCGGCAACACCGCCCGCAATGCCGCCACCTCGGCCCGCATGGTTGCCACCTTCGCCGTGGTACTGCTGCCGGCCAGGTCCGAATACTGATAGATCGCGGTGCGATAGCCCTGCCCCTGCCGATAGGCCGCAAAGGCTTCGGCCGCGCCGAACAGTTCTTCGGTGGTCAGGATCACGTAGTTCGTGGCATCGGTCGGGGGCAACTCCTCGGCCGTGTCTGGCATCACCTCGGGTGGCATCTGCACGTCGTCGGGCATCACCGTGTCGGGTGCCGCGTCCGGGGACAACGTGTCATCCTCCGCGTCAATCACGTCGACGCCCGCGGGCATCTCCACGACATCGGTCAGGTCCACGCCCGCATCGCTGCCGCCGCAACCGCCCGCCGCCAAGCTAGCGATGCCGAGCATCGCTAACACCATGGTCCAACCACGCATGTTGTTGCCTCCGCCAAAGAACCCGCCTGGATTCTACCGGAAACCGCAGGCATGCACCGACTTTTTCCGGTATGATGCGCCACAGGCCTTGCGGGAATGGTCCCGCAGGCACCACAGATGGAGCAGGCATCATGCGACATGGATGGGTGATGGTCCTGGGGATGCTGCTGATTCCCGCGTTGGCCGCGGGGCGCACCTCGACGGACGATGTGAAACGGATGTTCGGAAACAAGGCGCGGGTCACCTGGCATCGGACCGGGGACCGAGTGCGGATGCTCGCAGGGCTCGATGCCGTAACGGATGGCGCGCAACCGGCCGAGCGCGCACAGCAATTCCTCGATCGCCATGCCGCTTTTTTGGGCTTGGCCTCGCGTGACCTGATGGCGGACGCGCCCGTGGTGTCCCGAAGCAACGTGCGGGTTCGCCTGCAGCAGATGCACCAAGGGGTGGTGGTGTTCGGCCGCGACGTGGTGGTGCGGTTCGATGCCACCGGGACGCGGGTCCGGTCCGTGACGCTGAACATCGCGGATCTGAAGGACCTGCGCAGTCCGGCCACAGACATTGGCACCGAAGGGGCTGTGGCCACGGCGCGCGCACATCTGAAGGGCATGCCCACCGACGCGGCGCCCCGGGTGAGCAAGGTGATCCTGCCCGGTGCTCCCCCGGTGTTTGCGTATCGCGTGGTGGCGCCCTCGGTCATGCCCATGGGTCGTCAGGCGGTATTTGTCGACATGGAGACCGGCAGGGTCCGCTGGGTGCGGCCGTCGGGCATCGAGTGAGGCAGAGATGAAAACGACGATGAAAGCAGTGGTCAGCGTGACCTGTGGCCTGATGGTGCTTGCAATAGCGGCCTGCGGCGGCGGCGGAAGCCAGGGGCCGCAGCTCGAAATTCTCGAAGACGGCGCGGGCAGTGACGCCATCGATGACGTCGAATCCGACACCACTTCGACCGCGGACGTCGATGAGATTTCGGCGGATGCCGAAGACCCGGATGCGCAACCGGACGGGGAGTCCGACCCCGATGTCGTAACCGACACCTACGAGGCCTTCGTGCCCTTTGACGTGCCTGCAGAGGCCAATCTGGCCTTTGTCTGGGCCAACCCGAACGAGGTGGAGATCGCGCCCCCGGAAATGGTGACGCTGCCCCATCTCACGAACCCAAACGGGCGACTCGCCGGCAGCTTCGCCAACGTATTCAACTGCCTCAATGAACCGGGCGGCATCTCGACGACCCAGATGGCCATGGGCCAGATGATCACGATCTCGTTGTGCGTGCTCGAGCAGACCGTGGCCCCGGACGTGGACGGCAACTATCTCAGCGTGCAGGTCCCCGAAGACATGGGCGATCCCAACGATCCCTTCTCGGAAGTGCAGATGTACTACCACGTCAACCGGGTCCACGACTACTTCAAGGACACGATCGGGACCACCACCATGGACCGCCCCTTGCGCGCTCTGGTCAACGTCCAGGGCGGCCTGAACATGGGGGGAATCACCTCGTGGATCGCCATCGACAACGCGGCCTTCATCCCCAAGGAGTCGCTCGAGCAACTGGCGGACATGGTGAGCGTGGAACTGCCGTTTGACGAAGACGTCATGCTGTTCGGGCAAGGCTCGGATATCGACTTCGCCTACGACGGCGACGTGGTGTACCACGAATACACTCACGCGGTCGTGGGCGGGGATCGGCTGTGGGCCAGCCGTGCGGATACGTGGGGCGTCGACGTCGCACCCCTGTCGCTCAACGAGGCCCTTGCAGACTACTTCCCGGCCACGTTCACCGACGACCCGGTCACCGGGCGCTGGTCGCTCGGCAAGCTCGATGCGGCCCGCGACCTGAGCGTTGCGGCCACGTGCCCCGCGGACGTGGTCGGGGAATCCCACTACGACGGTGTCGTGGCCAGCAGCGCCCTGTGGGCAATCCGTGCCTTGCTGGGTGCCCCCACCACCGACCGCATCGTGTTCGACGTCATGTCGGGTTCGGTGCAGGACACGAACTTCGAGGAATTCGCCACGGCCCTGATCGCCGAGGCCGCCCTGCTGGACCCGCCGAAAGATGCCGAGGTCGAGGCCATCCTCGCTGAGCACGGAATGCTCGGCTGCGACCGGGTTCGCAACCTCGCGGACTTCGGCCCGGGCGACATCACCTTCGTGCCTGGATTGCAGACCACGGGACTCACCGAATTCACCAGCCGGATCCCGGGCCACAATCAGTTCCGCTTCGAGGTGCCCGAAAACACGGTGGCCGTAACCTTGACCTGGGAGGCCGCGTCCAGCCAGACCATGGATATGCTCGCCAGCCTGACCGGGGAGGCCTCGGATGTCGAGATGGACCTCGCTCTCAAGCAGGGCGGCGATCCGATCTTGTGGTCCTATGGATCACGGGGCACGACGAACGACTCGGACGCCACGGTCCTGGTCACGCGCACGAACAAGAAATACGCGGTCACGGTAGCCGGCACCTGTCTGGTGCCTGGGACCCACGTCATGCAGTTCCTGGTGAAAAGCGACATGAGCGGGACCATGAAGAACCTGTCGGCCACCTACCTGACCGAGGCCCCGGTCGCGGGCGCCAGCGTGCGTACCTACGACTGCACTCCCTGACGGTCGAACACCAACCCGTCCCCCCCCGCATCCGCAACCACTTGATCGCCGTCCTTGAACCGACCCTCGAGCACGGCCTGGGCCAAGGGATTGAGCACGCGTCGTTCGATCACGCGCTTGAGCGGCCGCGCCCCGTAGACCGGGTCGAAACCCTCGACCGCCAGGAAGGTCCGTGCCGCATCGGACAGAGTGAGTTCGAACCCCCGCTCCTGCAAACGCCGACGCACCCGCGCCATCTGGATATCCACGATGGCGGCCATGTCAGCCCGTTCCAACCGATTGAACAGCACGATGTCATCGAGCCGGTTCAGGAACTCGGGCCGAAACGCCGCCTTGACCGAGGCCATCACCCGCGTCCGCATCCGCTCGCGGTCCGCAGGGGCATCCGCACCCTCCGCCTCCTCGGACATCACCACACTGCCGATGTTCGACGTGAGGATCAGCAGGGTGTTCTTGAAGTCCACGGTGCGTCCGAGCCCGTCGGTGAGGCGTCCGTCGTCCATCACCTGCAACAGCACGTTGAACACGTCCGGGTGCGCCTTTTCGACCTCGTCGAGCAGCACCACGCAATAGGGCCGACGGCGCACGGCCTCGGTCAACTGGCCGCCCTCCTCGTAGCCCACGTACCCGGGGGGCGCCCCGATCAGCCGCGCCACCGAATGCTTTTCCATGTATTCGCTCATGTCCAGCCGCACCATGGCAGCTTCGTCGTCGAACAGAAACTCGGCCACGGCCCGCACCAGTTCGGTCTTGCCCACGCCGGTGGGCCCGATGAACATGAAGGCCCCCACGGGTCGCGCCGCGTCGGACAACCCGACCCGCGAACGGCGCACCGCGTCGGCCACGGCCCCGATGGCTTCTTCCTGATGCACCACCCGGGTCCGCAGCCGTTCTTCCATGCGCAGCAACTTCTGCTGTTCGCCCTCGAGCATGCGGGTCACGGGGATCCCGGTCCAGGCGGCAACCACCCTCGCCACGTCCTCTTCGTCGACCTCCTCGCGCAGCATACGCCGGTCCTTCTGGACCTCGACCAACTTCGCATTGAGCTCCGACAGTTCGCGTTCGATCTCCGGAATCCGACCGAACCTCTGCCGCGACGCGGTTTCCCAGTCGCCGCTGCGTTCGGCCATTTCCTCGCCGTGACGGGCTGCCTCGAGCTCTTCCTTCAGGGCCCGGATGCGTGCGATCGTGTCCTTCTCGCGCTGCCAGTGCGCACGCAAACCCACCACCTGCTCGCGCAGATCCGCCACTTCGGCTTCGACCTTGCGCAAACGCTCGGCCGGTCCGTCCCCTTCCTCGCGGCCGAGGGCATTGCGTTCGACCTCGAGTTGCGCCATGCGACGTTCCAGGTCATCGACCTCGACGGGCACCGAATCGATCTCCATGCGCAAGCGGCTTCCGGCCTCGTCGATCAGATCGATGGCCTTGTCGGGCAGAAAGCGGTCCGTGATGTAGCGCTTGGACAGAACCGCGGCCGCCACCAGGGCCGCATCGCGGATCCGGATCCCGTGGTGGATCTCGTAGCGTTCCTTGAGTCCCCGCAGGATCGACAGGGTGTCGTTGACGCTGGGCTCACCGACGTACACGGGCTGAAAGCGCCGTTCCAGCGCCGCATCCTTTTCGATGTACTTGCGGTATTCCTTGAGCGTCGTGGCCCCCACGCAGTGCAGCGTGCCGCGGGCCAAGGCCGGCTTGAGCATGTTCGATACGTCGATCGCGCCTTCGGCAGCGCCCGCGCCCACCATGGTGTGCAACTCGTCGATGAACAGCACGATCTCGCCCTGCGCCTGGTCGATCTCCTTGAGGATGGCCTTGAGTCGATCTTCGAACTCGCCGCGAAACTTGGTCCCCGCAACCAGAGAGCCCATGTCCAGCGACACCAGGCGTTTGTTCTTCAAGGTCTCGGGCACGTCGCCCTTGACCATGCGCTGAGCCAGGCCCTCGACCACCGCGGTCTTGCCGACCCCAGGCTCGCCGATCAGCACGGGATTGTTCTTCTGACGCCGGGACAGGACCTGGATCACGCGCCGAATCTCCTCGTCACGGCCGATCACGGGGTCGAGTTTGCCCTGCCGTGCCCGGGCCGTGAGATCCACCGAGTACTTCTCGAGCGCACGGTACCGGTCCTCGGCCTCCGGATCGGTCACCCGTGCACCCCCTCGCACGTCCTTGAGCCCGATCAGGAACCGGTCCCGGGTCACGCCCGCATCGCGCAGCAACTCGGCCGCAACCCCACGATAACCGGCGAGCATGGCCAGAATCAGGTGCTCGGTGCCCACGTAGTCGTCCTTGAACGCCGCGGTCTCCTTTTCGGCCGAGGCCAGCAAGGCCGACAAGTCGCGAGACAAGCCGGGCTCGCCACCCTGAACCCGAGGCAACTGGTCGAGCGCGGCAACCACCTTGCCGGACAGGGCATCGATAGGCACCTCGATGCGTTGCAGCACGCCGACCACCGCGCCTTCGCGGTCCGCCAGGATGCCAGCCAGAAGGTGCAGCACATCGAATTCGGGGTTGCCTCGGGCCACAGCGTCCTGATGTCCGGCCTCGATGGCCTCACGCGCCCGGGTCGTGAATCGGTCCAGTCTCATCGTGGGTGCCTCCCGTTCAAGAACACGGCTCGTACCGGTGGAAAATATGGGAACGGATGCGACCGGCGGCAAGGGGGCGGGTCAGGGACGCCAGGGCGGCGGGTCCTTGCGAGCCGCTTCCCGGATCGGGTCGGCCAGCCTCGCCTCTTGTGCGGACGAGAGACGTACCGGTCCGCTTCCTTCCGTTTTTGCGATGACCCGGTAGGGACAGTCCGCGGCCAGGACCTCCGCCTCGATCGCCTGCTGAATCGAGAGGCACCAGGGCGCCTGATCGTGCCGGCTTGCGTAGACGGTGCAGTCGAACCGACCCGCGCCGATCTCTTTCAGATAGCGGCAAGCCAGGCTGCGAACCGCCACGGCCCGGTTGTTGATGCGCAAGGTTCCCATACAGCAGACTCCGCAACGACGGCACAGAGAATCGTCGACAAGCCGGGGGTCGTCGAGGGGGCTGGACAGTTTGGCGGGCATGCTCACAGGGCCTTCAGACGGGCGAGTTCCTTTTCCGCGTTGTCCAGGAACGGTCGTTCTGCAGGGTCGTTCGCCGCAGCCTTGGCATACGCATCCCAGGCCTCGACGGCCGCGACCCGATCCCCCTTGCGGCTCATGGCCGTGGCCAGATTGTACAACGCCGCCACATAGTCCGGTTTGATGCGGATGGCGGCATGGCAGGCCGCGATTTCGCCATCGACATCCCCAAGACGGTGCAGCACCACGCTCTTGTTGAATGCCGCCCGGTGATTCTTCGCATCCAGGGCCAGGACCTCATCGTTGGCCTTGACCGCCTCCTGCAGCAACGGGGTGCGCCGCTCGGGCACCGCTTCTTGTTCGGCCTGTCGCAGCAAGGCCAGGCCCAGGTTGAAACGACACTCGATGCAGGCGGGCGCCACCATGGCCGCCTTGCGAAAGGCGCCCGTGGCACCCGCGGCATCACCCTTGTCGAGCAGCACGACTCCGAGATTGTTCCACGCATCCTGTGCGTTGTCGTCGAGTTGGGATGCCTTGGTCAGGGCCTCGGCTGCCCGGTCCTTCTGCCCCAGGTCGTACCACGTCAAGCCCAGATTGTGCCAGGCATGGACGTAGCGTGGGTCGACCTCGATCGCCTTCTGGTAGGCCTCGGCCTCCTTCTGGAACATCCGCTTCCGACCATAGGCGATGCCCAGGTTGTACCAGCCTTCGCGGGCCTCGGGCTTGACCGCGACCCCCTTCTCGAACGCATCGATGGCCTTGTCGACCTGATTGGCCGCCAGTTCCTGCGCCCCCAGGCGGAACAGGTCCACGGCTTCGACCTGGGCCTCGACGGGCGCCGACGCAACCAGCAGGAAACCCACCAGCAAGCCATGCATTGTCTTCTTCATCGTCACCTCGCGGTCTTGTGCACACCACCGCCGTGTTCGAGCCGAACGACCGATCCTTATCATGACACGGCCTCGGATCGCAACGAGCCTTGCCTTTTTCGCGTCCCTACGGTAGATGTCGCCCATGATGGAGATTCGGGATCCCATCCACGGGCCCATCGATGTCTCGGCCGCCGAGAAGGCCGTCATCGAACATCCCCTCGTGCAGCGCCTGCGGCGCATCCGGCAGCTTGGCTTCGGCGAAAGCACCTTTCCGGGCGCGACCCACACCCGTTTCCTGCACTCGGTGGGCACGATGCATCTGGCTGGGCGCGCATTCGACGCGGTGGCCCACGACCTGAGCTTCGTGCCCGCACCCGACCGTGCACGGGCCCGCGCCACGCTGCGCCTTGCCGCACTGCTGCACGACATCGGGCATCCTCCCTACTCGCACGGCGGTGACCCGGTGCTGCCGCGATGGTCGGACCTGGGCATCCCTGCGCCAAATGGCGATCGCACCCTGACCCACGAGGAACTCACCCAGGTTCTGGTGCTGCGCGGGGGGGTGGGCGACATCATCGGTCAGGCGTTCGCGAACGATGGCGTGGACCCGACCCACGTCGCGGCCATCCTGTCCCCGGCCTTGCCCCCGACCGACCCCTTCCGCTTTGACGGGATCAGCATCCTGCCCCTGCTGCGTCAACTCGTGGTCGGGGAACTCGACGTGGATCGCATGGACTACCTCAGCCGCGACTCGTACTTCACCGGGGTGGCCTACGGACGCTTCGAACAGGACTGGATCTTGTCGAATCTCGGCGCGCACCAGGACGGCGACCGCATGTGTCTGGCGCTGGATTCGCGGGCGCTCTTCGCGTTCGAGGACTTCCTGCTGTCGCGCCATCATATGTTTGCCATGGTGTATTCCCACCACCGCACCATGGCCTATCAGTATATGCTGGCGCGCTTTCTGGCCGAGGGTGGGCAGCACGTGCGCATGACCGGGGACTTTGAGGCCCTGGCGGATTGCGACGACCACTGGCTGTTGTCCGAACTGCGGCGCAGTGGTGACCCCTGGGCCTTGCGCATCGTCGCGCAGCGTCCGCTCGCACTGGCGCTCGAGGCCTGGGATGACGATGCCGCGGCCCTAATCGACGTGCGGCAGGTGCTCGATGTGGAACTGCCCGGCGCCTGTCACTGGCGGGATTCCGACATCGAGCTGTCCCGGTACGACCCGGCCTTGCGCACCGCGTCTGGCCCCCCGCTGATGATTCGCGTGTCGCACCGGGCAACCCGTCAGGCCGTGCTGCCAGTCGAAGACTGCACGGACCTGTTCACCCGCAAGAGCGGAAAGCGTCACGTGCTGCGCTTGTACTGTGGCGAAGAAGACATCGAGCGAGTAGAGGCCATTTTGGATGGTCGCCTGCCGCTGATCCGAGGGAGGAACCGTGGGTGAATGTTCGAGCGAGTTCCAAGGAAGGCTGAACGCCGCGGATGCCATGATTTCCGAGGGCCAGTTCTCGGAAGCCTTGATGCTGCTGGAGACCCTGGACATGGAGGACCCCGATCACCCCGACGTCGTGCTGCTGACCGCGGACGCGTACTTCGAGATGGGCGACCTCGAAACCGCGCTCGATCAGTATGATCATGCCGTGGAACTCGACCCCGAATGGTCCGAAGCGCATTCGGACCGGGCCAACTGTCTGGTCGAGGTCGGCAAGGTCGACGAGGCGCAGGCAGACGTCGAAACCGCCCTGCGCCTGTCGCCCGGCAATGCCCAGGCGCATCACGTGCGGGGAATCCTGCTGGAACTGGCGGGCCGTCACCGGCTTGCCGAGGACGCCTACCGCACGGCGTCCAATCTGGCCCCCGACGTGTACTTCGTCCCCTTCCGCGTGACTCGCAAGGTGTTCGATGCAGCGGTCCGCGAGGCCATCAACCGCCTGCCCCAGGAATTCAAGACGCGGCTAGCGGCCGTCGAGGTGTTCGTCAAGGACCTCCCCGAAGCGACCGATCACCCGGATGCGCCCCGTTCCCCCCTGCTGCTCGGGGCCTTCGACGGCTACTCGATCACGGAAAATACCGAACCGAGCCAGTGGACGGGAATGCCGCCCCGAATCTACCTGTACCAGAAGAACATCGAGAGGGTTTGTGCGCACCGCCGGGACCTGGTGCGCGAGATCGAGATTACCTTGCTGCACGAGGTGGGCCACTATTTCGGCATGGAGGAAGAGGACCTGGCCCGCGTGGACCTCAAGTAGCCAAATCCAACACCCGCCGGACCGCCTCATCCCCACGGGCATGTGACAGATGCCACTCGCGTTGTGCCTCGCGGGGCGAGGTGGCGCGCACCAGGGCGCCCCCCCCGACCGCACGCCGCAGTCGCGCCACGCGGCGCTGCAATTCGCGCGCGCCCAGGAAGGGGTGATCGGCCAAGGGCGTGCCCCGCTTGGGTACGAACGGCGACACGGACACGGCCACGGACACGAAGCGCCCCATGGAATGGACCAGGTCCCCGAACGCATCGATGTCCGCATCGGTTTCGCCTTCGAAACCCACCATTGCGTAAAGCCTGACGCGTCGCATCCCGGCTTTGCGGGCGAGTTCGGCGCATCGCAACAGATGTTCGGTGGTCACGGCCTTGTGGATGAACTCACGCACGCGCTCGGACGTCCCGTCCGCGGCCACGGTCAGGGTCTGCAACCCCGCCGCGGCCAACAACTCGATCACTTCCGGCGTCACCCGATCCGCCCGAAGGGAACTCAGGGTCACATGCCGCCCGCGCCGCACCAACTCGGCCAGCAGCACCGGCAATCCCGGGTGATCGGACACGGCGGGCCCCACGAGCCCGACCCGGATGGCGTCCGGTGGGATGGCCTCGAGCACGATCTCAGGCGGCACGAACCGCGTCGCACGACCGTGTTCGACCACACAGAAGGTGCATCCGCGCGGGCACCCCCGATTCACCTCGATCAAAAAGGCACCGCCAAAGGCGTTGTCCTGCCCCGAAATCACCGTGCGCACCGGGGAAAACCCCGGCACGATCACCCGCGCC
>CAYRIB010000041.1:0-12117 GCA_964424165.1 uncultured Myxococcales bacterium | reverse complement strand
ACTCTAGCCCCCCAAACAGGCCGCAACCTGCCCCCGGAAGAAGGTGAGCGCAGCGTGCAGCGTGGCCCGGGTCTCGGACGGGGCCCGATGCTCGCGCGTCATTTTGCGCAGGGCACGACGGTAGTCCTTGGCCAGACGCGTCGCATCCTGGCCCCGGGGGTCCAACCGCATGACCGCAGCCCCATCGAGTCCCTGCAGGGCCTGGATCTCGGCATCGATTGCCAAACGATAGATTTCCTCGACTTCCGCGTCGGAAAACGCCAGGCGCGAACCGTGATCCAGATGCGCCGAGGCCCATGCGAACGGACGTCCTTCCTGAAGGCGGAAGGCCCATTCGGTCAGGAAGTAGTTGACGCGCGCACGGAAGATCGTGTCGTGCAGCACCGTGCGAAGGTAGCGCGCATGCCCCGACGTCACCCGGGCCAACTCGCGCAGACGGCCGGTGCCATAACGGCTGCGGACGCGGCTGTCAAAGCGCATCTCCCAGTAGCCGTGACCTGCCATCCGGGCACCGTAGCTTTCCGTCATCTTCGAGGGCACCAGAACATTGTGTGACACGGTGTCCGCGGCCAGGTGACAAACGTAGCCCAGCAGGAACGCGCGTTCCCGCTCGTCCTCGGTCGCCTTGAGTCGCGACGTGACCTGATTCCAGTCGTGGGTGTGCTGGCCATCGGCCGCGGCCCACTTGGCCACGATCCGATCCGCGGCCAGGGTCCCGAGCAGAAAGTCCTCGCGGAAGCGCGTAATCAACGTCCCGATGCCACCCCCCAGCAGGGCTGCGCGTGCAAGCACCTCGAGCCCCAGGTCAACGTGGGCAATCGGCCCGAACGCCAGGGCTTCGGAAGGCAACAGCACCAAGGCCGCCGTCAGAAAGAAGATCCACATCGTCGTCTCCGTCGCATGCCGCTACCGCCAGCAGGGGCTGCCCCCACACACCACAGGGTCGCAATGGCCATCACCGTGTCCCGGGAAGGATCAAATCCCGAGGCACTCCAATAAGTGTACGATTTCACCCCGTCGGATGGAAGCAAGGTTTTGCATTTCACAAATCGTCAAGCTAGGATGCGTGGCGAGGCCATGATGAAGACCCTGCTCGAAATCATTCCCCCCCCCAGGGATTGGGACCCGGACCGGCTCGATCGCTGGGTTCGTCGAACGACTGCAGTGCTGGCACGCTTCGAGGGCCTCGTACTGAACATCCCGGAGGTCGTGAGCGAAGGGCGGCAGAGCCCGCGCGTGATCGGTTACCGCGAGAAGTGGTCGCCCGAGGCGTTCGCGGGGTTCGTGCAGCGACGGCTTCCCGACGCGCCCGTGATCCTCAACAAGATCGTGGTGCGCGTGCCGCGCCCCCGCCTGCTGAGGTGGTTCGACGATCGCGTCGCCGAAGGCCACACCCGTTTCGTCCTGGTGGGCGGCGAAGAAGGCGTGGATTACCCCGGGCCCACGGTGTGCGCGGCGGCCGAGATGCTGCGGGCCAGGCACCCGGCGATCGAAATCGGGGGCATCACCATCTTCACCCGTCCGGGTGAATCCGCCAGGATTCAGCAGAAGATTGATGCGGGGATCACGTTCTTCGTATCACAGATCGCATTCGAAACGGCCAACCTGACCCAGGTCCTCTTCGAACTGAAGCAGCAGTTGGGCATCCCTGCAGTGCCCGCGATCTTCGTGTCGTTGGCGCCGGCGCGGCGGTTGCGGGACATCGCTTTCATGCAGTGGCTTGGCGTGGAGTTCCCTTCGGCGATTCTGGCCTGGCTCAGGGACGACGAACCGACCCTGCCCCTGCGTTCGTTCCTCATCCTCGACCGGTTGCTTGGTGAGATCCGTGCGCTGGCAAGCCACGGGAATCTGGGCATCAACCTCGAACACGTGATGCTGGCGAATCTGGACATGACCGTCGAATTCCTGCACCGCCTGCACCTGCCGCCCGCGCCCGATTGACAACAACAGGGTCCAAACCCTATTCTCATCGGGGCCTGACGAAGCGAGGAACCACGTGCAACGGGCTTTGGCGTTCATCGTCCTGACGGGCACGGCCTGCGCCGCGACCAGTTGTGGCCATTCCTCGAACGCGGTGTCGGGCCAGCAGGTCGGCCTGCCCGCGAGCGCCGCACCGGTGGCCCAGGAACGGACCGCGGACGGGCGTGTGGCCGAGCGTTCGGACATCAACGGCGACGGCCGGGTCGACGTATTTCTGCTGGCCGACGAGGTCATGGGGCCGGACAACAAGCTTCGCAAGGTCCCGGTGCGCAAGGAAGTGGACCTCAACGCGGACGGCAAGGTCGACCTCACTCAGTATTTCGACGAGGGCGTGGTCGCGCGCGAGGAACTCGACCTGGACTTTGATGGAAGAGTGGACAAGGTCGCCCGCTACAAGGACGAACGGGTTGAGTCGGAGGAGCTGTCGAGTCTGTTCGACGGCCGGTTCGACGTTCGCCGCTATTACGAGAACGGGGTCCTGGTGCTCAAGCAGGTGGACACTCGGCGCAACGGTCTTTTCGACGAGTTTCAGTACTTCGTGGGCAACAAACTGGCACGTATCGGGTGGGACCGCGATGGGGACGGCAAACCTGAGTTGTTCGAGGAGAACCCCGGCGTCGAGTAGCGTTTTACCGCGGCACCTGCCGCACCCGAATTCCCGCGACCTGCAACATCTGAAGAGCATCGTCGGGCATGGTGTAGCGGGCCCCGAAAATCACCTCGGCAATGCCCGCGTTCAAAATCAGCTTGGTGCACAGCAGACACGGCGACAGGGTGGAATACAGCGTCGCCCCCCGCACGCTCACGCCGTGAAACGCGGCTTGCACGATGGCATTCTCTTCGGCATGCGAACACAAACACGTATCGAGCGTGGTGCCTGAAGGCGCCAGCGCCAGACAGCGAGGACAGCCGCCGTCGTTGCAGTTGGTCACGCCCCGGGGCGTACCGTTGTAGCCGGTTGCGATGATCCGCCGGTCCTTGACGAGGATGGCCGCCACCTGCCGCTTCACGCACGACGAACGCGACGCCACCACATCCGCGATGTCCAGGAAGTAGGTGTCCCAGTCCGGTGGACGGATGCGGGCCGCAGCGTCCTGGAACACGCGGACCACGGCCTGCCGCAAGGCATCGCGATCCCCCCCGTTGTCGATCGTATAGTCGGCCAGGGCCAGGGTCGCCGCCATTTGCTGCGCCGCCGGGTCGCCGCTGGCCAGTTCGCGGCGTTCGGCCTCCTCGAACGCGGCGAGCGTCATGGTATCCCCTGCGCGCGCCCGGCCAAGAGAACGCGCGAATCGCACGGCTGCCGGCGCATCGACCGCCACCAAGAAAAACCCCGGCAGGGTTCGCAGCCAGGCGACCTCCTCGGGATTGCGGATGGAATCCGCGACCTGGTTGACCCCCCGAGTGAAGCACGCACTCACCCGCCGAGCGAGCACGTCGCATCCGAATACCTGGCGGAGACGCCGCCCCTCATCGATCATCGCTTCGCGGCCCGGCTCCACCCCGCGTGATTTCAGCTCGTCCCGGATCCCGTCGGACAGCGAGTGGTATTCGAAGCCGCCTTCGACCAGGATGCGCGCCGCCTCACCCTTGCCTGCCCCATTCTTTCCGGTCAACCCGACAATCATCGACGTGTCCTCCCGTTCAACGCGATTGTACTGTCCTTTTCAAGGGAATTCGACGAACCCGTCTTGACAGCCTTGGCGGGTGCGTCTAGATTTCGGCTTCCTGTATGGGGACGTCCGATCCGGAGGTAGCCGTGATGAACCAGAAGGCCCTGATGCGAATGGAAAGTCTGGTGTTCTGCCGTACGATTCATGCCGAAATTCCCGTCGAGAAATGCCTCGACCAGTACGTGGAGGCCAATGCGTTTTCCACGAAGGAATCCAACTGCTACCGCTGTCCCCAGGGCCAGCGCGTCAGGAGTCTGGTAGCCCGCTCGTAGGCCCGTCGCCGCGCGGGCCGGTTCCGGCCACGACCACTTGCCCCTTGTGCCCCGACTTCTTGACCGCGTAAAGGGCCCGATCCGCAAGTTCCACCAGTTCGGCCGGCGTCTGGGCGCCGCACGCCGGATGCGCTGCCACGCCTACGCTGGCCGAAGGCACGATGACCGTGTCGTTGATTTGGAAGGCATGGTTTTGCACGGCCGCGCACAGACGCCCGGCGATGCGGGTGCCGGCCTCGACGTCCATGTCCTGCAACAACACCGAGAACTCGTCGCCGCCCCAGCGGCAAGGAACGTCCATCCCGCGCAACGAATCGTGCATGGCCGCGGCCACGGCCTGCAGCAGTTGATCCCCCGCCGCGTGTCCGTGCCGATCGTTGACCTCCTTCAAACAGTCCACGTCGATCATCAGCAGGCAGAACACCGACCCGCTGCGCATCGCGCGCTCGAACTCCTGGGTCAGCCGCACCTCCATGTAGCGACGCACGAACAGCCCGGTGAGCCCGTCTTCGGTGGCCATGTTGTAAAGGCGCCAGTTTTCGAGCGCGATGGCGGCCTGACGCGACACGCTGGCAAGCACTCGGCAGTCCCGCTCGGAAAGGCCCGGGCTGAGACGGGTCACCAAAGACAGGTGTGCGGCCCCCTTGCTTTCGAACCCGGGCAGCGCCACCGAGTAAACGATCCCCACCGGCGCGTTCCGATACACCCGGATCGGGGCCAGATCACGATACTCCTCGAGCCACGTGCCCTCCCCTCGGATCGACCGTTCCACGGCTTCGAGCATGGCCGTCTTCTCGTTGCGATCATGGGCCCGCACGTATTGGACCGAGGGTCGGTCCGCCGCGCCGTCCGCGGTCAGCACCAGTCCGGTCGCACCTTCTACCGCGTTCAGCAGGGCCGTGCCGATCCGCCGCCCTACCTCGTTGATATCGAGCGTGGATGCGGCCGCGCGTCCCACTTCTTCGACGAGCGCCAGTTCCGCGGCCTTGTCTTCCAGGCTCTTGGCCATGAGCCACATCCGGCGAAAGATGTAGTTGAAGATCAGGTAGGCCACCGAGATCGTGGCGAGCGGCAGCAGGTCCCTTTCCTTGAACGCAATGGCCAGGGCCAGACCCAGGGGAATCATGGCGGTCTCGCCCCAGGCGACCGGCACCCCGACCTCCCGTCCGATGACCGACCACCCGACCCCGTTCATGCGGTAGCTCACGCCCACCAGAACGAAGTTCAGCGCCACCACGGCCACGGACACGGCCACGAACCAGAGGATGGCCAGACTGATCGAACCGTGCGCCTGGCCGAACAGGTGTTCCGGACGCAGCACGAGCCCCACCAAGGTGAAGATGGCCACGCACAGCAGGGGACCAAAGGCCAGTTTCAACACGGATACCCAGGCCGGCCAGTGTTCGCGATCCACGACCTCGCGACGCACCAGATCCACCAGCGATCCCATCAGCATCGATACCAGGACCACCCACGCCGTGGCCCCGGGTCCCAGGGTGACCAGGGCCGCAACATAGGCTGGAGTGTCGAGCGAGAACGAACCGACCCCCATCATGCGGAACGCCATGAGCCGAGCCCCAAAGGCCAGGGCCGTGAAGATCAGCATGGCCTGCATCGAGCCTGCCAGGGGTTTCACAAAGAAGCGCGGATCCGTGAGTCCCACCACCGACAAGAACGCAAGCGATGCCACACAACATGCGGCGATATAGGCCAGATAAGGCTTGCGAAACGGCAGACTGCCCACGGCCATGCATTCCCGAAAGAAATCCCTCGGGCATTGTAGCACAGCCTTAGAGCCCAACCGTCGGCGTCCCTCTTCCGTCCGGCCCGACAAAACGGTAAGATTCGCGCCGATGCAGCGAACCTGAGGAGCGACGCGCGATGGACATGCAGACCGGATCGATCAACAGCCTTGATGGGACCCGCCTGACCACGTACACCACCGGCCCGGCCGATGCCCCCGCGATGGTGTTGTGCAACGGGCTCGGTGGCAGCGTGGTGGCCTGGCGGCAGCTCGTGGCCCACTTCGAGGACCGCTTTCGCATCTGGTCGTGGGATTACCGTGGCACCTACCGATCCGATCCACCGGCCCATCGCAACGACGAAGACTTCGACATGTCACGGCAATGCGAGGACCTCGATGCGGTGCTCGCCGCCGCAAAGGTCGATTCGGCGATCTTCGTGGGATGGAGCATGGGCGTGCAGCTCGCCTTCGAATACTATCGCAAGTCCCCGCAGCGCTTCGCTGCCCTGATCCAGCTCAACGGGACCCCCGGACGGCCGATCGACACGGCCTTCCGTTCCCGCTGGACGCGTCCGGTGTTTCCGTTTCTGCTCGATGCCGCACAGCATCTGGAACCCGTGTTGTCTTTGTCCGAACCTTTGCTGTCATCGACCCGGATGCTGATCACCTTGTTCAAGACCCTGGGTTTCGTCAGTCCCATGCTCGACGAGGTCATCTTTCAGGAGATCATCCGCGACTATCTGCACCTCGACTTCGACTGCTACGGCAAGACCTTCCGGGCCCTCGCCCGTCACGACGCCTCGGACGTGCTGAGCACCTTGGCCGTGCCGGCGCTGCTGATCGCCGGGGACAAGGACATGTTCACCCCGCCGGAGATCACGCGCGAGATGGCCATGAAGATCCCCGGGGCCGAGCATTTGATCATTCATGGGGGCACGCACTACACCCCGATCGAATACCCCATGGTGGTCAATCTGCGGATCGAGAAGTTCCTGCGCGAACGCCTGGATCTCCGCTAGGATCGGGCCGTTTTGGCAGGGTGCGACAACAGCCACTCGCGGATGCGCAACGCAACGGCCTGCGGCGTGAATCCGAAAGCCTCCCGCAGGTGCTCGATCGGCGCCGAGGCTCCGAAACGGTCGAGTCCGATCGTCAGCCCGTCCCGCCCCACGATCCGGTGCCAGCCCGTCGTCACCCCGGCCTCGATCGAAACGACCCGGGCGTCCGGCGGGATCACGCCCTCGCGGACTTCGCGGGGCTGTTTCAGGAAGCGTTCCACGCTGCACATGGACACAACCCGGGCCAGGATGCCCTGAACCGCCAGGATCTCGTGGGCACTGACGGCCAGGGGAACCTCCGAACCCGTGGCCACGATCACCAGATCCGGGGCGTTGTTGTGCGGTTCACGTACGACCGTGGCACCGCGCAGCACGTCATCGAGCCCGGTCGGACGCTCCCGGGAGAACACCGGCACCGCCTGCCGGGTGCATGCGATCACCACCGGCCCGTCGGATGCAGCAATCGCGAAATGCCAGGCCGCGGCCATCTCGAGGGCATCGGCCGGACGGAACACGGTCATGCCCGGGATTCCCCGCAGCATCCACAACTGCTCGATGGGCTGGTGCGTCGGGCCGTCTTCGCCCACCCCGAAGCTGTCGTGGGTGAACACGAAGATCGAACGGGTTTGCATGAGCGCGGCCAGTCGAAGCGCGGGCTTCATGTAGTCCGAAAACACCAGGAACGTGGCTCCAAAGGGCCGGAAGCTGCCTTCGAGGGCCATGCCGTTCACGATCGAACCCATGGCGTGTTCGCGAATCCCGAAGTGCAGGTTGGCCCCAAGATAGGGGTCCGGGCCCTGGCCCACGTGCCCTGCGTCCCGGATCAGGGTCTCGGTCGACGGGGCCAGGTCCGCAGCCCCTCCGGCCAAGAACGGTACAACCTGATGTGCCGCCTGGATCACGGCCCCGGACACCACCCGAGTGGCTTTGCCGGCCGTGGCCTGCGCCGCCGCAAGAAGGCGATCGAACAGGTCGGCCGGGACCTCGCCTCGACGCGCGGCTATCCAACCGTTGGCCAGATCCGGGAATGCCTCGGTCCACGACTCGATGCGGCGCTCCCAGTCACGACGCAGTTCGCTGCCCGTTCGGGCGATCGAGGACAAGGCCTCGCGAACCTCTTCGGGCACGAAGAACGTCGGTTCGAGCGGCCAGTTCGCGGCCTCCCGGGTACGACGGACCTCGTCGGGTCCGAGCGGCGACCCGTGGGTCTTGGCCTGTCCATGCAGGGTCGGTGCCCCGTGCCCGATCTCGGTGTGTCCCACGATCAGGGTCGGCCGCCCGGTTTCCGCAATACCGGCCTCCAGGGCCGAGGCCAACGCGTTCTGGTCGTACCCGTCGCATTCGACCACGTGCCAACCGCACGCCCGAAATCGTGCGGGCACATCTTCGGAAAAGGCCAGGTCCGTGGACCCCTCGATCGTGATCCGGTTCGAGTCGTACAAGAAGATGAGGTTCGAGAGCTTCAGGTGCCCCGCGAGCGACGCGGCCTCGGTTGACAGCCCCTCCATCAGATCCCCGTCCCCGCACAGTCCGAACACCCGGTAGCCCACCACCGCATGCCCCGGCCGGTTCAGCCGGGACGCGAGCATGCGACCCGCCAGGGCCAGGCCCACGGCGTGCGCGAACCCCTGTCCCAGGGGGCCCGTGGTCACTTCCACCCCGGGCAGAAGGCCGTGTTCGGGATGTCCGGGAGTCCGGCTATCGAGTTGCCGGAACCTCTGCAATTCGGCCAAGGGCACGTCGTAACCGAAGCAGTGCAGCAGCGAGTAAAGCAGCATCGAGGCGTGGCCGCCGGACAGGACGAAACGGTCACGGTCCGGCCACAGGGGCGCCGCGGGATCGAAGCGCAGCGCCCGGGACCACAGCGTGAACACCATGTCCACCGCACCCATGCAGGCCCCCGGATGTCCGGAGTTCGCCTTTTCGATGCCGTCGATGGCCATCATCTTGATGGTATCAATGCACCGTCGTTCCAGTTCTTTGGGCAGCGCAGGTCGCAGGTTCATGCTGGTGTCCCCCCCGGTGTGGCAATCACGTTATCGATCAGACGCACCCCGCCCAACCGGGCCGCAACCGCAATCAGGACCGCACCTGCGGGCTCGGCGACCAAGTCCAGGGTCGCGGGGTCACAGATCGACAGGTACTCGACATCAAAGCCCGCGTCGGCCAAGCGCGACCGCCCTTCCCTTTCCAGCCCGACCCCGTCCCGCCTTCCCGCGGCGATGGCGTCGCGCATCCACGCCAGGGTGGCCTGAAGCATCGGGGCTTTCAGTCGATCCTGGGCCGTCAGGTAAGCGTTGCGCGATGACATGGCCAGTCCGTCGGGTTCCCGCACGGTCGGATGAGCCACGATCCGGACCGGCATGTCGAGGTCTTCGACCATTTGTTCGATCACGCGCAATTGCTGATAGTCCTTGCGTCCGAACACCGCCAGGCTCGGCCGGCACAGGTTGAACAGCTTGCACACGACCGTGGTCACCCCGGCGAAGTGCCCCTGGCGGGTCAGCCCGCACAGATGCCCGGGCAAACAGCCGACTCTAACCTCGGTCTGGAATGATGCGGGATAAAGGTCCGCCACGTCGGGCGCGAACACGTGCTCCACGCCCAGGGCCGCAAGCTTGCGGCAATCCCCGTCGAGGTCGCGCGGATAGCGGGCCAGGTCTTCGCTCGGGCCGAACTGCAGGGGATTGACGAAGATGCTGACCACGACGTGCTGCGCCATTTCCGACGCATGTTTGACCAGCGCCAGATGACCTTCGTGCAGCGCACCCATGGTCGGCACCAGCCCGATGGTCACTCCCCGTCGTTCCAAGTCCAGGGCGATGGCCTGCATCCGGGCCGCCTCGCGGACGATTTCCATGATCTGCTCCTTCGATGAATGGTCTATGAGAACGCGTGTTCGTCACCCGGGAATGTCCCCGCGCGGACCTCGTCCGCATAACGGCCCAGTGCCGCCTGGATCACGGAAGAAAGGTCTTCGTACTTCTTCAGGAACTTCGGGCTGAAGCTGGCGTCCATCCCCAACAGGTCGTAGATGACGAGGACCTGACCGTCGCAGGCGCGCGACGCCCCAATGCCAATGGTCGGGATCGAAATACGTTCGGTGATGGCGGCCGCCAGGGTCCCTGGAATGCCTTCGAGCACCAGGGCATAGGCCCCTGCCTCGGCCACGGCCACGGCATCCTCGACGAGTTGACGGGCCGCGGCCTCCTGTCGCCCTTGGACCTTGTGCCCCCCGAACTGGTGCACGGACTGCGGGGTCAGGCCGACGTGCCCCATCACGGGGATCCCCGCGGCCACGATGCGTGCGATGGCCGAAGCGCTGCGCACGCCGCCTTCGAGCTTGACCGCGTTCGCCCCGCCCTGCTGCATCAAAGCCCCGGCAGCGCGCAACGCATCTTCTTCGCTGACCTGGAAGGTCAGAAACGGCATGTCCGCGACGAGATGGGTGTGGGTGAGGCCTCGCCGCACGCAGCGCGTGTGGTAGATCACGTCGTCGAGGGTCACGGGAAGGGTGCTGTCGTGGCCCTGGATCACCATGCCGAGCGAATCGCCGACGAGCACTGCATCGACGCCCGCGGCTTCGACCAAGCGCGCAAACGTCGCATCATAGGCCGTCACCATCACGATCTTCGCACCACCCTTGCGAGCCCGGAACCCCGGTGCCGTCAGCCCTTTTTCGGACATGCCGTCGCCCCCCTCGCGCCAGACCGGACAGAGTCTATCCCATGCCCCGCGTTTCCCGCAATCGCGGGAATACTTTGGCAATGATTGCGGTTGACTATTGCGACGACTTTGGCGAACATGTCGCCGCATTGTTTGGAGGTTGATCCCGATGAAGAAGTATCTGTTGTCCCTGCTGGTTGCGGGTCTGGTGCTGGGGGTTGGCGCCACGGCGTCGGCCCAGATGAAGCTCGGCTACGTGGACCTGCAGCGCGCGCTCACGCAGGTCGAGGAAGGCAAGGCTGCCAAGTCCAAGCTCGAACGCACAGTCAAGGCCAAGCAGAAGGACATCGACAAGATGCAGGATGACCTGAAGCGGCTGCGCGACGAAATCGAGCAGCAGGCCGCCCTGATGAAGGACGACGTGCGCCGCCAGAAGGCCCAGGACTATCAGAAAAAGCTGATGGAACTGCAGGAATTCTACATCAACAACCAGAAGGAACTGGCCGAGCAGGAAGCCAAGCTGACCAAGCCGATCTTCGAACGTTTCGAGAAGATCATGGGCCGCATCGCCGCGACCGACAACTACACGCTCATCGTGGAAAAGGCGGCGGCCGTGTATGCCGCGCCGTCGATCGACCTGACCGACCGGCTGATCTCGGAATTCAACGCGGGCGCGGGCAAGTAGCCGCGATCCTGCTCGCGTTCGCATCACTCCTGCAAGGCCAGAACGCATGTCATCATGGATGCGACCCGGCTGGTGGAAAACGACTCCGGTGGTGGGAACCATCATCGTGGCGACCCTGATGGCCCACGTGGCCTTCATGATCGTTTTCTACACGGACCGGGCGCTGTACCTCATGCTGTTTCAGCACGTGGCCCTGATCCCTGAACGCGTGCTTCAAGGCGAGGTCCAGCAGATATTGACGACCATGCTGGTGCATGATCGGTCGCTCTTCCATATCCTGTTCAACATGCTGGCCCTGTTCTCATTGGGGCCGTGGGTCGAGCGCGCCATGGGCGTCCGGCATTTCGTGGGGCTGTATCTGTGGTCGGGGATCGCGGGCTCGCTGGCCTTTGTCGCTTGGGCCTACCTGCCCTTCGGCAATCCGGCCGTAGCCGCCATCGGCGCATCAGGGGCCGTGCTTGGGGTCTTGACCGCATTTGCCCTGATCTTTCCCGATGCCCAGTTGCGCATCTGGTTCACCGCGCCCATGCGGGCGAAGAACCTGATCTGGCTGGCCATTGGTCTGGACGTCATCATGCTGCTGGCCGACAGCTCGATCGCAGTGGCCGCCCATTTCGGGGGCATGCTCGGAGGCTGGCTGTACGTGCGCAGGCCCTGGCGCCGCATGTTGCGGCGGTCGCCGATGGGTTGATTCCCGCCCATCCTTCCGGTAGCATCCGCGCATGGCGGACCCGAACACCCCCTCCATGCAGCAGTATCTGAAGGCCAAGGCCGAACACCCCGACTGCGTCATCCTGTTCCGCATGGGGGACTTCTACGAAACCTTCTTCGAGGACGCGATCGAGGTTTCCAAACTGCTGGACATCGCCCTGACCTCGCGCAACAAGGATGACCCGAACCCCATCCCCATGGCGGGGGTACCCCACCATGCGGTGGGCAGTTACATGACGCGCCTCGTCGAGGCAGGTCGCCGCGTGGCCGTGTGCGAGCAGATGGAGGACCCGAAGCTGGCCCGGGGACTGGTGCGGCGCGAGGTCGT
>CAYRIB010000040.1:19905-22554 GCA_964424165.1 uncultured Myxococcales bacterium | reverse complement strand
GAGACAACCGCCACCGTGAACCAGGCCCTGAAGCGATGGATCCGCCCGGACGACGCCACGATCGTGATCGTGGGTCCCGCGAAAGAACTGCTCGAAGGCATTCGAACGATCCAGGGGGTGACACGCGTGCACACCTTGGCATATACTATTGACCGCCTTCCGGAGTTCGGGTTCACAAAAAACCCGAACTGATGCAGGAGCTTGCGTCCCGTGAATGCGGAACGCGCCCCGAGTCGAACCGATTCCCCAAAAATGCACTTGACATGAATGCCGAGTCGAGTAAGATACGGTGCCTTTCAACAGGCTCTTGTGCCTGTTGGGCGTGGTGAGTGACCGGAGGGCCAGATGCCGACGATAAACCAGCTTGTACGGAAGGGGCGTAGCACCCCGAAGACCAAGACGAAGGCGCCTGCGTTGCAGTCCTGCCCGATGAAGCGTGGGGTCTGTACCAGGGTCTACACGACGACGCCCAAGAAGCCGAACTCGGCCTTGCGCAAAGTCGCTCGTGTGCGTCTTACGAACGGCTTCGAAGTCACGGCGTACATCCCCGGCGAAGGCCACAACCTCAGCGAACACTCGCAGGTCATGGTCCGTGGCGGCCGTGTCAAGGACCTCCCGGGTGTGCGGTACCACATCGTACGCGGCACCCTGGACACCAAGGGTGTGGACGCTCGCAAGCGCAGCCGTTCGAAGTACGGCGCCAAGCGGGCCAAGGGTGCGAAGTAGTCGGGGGACCGTCCCCCCGGGACACGGAGGCGCAAGATGCCGAGACGCAGGGTAGCCAAGAAGCGTGAGCTCACGCCGGATGCGCGGTTCAACGACGTGCTCGTGACGACGTTCATCAACCACCTGATGAAGATGGGCAAGAAGAGCGTGGCCGAAAAGGTCTTCTACGAATCCATGGATCAGATCGCCAAGAAGACCAAAGAGGATCCGCTCAAGATCTTCAAGCGCGCCATGGAAAACGTGAAGCCGCAGGTCGAGGTCAAGTCCCGTCGCGTGGGCGGTGCGACCTATCAGGTGCCGGTCGAGGTTCGGCCCGAGCGCAAGACCGCTCTGGCCATTCGCTGGATCATCGGCTTCGCGCGCAGCCGCTCCGAGAAGGGCGTTGTGGCCAAGCTGTCGAGTGAACTGATCGATGCGTTCAATGGTCGCGGCAACGCGATGAAGAAGAAGGACGACACGCACCGCATGGCGGAAGCGAACAAGGCCTTCTCGCACTATCGCTGGTAGGGGGTCTTGTTCATGGCCAAGATGACCGACATCGCCGCGATCCGCAACATCGGGATCATGGCGCACATCGATGCCGGCAAGACGACGACGACCGAACGGATCCTGTTCTACACGGGCGTCTCGTACCGCATCGGCGATGTCGATCAGGGCACCACCCAGATGGACTGGATGGAACAGGAACAGGAACGCGGTATCACGATCACCTCCGCGGCCACCACCTGCTCATGGAAAGGTCGCCAGATCAACATCATCGACACCCCAGGACACGTGGACTTCACGGTGGAAGTCGAACGGTGCCTTCGGGTTCTGGACGGCGGGGTCGTGGTGTTCTGTGCCGTGGGCGGGGTGCAACCCCAGTCCGAAACGGTGTGGCGCCAGGCCACGAAATACAAGGTTCCGCGCGTGGCGTTCATCAACAAGATGGATCGCACCGGCGCGGATTTCGATCGCGTGGTCGGTCAGATCCGGGGCCGGCTGCGTGCGCGTGCGGTGCCGGTGCAGCTTCCGATCGGCAAGGAAGCCGGTTTCCGCGGTGTTGTTGACCTGATCGAAATGAAGGCCATGGTCTACGACCAGGGCATCGACGGTACGGAATACTCCGTTTGCGACATCCCCGAGGACATGCGCGAAGCCGCGGCAATGGCCCGCGAGGCAATGCTCGATGCGATCGCGGATACCGATGATGCCATGATGGAACGGCACCTCGACGGGGGCGCGTTCACTGCCGACGAAATTCGTACGCTTCTGCACAAGGCCACGGTGTGCAACGAAGTGGTGCCCGTGCTGTGCGGAACCGCCTTCCGCAACAAAGGCGTACAGCCGTTGCTCGACGCCATCGTGGACTATCTTCCGGCCCCCAGCGAACTGTCGCCCGTCGAGGGATTCGACCCCCAGAAGTCCAACGGCACCCGGGTGATGGTGCAGCGTTCCCCGTCTGCAGACGAACCCTTTGCGGGCCTCGCCTTCAAGATCATGACGGACCCGTTCGTGGGGCAACTGACCTTCGTGCGGGTCTATTCGGGCCGCTTCAAGGCGGGTGACACCACGTTCAATGCCATTCAGGACAAGCGTGAGCGCGTGGCACGACTGGTTCGCATCCATGCCAATAAGCGCGAGGATGTGACGGTGGTCGAGGCCGGGGATATCGTCGGTTTCGTGGGCTTGAAGACCACGGCCACCGGCGACACCCTGTGCGATGCCAACAGTCCGGTGGTGCTCGAAACCATGACCTTCCCCGAGCCGGTGGTGGACATCGCGCTCGAACCCCAAAATACGAACGATCAGGACAAGCTGTTTTCATCCCTGCGTCGGCTGGCGCTCGAGGATCCGACGTTCCGTTACCGCGTGCACGAAGAAACCGGTCAGACGATCGTGTCGGGCATGGGCGAACTGCACCTCGAGATCATCGTTGACCGC
>CAYRIB010000040.1:5764-19805 GCA_964424165.1 uncultured Myxococcales bacterium | reverse complement strand
TCGGACATGGCCTTCCGTATCGCGGGCTCGATGGGCTTCAAGGATGCGGTCGCACGTGCCAAGCCCGTGATTCTGGAACCGGTCATGTCGCTCGAGGTCACGGTTCCGGCCGAGCATCTTGGCGACGTGCTGGGTAGCGTTTCGGTTCGTCGCGGGCGTGTCGTCCGCCTGGAGGCGGTCGGGGACACGCAGGTGGTCCGGGCCGAGGTGCCGCTTGGCGAGTTGTTCGGCTACGTGACGGACCTGAGGTCCATGTCCCAGGGGCGCGGGACGCAGGTAATGGAGTTTTCCCATTACGCGCCAGCGCCGGCCGCAGTGACGGCCCAAGTCATCAGTGGTGGGAGGAGTGTCTAATGGCGAGCCACCGGATTCGTATCAAGCTCAAAGCGTACGATCACAAGATCCTGGACCAGTCCGTGACGGAGATCATCACGACCGTCCGCAAGACGGACGCGCGGGTTGCAGGACCGATCCCGCTGCCGACGCAGATCAGCCGGTATACGGTTCTGCGTTCGCCGCACGTGAACAAGAAGAGCCGGGAACAGTTCGAGGTCAGGACGCACAAGCGCCTGATCGACATTCTGGACCCGACCCAGCAGACGCTCGATGCCCTGACGCGGCTGGACCTGAGCCCGGGCGTGGACGTGGAAATCAAGGCCTGAAACACGGTGCGAGGGTGACCATGGGTAAGACAACTGTGTTCGACATGTTGGGAAACAAGATCGGTGAGATCGAGCTGCCCGACACCATCTTCGGGGCCGAGTCGCGGCCGAACCTCTATTTCGACGTGGTTCGCGCGCAGCTTCTGTCACGCCGTCGGGGCACGGTGATGACGAAGACCCGTGCCATGGTGGCCGGCTCGACCCGCAAGGTGTTCAAGCAGAAGAGCACCGGGCGCGCTCGTAAGGGCGACAGCCGCTCGCCGATCTATCGTCGCGGTGGTGTGGTGTTCGGACCCGAGCCGCGCGACTGGGAAATCCGTCTGCCGAAGAAGGTGCGGCGCCTGGCGCTGCTGTCCGCGATGTCGGACCGCGTGCGTGAAGGCCACGTGGTGGTGGTCGACGGGATGCCCCTCGAGGTAGCGAAGACGCGCAAGGTGGTCGACTTTTTGACGACCTTCAAGATGGCGAGCGCCCTCATCGTGGACGTGGACAACCGCAGCTTGTCGTTGTCCTGCCGGAACCTGCCGAATGCGAAGTACCTCGCGTCGAAGGGACTGAACCTGTTCGATGTGTTGAAGTACGAACACCTGGTCCTGACCAGGGGCGCGGTCGAGGCCATTGAAGGAGCGCTGAAGTCATGAAGAGTCCATACGACGTCATCCGTCGCCCTCTGATTACCGAGAAGGCGAACCTGGACAAGGAACGGCGCAACAGCTACCACTTCGAGGTTCCCTTGACCGTGAACAGCCAGGAGGTCAAGGAGGCCGTCGAGCGCGTGTTTGCGGTGAAGGTGGAATGCGTGCGAACCATGATCGTGCGCGGCAAGATGAAGCGGCTCGGACGCTCGCTCGGCAAGCGGCCGAACTGGAAGAAGGCGATCGTGACCCTGAAGGATGGGAACAAGATCGACGTCTTCGAGGGCATGTAGTTACCCGATCGGGGATGGAGCGACCATGGCTATCAAGAAGTACAAACCCACGTCGGCCGGGCGCCGCGGCATGACCTCCGCCGACCTGTCCGAGATCACGCGGGCCGGCAAGGAAAAGTCGCTGATTGTGAAGAACACCCGCAAGGTGGGTCGTAACAATCTGGGCCGGATCACCTCGCGGCATCGCGATGCCGGTGCGCACAAGCGGCTGTACCGGGTGATCGACTTCAAGCGCGACAAGGTGGGCGTGCCCGCTCGCGTGGCCGAGATCGAATACGATCCGAACCGCAGCGCCCGCATCGCTCTGCTGCATTACGTGGACGGCGAGAAGCGCTACATCCTGGCCCCGCGGGAAATCAAGGTCGGTGACGAACTGATGGCTTCCCCGCACGCCGAGATTCGGCCGGGCAACACCCTGCCGCTTCGGGCGATTCCCCAGGGGACCATCGTTCACAACATCGAAATGAAGCCGGGACACGGCGGTCAACTCGTGCGGTCCGCGGGTGGCGGCGCTCAGTTGATGGCACGCGAGGCCGGGTATTGCCTGTTGCGGCTGCCTTCGGGTGAGTTGCGCAAGGTGCTCGAGGAGTGTCGCGCGACGATCGGTGACCTGTCGAACCAGAACCACGAAAACGTGGATATCGGCAAGGCCGGCCGTGCCCGCTGGCGCGGCGTGCGCCCGCAGTCCCGCGGTGTCGTCATGAACCCGGTCGATCATCCGATGGGTGGTGGCGAAGGCAAGACGAGTGGTGGGCGTCATCCGTGTACGCCGTGGGGTCGTCCTACGAAGGGCTACAAGACCCGGCACAACAAGAGCACGGACCGGTTCATCGTGAAGCGTCGGAAATAGGAGCATCCGGTATGCCTAGATCAGTCAAGAAGGGACCCTTTGTCGACAAGCATGTGATGGAGAAGGTCGAGGACGTCATCCGGACCCAGGCCAAGAAGACCATCAAGACCTGGTCGCGGCGTTCCGTGATCCTCCCCGAGATGCTCGGCATGAACTTCGCGGTGCACAACGGCAAGAAGTTCATCCCAGTGTTTGTGACCGAGAACATGGTCGGTCACAAGCTGGGCGAGTTCTCGCCGACACGGACGTTCCACGGTCACTCGGGTGACCGCAAGGGCAAGGTCGAGAAGGGCGGCGGCGGCGCTGCCAAGAAGTGAGGTGCGTGATGGATGAACACGTGGTGAAGGCCGTCGGCCGCTACATCCGGATGACCCCCAGGAAGGTGCGGGTGGTGGCGGACACCATCCGGCGCAAGCCCGTGGACGAAGCCGTGACGATCCTGAGCTTCATTCCGCGGCGTGCGATGACCCCGGTCAAGAAGGTGCTCAATGCCGCGATCGATGCGGCCAAGAATGCCGGTAACTTTGACCTGGATCGCCTGATGGTGAAGGAGATCTACGTGGATCAGGGCCCGACGCAGAAGCGCGGCAAGCCTGGGGGGCGTGGCATGTCCATGCGGATCAACAAGTTTTCCAGTCACCTCACGGTGGTTCTGGGCGAGCAGGAAAGATAGGGAGGACGCCTTGGGTCAGAAGACGCATCCAGTAGGGTTCCGGATTCCCTACGTGAAGACCTGGAGTTCGCGCTGGTACGCTGATAAGAACTATCGCGCCTGGCTGCACGAGGACCTCAAGATCCGCGCGCGGGTCATCGAGCGCATGGGTCAGGCGGGCATTTCGTCCGTGCAGATCGAGCGCACCGCGAACAAGGTGAAGGTTTACGTCCACACGGCTCGGCCTGGTATCGCCATCGGCCGCAAGGGCGAAAACATCGAAGAGCTCAAGCGCGAGCTGATGAAGCTCACGACGCTCGAAGTCGTGCCCTACATCCAGGAAGTGCGCAAGGCGGAACTGGATGCGCAGCTCGTATCCGAGTCCGTGGCCCAGCAGCTCGAGCGTCGGGTGAGCTTCCGTCGCGCCACCAAGCGCGCGGTTGCGCAGGCCATGAAGCTCGGTGCCAAGGGAATCAAGATCCGTTGTTCGGGGCGTCTGGGCGGGGCCGAAATGTCGCGCGTGCTGTGGTACCGCGAAGGCCGCGTGCCGCTGCATACCCTGCGCGCGGACATCGACTTCGGGTTCTCGACCGCACGCACCACGTATGGCGCCATCGGCGTGAAGACGTGGGTGTACAAGGGCGACATCCTGAAGAAGTGACGGTTTCGGCCAGGGAAGAATGGAGGTTGGGTCATGTTGTCCCCGTCCAGAACGAAATATCGAAAGCAGCAGAAGGGCAGGATGAGGGGTGTGGCCTACCGCGGGTCGGACATCTCCTTTGGGGAATTCGGTCTGCAGGCGCTCGAGTGCGCGTGGCTGACGTCCCGCCAGATCGAGGCCGGCCGTGTGGCGCTGACGCGTCACGTGAAGCGCGGTGGGCAGGTCTGGATCCGGGTCTTCCCGGACAAGCCGATCAGCAAGAAGCCTCTCGAAACCCGCATGGGGCGCGGCAAGGGCGCTCCCGAAATGTGGGTGGCCGTGGTGCGGCCGGGCCGCGTGCTGTACGAGATCGAAGGGGTTGACCTGGCGACGGCCAAGGAGGCGTTCCGCCTCGCGTCGCACAAGCTGCCCATCAAGACGCGGTTCCTGACACGAGGGGAAGTCCGATGAAGGCACTGAAGCTGGAAGAGCTCCGGGTGTTGGGCGACGAGGAGCTGTTGCGCCGCGAGCGCGAGGCCCGCGAGTCGCTGTTCAAGATGCGGATGAAGCTGGCCATTGGCCAGATGTCCAAGGTGGCGGATGTCACGTCGACGCGGCGCAATCTGGCAAGGATCCTGACGGTCCAGCGCCAGCGCGCCGGCAAGTGAGGTCGAGATGGAAGCGGGCAAGGAACGACGGAAAAGGGAATTCACGGGTATCGTGAAGGGACTGCCGGGACCCAAGACCGCGAAGGTCGAGGTGTCCAAGCGCACTCTCCATCGCGTGTACCACAAGTACGTGACCCGGACGATGTGCTACATGGCACATGACGAGGCGGGAACGTGCAGCGTGGGCGACCGTGTGGTGATCGAGGAGAGCCGTCCGCTGTCCGCGCGCAAGCGGTGGCGGGTGCTGAAGACGTTGACCAAGGTCCCGGGCGCCCTGGCGTGACCCGTGAGCGAGAGGTGCGGTCATGATTCAGAAGGAATCATTGCTGATTTCAGCAGACAACTCGGGTGCGAAGCGCCTGAAGGTCATCCACGTGCTGGGTGGCTCCTACCGGCGTTACGGGTCGCTTGGCGACATCGTGGTGGCCAGTGTGAAGGAAGCCATGCCGCGCGCCAAGGTGAAGAAGGGCGATGTGGTCAAGGCTGTGGTGGTGCGGACCCGCAAGGCAGTGGGGCGCGCTGATGGTTCGTACATCCGCTTCGACCAGAACGCGGCCGTGCTGATCAACCAGGCCATGGAGCCCATCGGGACCCGTATCTTTGGACCGGTGGCGCGCGAGCTGAGGGCGAAGCGGTTCATGAAGATCGTGTCGCTCGCGCCGGAGGTGTTGTGATGCGCAAGATTCGGAAAGGGGATGATGTGGTCATCCTGCGCGGGGATGATCGCGGCCGAACGGGCAAGGTGATGGATGTGGACACGAAGTCCGACCGGGTGAAAGTCGAAGGACTCAACCTGGTCAAGAAGCATCGCAAGCGCTCGGCCAAGAACCTGAAGGCGACGATCGAGGATGTACCGGCACCGCTGCCCATGGCGGCCGTGGCGCTGGCCAGCAAGAAGGACCGCAAGGCCGTGCGTGTCCACGTCGAGACGCGCGAATCCGCGGGCAAGGTGCGCAAGGTGCGCGTGGCGACGAGGACCCAGGAAGTCTTCGATTAGGACGATGACGATGACCAGATTGAAGAAGAAGTACATCGATGAAGTGGTGCCCACCCTGATGGCCCAGTTCGGCTACAAGAACCGGTTGGAGGTTCCCGAACTGAAGAAGGTCACGATCAACATGGGGTTGGGCGAGGCAACGCAGAATCCCAAGATCATGGATTCCGCGGTGACCGAGATCGGCACCATCACTGGCCAGAAGCCGGTGGTGACCAAGGCTCGCAAGTCCATTGCCGCCTTCAAGGTGCGTCAGGGCAACTCCGTGGGTTGCTGCACGACGCTTCGCGGGGATCGGATGTACGAGTTCCTGGACCGGCTGATGAACGTGGCGCTTCCGCGCGTTCGCGACTTCCGTGGCGTGTCGCCCAAGGCCTTTGATGGTCACGGTGACTACACCCTCGGCGTTCGCGAGCAGACCATCTTCCCCGAGATCGACTACGACAAGGTCGAGAAGGTGAAGGGACTGAACGTGACGGTGTGCACCACCGCGCGGACGGACGAGGAGGCTTTTGCCTTGCTGAAGGGGCTGGGAATGCCCTTCCGGAAGGTCGGGTAGTTTTCGGAGGTTTTCCGTGGCGAAGACATCGTTGAGGCTCAAGGCGGTTCGCAAGCCGAAGTTCAAGGTCCGTACGTATCATCGGTGCCCCCGTTGCGGGCGGCCCCGTGGTTACCTGCGGGACTTCGACATGTGCAGGATCTGCTTTCGCAATCTTGCGCTGAGCGGCGACCTGCCGGGCGTGATCAAGGCGAGTTGGTAGGAGAGAAGCCCATGCTCACAGACCCCATTGCGGACATGCTGACGCGTGTACGGAACGCCATCCAGGCCGGACATCTGGCTTTGGAGCTTCCGAACTCGATCATGAAGAGCAGGATCGCCGAGATTCTCAAGGCAGCCGGCTACATCGAAGACTGCTCTGTGATGGACGATCGTCGTCAGGGCATTCTGAAGATTTACCTGAAGTACGTGGGTCCGAAGCGCAGCGCGATCGCCGGCCTCCGCCGCGAGAGCAAGCCCGGGCGTCGCGTGTATTGCGGGAAGGACGAGATTCCGCGCGTTCGCAAGGGTCTCGGACTGGCCATCCTGTCCACGCCGATGGGAATCCTGGCGGACGAGGAGGCTCGGAAGCAGGGGGTTGGTGGCGAGCTGCTGCTGACCGTCTGGTAGGCGTGGTCCCGGCTATTGTTTTTGGGGAGGACACCGTGTCCAGAATTGGAAAGAAACCGATTCCGATCGGCAAGGACGTGAAGATCGAGATCGCGGACGGCGTTCTGTCGGTCAAGGGCCCGCTCGGCAAGCTGTCTCGCCCGATGATCGGGGTGACCGTGGCGGTCGAGGATGGCCACCTGATGGTGAAGCCGGACGAGCATCATCCGAAGGCGGCGGCCATGTGGGGTTTGATGCGGACGCTCGCGGACAACATGGTGCAAGGGGTGTCCAAGGGGTTCTCGAAGACCTTGAACATCACCGGAACGGGTTACAAGGTGGAAGCGGTGGACAAGGGGCTGACCCTGTTCCTCGGGTACTCGAAGCCCGTGAACTTCCCCCTGCCGCCCGAGGTCACGGCCGAGGTCGAGAACAAGAACACTCGGATCGTGCTCAAGAGTTTCAACAAGGAAGTGCTCGGGGACACGGCCGCGCGGATCCGTCGGGTCCGGAAGGTCGAGCCCTACAAGGGCAAGGGCGTCGCCTACGAGGGCGAGAAGATTCGCCGCAAGGTCGGCAAGGCCGGTACGAAGTAATTTCGCGGGAGGCGAGACGTGGAAATCAGGGTTGCCAAGAAGCGCAAGCTGGCGAGAATGGCGCGCAAGACGCGCATCCGCCGCATCATCAACGGGACTGCGGAGCGGCCGCGCCTGGTGGTCTTTAGGAGCTCGCGGCACATCAGCGTGCAGGTCATCGACGATACGGTCGGCCACACGCTGGTGGCGGCATCCTCGCAGTGCAAGGAACTGGTGGAAGCCGGCAGGGATCTCAAGAAGACGGACGTGGCCAAGAAGGTTGGCGCCCTGATCGCGACGCGATGCAAGGAAAAGGGAATCGAAAACGTCGTCTTCGACCGGAACGGTTTCCTGTACCACGGCCGTGTGTCGGCCCTGGCGGATGCGGCGCGCGAGGCGGGCCTCAAGTTCTGATGGGAGGAATTCGGTGAGCAACGAAGAACAGACTCAGGGACAGGACAACCTGGAATTCACCGAGCGGATCGTTCACCTGAGCCGCGTGGCGAAGGTCGTGAAGGGCGGTCGCCGGTTTTCGTTCTCCGCGCTGGTTGTGATCGGGAACGGGGAAGGCCTGGTCGGCTATGGCCTGGGCAAGGCCCACGAAGTCCCGGAGGCCATCCGTAAAGGCGGCGAGCACGCAAAGAAGATGATGATTCGCGTGCCCTTGGCCGGAGCGACGGTGCCGCACGACGTGATCGGCCATTTCGGGGCGGCGCGTGTGTTGATTCGTCCTGCCAGCCCCGGTACCGGCGTGATCGCCGGCGGCGCGATTCGGGCGATCATGCAGGCCGCAGGCATCAAGGATGTCCTTACGAAGTGCATGGGCACCCGGAACCCACACAATGTGGTTCGGGCCACGATCGACGCTCTGCGGCAGTTGATGTCGCCCGACGACGTTGCACAGAAGCGCGGACTCGTGCGGAAAGAGGTGGCGTGATGAAGGAACTGTCGAGGCTGCGTCCGAATCCGGGCGCGACAAAGACGCCAAAGCGGCTGGGACGTGGACCGGGCTCAGGCCTTGGCAAGACGTCGGGCCGTGGGCACAAGGGCGAGGGATCGCGTACGGGCAAGGGCAAGCCGCAATGGTTCGAGGGCGGCCAGATGCCTTTGCAGCGCCGGATTCCGAAGCGCGGGTTCTCGCCGCTGGTTCGCAAAGAGTTTGCGGTCGTCAACGTGGGCGCCTTCGAGACCTTCGAGGACGGGACGCGGATCGACGTGGCTGCCATGCAGGCAGCGGGGCTGGTGCGGAAGGTCGGCGATGGCGTGAAGGTGCTTGGCAACGGGGACTTGACCCGCAAGCTGCACGTCGTGGCACACGCGTTCAGCGGCTCTGCGCGCAAGAAGATCGTGGATGCGGGCGGGACTGCGGAGCTGGTGGCGGAAACCACGTTGACCCCGTAGCGAGGAGAAGTGAAGGTGGCTCACAGCCTTGAAGGACTCGGCAAGGTCCCCGAACTCCGCAAGCGTCTGCTTTATACGCTGATGATGCTGGCGGTGTATCGCCTCGGGATCTTCGTCACAGTGCCCGGGGTCGACCCCGAGATCATGGCGCGCTATGTCCAGGGAGCCTCGACAGGGTTCCTGGGCCTGTTCGACATGTTCAGCGGCGGTGCGATTTCGCAGATGTCGGTCTTTGCACTGGGCGTCATGCCTTACATCAGCGCGTCCATCATCTTCCAATTGCTGGCCGTGGTCATTCCGGCACTCGAACGTCTCAAGAAGGAAGGCGAGGTCGGCCAGAAGAAGATCAACCAGTACACCCGTTACGCGACGGTGGCCCTTTGCGCCATTCAGGGCATCGGCATTGCCGTGTGGCTGGAATCCTTGAACAACGTGCCGGGGACCGAAAACGTTCTGCGTGTCAGCAGCTTCCTGTTCCGCTTTTTGACCGTGACGTCGTTGACCACCGGCAGTCTGCTGCTGATGTGGATGGGCGAGCGCATCACCGAACGCGGAATTGGAAACGGTATTTCGCTGATCATCTTCGCGGGCATCGTGGCACGGCTACCGGATGCGGTGGTGCAGACCATGCACCTGTCCACGTTCTCGGGCGGGCGGCTCGAGCCCCTGACGATCATCCTGATCCTCGCGATGGTCATCGTCACCATTGGCGTGATCGTGTTCTTCGAGCGTGGCCAACGGCGGATTCCGGTTCAGTACGCCAAGAAGGTCGTGGGACGCAAGCTCTACGGCGGTCAGACGACCTACCTTCCGTTGAAGGTCAACACGTCGGGCGTCATCCCGCCGATCTTTGCGTCGTCGATCCTGATGTTCCCGGCCACCTTGTCGAACCTGTTCCCCGGGGCCAGTTGGGTCACGACCGTGCAGAACGCGCTGGTGCCCGGCCACCTGGTGTACAACATTCTCTACGTGGGCATGATCGTCTTTTTCTGCTACTTCTACACCGCGGTCACGTTCAACCCGGTAGATGTCGCCGACAATCTGAAGAAGGGCGGCGGTTTTGTGCCCGGCATTCGTGCGGGCAAGGCCACGGCTGACTATATCGACCGGGTGCTCTCGCGAATCACCTTCGGTGGCGCGGTGTATCTGTCGGCCGTGTGCGTGTTGCCCACGATCCTGCAGCAGAACTTCGGGGTGTCGTTCTACTTCGGCGGAACCAGCCTCTTGATCGTCGTTGGCGTCGCGTTGGATACGGCCAGCCAGATCGAGTCGCACTTGATTAGCCGCAGCTACGAGGGATTTGCCGGGGCGCACGGCCCGCGCCTTCGTGGCAGGAGAGACATGTAATGGCCCTGAGCCGGCTCATACTGCTCGGCGCGCCGGGCGTCGGAAAGGGGACACAGGCCAGATTGCTGTCCGCGTCCCTCGGCGTCCCGCACGTGTCGACCGGGGATATCCTGCGGCGTGCGCAGGCCTCGGGCAGCGAGCTTGGTCGGCGGGTTGCGGACAGTCTGGCCACCGGGAGCCTGGTTTCGGACGAGGTGATGAACGCGCTGGTGAGGGATCGTTTGTCGGCACCGGATTGCGCGAAGGGGTTCATCCTCGACGGCTTCCCCAGAACCGTGCCGCAGGCCGAGGCGCTGGATCGGTCCGGCATCGTGGTGGATGCGGTTCTGCATCTGACGGTTGACGAGACGGATCTGGTGCGGCGCCTGTCCGGGCGGCAGACGTGCCCGGGATGCGGGCGGGTTTTTCATGGGGATCTGGTGCCGTCGCTCGATGGCGTGCGTTGCGACACGTGCCACACCCCGTTGACGAGCAGGCAGGACGATGGCGATGAAGCGGTGCGCAATCGCCTGGGCGTGTATCAGGAAAAGACCGAGCCGGTGGTAACCTACTATCAGTCGCGAAATGCGCTGCGGGTCGTGGACGGTAGTGGGCGTCCTGAAAAGGTGTTTGCGGCGATCCTGGCGATCCTCGGGATTGAGGTCACTGGGGCAGTAACGGTAACAACTTAGGGAAGTGACGTTTGGCGAAAGAAGAAGCCATCGAAGTGGAAGGCGTGGTCTACGAGGCCCTGCCGAACGCGATGTTCCGGGTTGACCTGCCGAGCGGGCACCGGATTCTGGCGCATGTTTGTGGCAAGATGAGGATGCACTTCATCCGGATCCTGCCTGGTGACAAGGTCAAGGTGGAACTCTCACCGTATGACGTGACCCGCGGGCGGATCACGTTCCGGGTGAGGTAGCGACAGAGGTGGACCATGAAGGTCAGGGCATCGGTCAAGAAGATCTGCGAGAAGTGCAAGGTCATCAAGCGTCGGGGCGTGGTTCGTGTCATCTGTGAGAATCCGCGGCATAAGCAGCGGCAAGGTTGATTTGGAGGGGACATGGCTCGTATAGCAGGGGTTGACCTTCCGCGCAAGAAGAAGGTCGGGATTGCGTTGCGCTACATCTACGGAGTGGGTCCAACCAACGCGTTGGCGATCCTCCAGCGGGCAGGCGTCGATTCGGAAACGAAGACCGACGATCTGACCGAAGGGGAGGTCGCTCGCATCCGCGAGGTGATCGACTCGGGGGACTTCCACGTCGAGGGCGACCTGCGCCGTGAAGTCAGCGCGAACATCAAGATCCTGATGGACATCGGTTGTTACCGGGGATTGCGGCATCGCCGCGGCCTGCCGGTGCACGGCCAGCGGACGCATACAAACGCCCGCACCCGCAAGGGGCCGCGCGGATCGACGATCCGGAAGAAGAAAACAGTTTAGAACTTAGCAGGAGGCGCCAAGGCAATGCCAAAGCCGAAGACTGGAAAGAAGAAGGTGCGTAGGGATGTGCCGATCGGTGTGGCGCACATCCAGGCATCGTTCAACAACACGGTAGTGACCATCACGGACCTGAACGGCAACGTGATCTGCTGGTCGTCCGCGGGGAAACGGGGCTTCAAGGGCTCGCGCAAGTCCACCCCGTTCGCGGCCCAGACCGCGGCCGAGGACGCTGCCAAGCGTGCCGTCGAGTCCGGGATGAACACCGTATCCGTGCTGATCCGTGGGCCGGGCACCGGCCGCGAGTCCGCGGTGCGGGCCCTGGCCATGTCGGGCCTGCGGGTGTCGGCAATCCGGGACATCACACCGGTGCCGCACAACGGGTGTCGGCCGCCGAAGCGTCGGCGAGTCTGAGAGGAGGACCAACGTGGCGAGATACACCGATTCGGCGTGCAGGATCTGTCGTCGGGAAGGCGACAAGCTCTACCTGAAGGGCACGCGTTGCAACACCGAGAAGTGCGCCTTCTCCCGGCGCGGCTATGCCCCCGGCCAGCATGGCCAGGCTCGGCGCAAGCCTACGCCCTACTGTCAACAGCTTCGCGAGAAGCAGAAAATCCGCCGCATGTACGGCATGCTCGAGAGCCAGTTCCATCTGTTCTTCGAGCGGGCTGCGGCCAAGAAGGGCGTTACGGGCGAGAACCTGCTCAGAATGCTCGAATGCCGGCTCGACAACGTGGCATTCCGCGCCGGATTCGCCGTGAGCCGGACCGATGCACGGCAGCTGGTGCGCCATGGACACGTGAACGTCAACGGTCGGCGTGTGGATATCCCGTCGTTCGTTGTGAAGGTCGGGGACATCGTCGAGATTCCGCCGAAGAGCGCGGCCCGTAAGCGCGTGCAGGAAGCCATCGCCTCTGCGAGTGCTCGGCCGCCGTTGCAGTGGCTCCAGTGCGATCATCAGACTATGAAAGCGTCCGTGGTTTCGTTGCCCGGTCGCGCGGACATTGATCAGAACATCAATGAGTCCGCGGTCGTCGAGCTGTATTCCAAGTAGCCAAGCTCAGGAAGACGCCTCGAGGGCGCAGGGGAGGCATTGAAGATGTTGAGCAATTGGCGCGAGTTGATCCGACCCAGGGCGATCACGGTGGACTCCGAGTCGCTGACGGGCCTGTACGGAAAATTCGTGTGCGAGCCGTTGGAGCGTGGGTTTGGGATCACGATGGGGAATTCGCTGCGGCGGATTCTTCTGTCGTCGGTGCGTGGGGCGGCGGTTACGGCGCTTCGCATCGAAGGGGTGCTGCACGAGTTTGGAACCGTACCCGACGTGCTCGAGGACGTGTCCGAGATCGTGCTGAATCTCAAAGGCCTGAACCTCAAGCTGAACAAGGACGGCGCACACACGGTCAGCGTGAAGATCGAAGGCGAGCGCGAGATCAAGGCCGCGGACCTGTTCACGGGTCCCGAGGTCACGGTCATGAACCCCGATCATCACGTTGCAACCCTTGGCCATGGCGGCGTGCTGCAGATGGAACTGCTGGTCAAGCATGGCATCGGCTACCAGCCGGTCGAGCGCAACCGGGATCAGGATGCAGCGGTGGGCTGGATTCCCATGGATTCGGTGTTCACGCCGATCCGCAAGGTGAACTACCGGGTGACCAACGCCCGCGTCGGTCACCTGACCGATTACGACCGTTTGACGATGGAAGTATGGACCAACGGGGCGATCGAGCCTCGGGATGCCGTGGCCGTTGCCGCGAAGATCCTGAAAGAGCAGCTCCAGGTGTTCATCAACTTCGATGAAACGGAAGAGGCTCCGGTGGCCACGACGGAACCGGTTGCATCCCCGGAACGCTCGGCTGCGGTGGGTGCGGACGCCATGAACGTGGATGTCCTGAATCGGGATCTGGCGGATTTGGACCTGACGATCCGGGCGCAGAACTGTTTGGGCGACCACGAGCACGGGCTGAAGATCCGGACCGTGGGCGAACTGGTGCAGAAGACCGAGGCGGAGTTGCTCAAGACCCGCAATTTCGGTCGCAAGTCGCTGAAGGAAGTCAAGGAGGCCCTGTCGGACATCGGGTTGTCCCTGGGCATGAAACTGGAAGGCTGGGCTCCGCCGCCGCGGTCGGACCGGCATGTTGACGCTACGGGAGACGGGTCATGCGACACAACAAAAAGCAAGTAGGGCTGCACCGGAACTCGGACCACAGGCGGTCCCTGTTTCGCAATCTGATGAGCTCGCTGCTCCTGCACGGGAGCCTGGTGACCACGGATGCGAAGGCCAAAGAGCTGAAGCGCCGTGCGGACATCCTGATCGGGATGGCCCGCGAGGGGTCGCTGCACAGTCGCCGGCTGGCGGCGGGTGAAGTCTTCGGTTCGGAGGCGCTGCAGGCGCTGTTCGACCGCTGGGGCAAGTCGTATCCGAACCGCGAGAGCGGTTTCACCCGTACGGTGAAGATCGGGCGGCGGCACGGGGATGCGGCACCCATGACCCTCGTCGAGTTGATCGTCGAGAAGGTCGAAGCACCGAAGGCGAACTAGGGCCTTGAATCCCGGGCTGCGATCATGTAGTATCCGCAGCCGTGTTCTTTCTCATTCTTCGGGGATCGTCTAATGGCAGGACCGCAGACTCTGGATCTGCTTGTCGAGGTTCGAGTCCTCGTCCCCGAGCCGTTGTTCATTTGGGCCCATTAGTCTAATCGGTTAGGACACAGGCCTCTCAAGCCTGCAGAACGGGTTCGAACCCCGTATGGGCCACCA
>CAYRIB010000040.1:3767-5664 GCA_964424165.1 uncultured Myxococcales bacterium | reverse complement strand
GCCCCCCCGTTGTTGGCCAGCATCCATTGCTCGCCGTGGGAGCGGGCTTCATCCTGCATGGCCAGATTCGAGCATGCGATGCTGAACACCACGGGCGTGCGATCGCCGTTCTGAATTCCCGAGTTCTCGAACGAGAAATGTCCCCCGTTCCAAGCCTGCCATGCGGTGTTGGAGCCGTGCCCGCGGTAGGCCACGACCCCCACCCCCGCGTTGATCTGGTTGACCACGTCTGCGTTGCTGGCATTGTTGCCCCCGTAAAGGCGCATGAAATTGTACGGGCCGCCGTGGTACTGCCGGCTGCGAACCGACTCGGCGCAGGCCTGGTATTTGTAAGGGGCGTCCTCTTCGTGCGCTACCAACAGGATCTTGTGGCGCCAATCGGCATTGGCATCTCCTTCCTCATACGCGATGATCTTGGCCACCTGGGCCGCAATGTCGTCGTGGGTACGTCCGGGGAGGCGCCCGATCGACACCTCGGGAAGCAGGTCATCGCCTGCCAGAAGGCCGTACCAGTAGTCGCTCGGGATGGGCTCGGAGCCCCATTCGCTGGCATCCGCCGGATACATGAACATGGGCAGGTCGGCCACATCGCCTACCAGCAGCACCGCTTCGATTGCCATCTGGGCATAGCGATCGGCGATCTTGGCCTTGATCTGGTCGGGGGTGCTGCCGACCGTGCTCAGGCGCAGGAGTTCTGTCCGGATGTTCTGGCGCTCCTTGAGTTGCACGAACGGGACCGTGGCGTCGAACAGCGGGTCTGAGGCAATGACAAGAAGTCGGACGCGGCCGGGATCATCGCCCTGCGGCGCGTCGATGGCCCGGATCTCGGGGTAGTTTACCAAGGTCGTACGATAGGCCTCGGCCGACGCCTCTTCGCCATCATCTGCCGTATCCTTGGGTTCATCCTCGAGGTCTGCGAATGACACCTGCACCCGGGTGCGCGTGTCTACGGTCAGGATCTTTCGCGCGGCATTGTAGCGGAACGGATGAATGGTCACTGGCACTACACGGTAATTTCGCCACGTGGCCACGTCACCGATCACGCCGCGCACGTCCGGGACGTTCTGGTCAAGGCCGTAGCTCGCTTCGTCACGGGCGAAGGGCGGGGGGGCATCGATCTCGCGCACGGACGGCTGCACGGGGATGAGCGTGATGTCCGGAATCTGACGTTGATCCATGGTGGCCACGCTGGAAAGCCAAGCCGTGTCGGTGGTGGACGGGACGCCCACCAGGAACGACACCACCGGAATCGCGGGCTGTCCCACGGCCCCGTCGCGACCCGCCCCGGTCAGGAAGAGATCGGAATACCAAGAGCCTTCCTTCAGCCAGCGCGTGACCCCCACATCGGGGATGACCACTTCGAGTTCCACCTCGCTGTCACGGAAAGAAAGCAGATTGACGCGGAACGGGGCGTTGCCCGGGGCCATAGCCGTGCACCAGGGAAAGTAGTTGGGGCAGGGGGTGTCGGCCTTGCCTTCGGCCAGCAACACGGCTTCCTGCGCAAGACTGGCGCAGTCGATCTCGAGCAAGTGGTTGATTTCGGTGGAGGTCAAACCGTCGCAGGTCAGGGGCGCGGGCTGCAACAGCGACGTGCGCCGGCCTTCCTCGAGCAGCGAACATGCGGCCGCGTCACCTGCAGCGCACACCTGTGCGGTGCAATCCGCAATGCGGTCCAGGGCCGACCCGCAGTCTTGACCGGACGAGCCGCAGGCTGCTGCGAAAAGACAGGATGACAACGCTGCCAGGGTCCACGTGCGCATGAGAGGCCTCCGCCCAAAAAGCCCATATAGTATACCACGAAATGGGCGTGTGGCCGAGACTCATGAACGTGGTCGAGGTTCGTGAACGTGGTCGAGGTTCGTGAACGTGGTCGAGGTTCGTGAACGTGGTCGAGGTT
>CAYRIB010000040.1:0-3667 GCA_964424165.1 uncultured Myxococcales bacterium | reverse complement strand
TGAACGTGGTCGAGGTTCGTGAACGTGGTCGAGGTTCGTGAACGTGGTCGAGGTTCGTGAACTTGGGCGCGAGTCCTGGTCCGATCTGGGAGTGCGGCAGCTTGCTGCCGCTTTTACGGCAGGGGCACCGTCACTGGCACGTAGGACTGGTAGGTGGCGCCGTTGGCGAGCTGTCCGTAGTTTCCATCGCCCCAGCACCACAACAGGCCATTGTCGTCGATGCCGCAACCGAACCTGCGGGCCGCGATCACGTCTAGCCACAGATGGTCGCCTGCCACCACTTGAGGACTATCGTATTGGCTCGAGCTGCCGATTCCCAGCTTCCCATAGTCGTTGTGGCCCCAGCAGTAGCCCTCGCCGGTGCTTCGCACGCCGCACGCATGACGCGTCCCGGTGTGCACGGTCTCCCAGTCGGTGAATCCACCGGCCACGATGCCCGGTGTGGGACTGCTCGACCAGCTGTCATCGCCCCGGCCGAGTTGGCCGGAGCCACCATCGCCGAAGCACCAGATGGTGCGGCTGCCGTCGCTGTCCCGCAATCCACAGGTGAAGTACATCCCGACCGTCACCGATTCCCAGTCCTCGAAGTCCATGGCCTCCTGAACCGGATAGTACGGCTGGTCGTAGTTGCCGATCCCGAGCTGGCCCTGGCCATTGTAACCCCAGCACCACAGGGTTCCGTTGGCACGCACCCCGCACGTATGCGCGGACATATCGCAGCCGATGTTGCCCGCCGAGATCGAAACCCAGTCGGTGAATCCGCCGGAAACCACGGTTGGCACACTGCGCTGCGACGTGTCGCTGACCCCGAGCTGGCCCTGACCGTTGTATCCCCAGCACATGGCCACATGGTCGGAGCGGATCCCGCACGTGTCGTAATTGCCGGCAGAGACCGCGATCCATGTGTAGCCGCCGCTGACTGCCACCGGGGTGTACTGGGTGTTGAAGTTGTCGCCAATGCCCAGTCCGCCATAGTTGTTGCTGCCCCAGCACCACATCGACAAGTCGGAGCGGATCCCGCATGTGTGGTAGCTGCCGGTCGACACCGCGGTCCACGCATTCTGGTCGACCTGGGCAGGCACGGTCTGGGATCCGGAGTAGTTGCTGCCGATGCCCAGGGCCCCGTCGTACGGCGTTCCCCAGCACCACAGGTGCGCGTCCGAATCGATGCCGCAGCCGTGTTCGTAGCCGCCGTCGACTTGCACCCAGGTCCGATCCGTAAGGGCCTTCATGGGTCGGTTGACGCTGTCTGGAGTGGGCACCCCGAGCTGGGAATCGCTGTTGCTGCCCCAGCAGTAATAGTGCCCATCGAGTGATCGGCCACAGGTGTGGTATTGCCCGCCCTCGATGCCTGTCCATGCGATGTCGCCGAGGACCAAGCGAGGGTCATAGACGGTCGAGGTGTATCCGTCGCCGATCTGGCCGTAGTTGTTGTTGCCCCAGCACCAGGCCGTCCCGTCGTCGAGCACCCCGCACGAATGGTAGTTGCCGACCCCGACGCTCGTCCAGCCGACCCCGTCGACCGGCCCCGCAAGCAGCATTGGACGGTTGTAGTTGCTGGTGTAACCGTCGCCCAGTCCCAACTGGCCATTGCTGCCCTGACCGAAGCAGTACATACGGCCGAGTCCGTCCTCGGCCGGCGTTCGAACTGCACAGGTGTGATACTGCCCAGTGCTCACGTCCACCCAGTCCGGCTCGGTCTGTCCGTCCGCGGTGACCAGGCTGGGCAACAGGTTCTCGGAGTTCCAACTCCCGTTGCCCGCCTGGCCGTAGCTTCCGTAGCCCCAACACCAAAGGCTTTGATCGGCTCGCAGGCCGCAGGTGTTGTAGTAGTTGCCCGCGCTGACCTTCACCCAATCGGTCTGCGAACCGACCTGCTGGGGCAGTACCCTGCTGTTCGACTCCCCGTTTCCCAGGGCCCCGTAGGACCCGTCGCCAAAGCACCACAGGGAACCGTCGACCTGGATGCCGCAGGTGTGGATGTAATACCCGGTCGACACGGCCTTCCAAGAGCCCGCAATCCGCCGGGGCAGCGGTAGAAGTCTCAGATAGTTGTTGCTGACCCCGAGTTGACTATTGCCGTTGTATCCGAAGCACCACAGGGAATGGTCCGAGCGGATTCCGCAGGTGGTGTAGTAGCCCACTGTCACGCTGACCCAGTCGTCCCAGAACCCGCCACCCCCGTCGTTCTTGACCGCAATCGGGGTTCTGTACGAGCAGTTGGTATCGCCCTGCCCCAAGGCCCCGCCGCAGTCGTAACCGAAGCACCACAGGATGCCGTCGTCGCCGATCGCGCAACTGTGGTAGTCCCCGGCCGAGAAGGTCTGGTAGTGGCAGCGACCGCTCAGTCCCTGCGTGGTCACCTGGAAGAGCCGGGTCAGGACCGGGGCCTCCCACTGCCCGTCCATGCCCACGGTCACGCGCAACTGAACCGTGGTGGTCGCGGCCTCGCCGAGGTCGGCTCTTGCGTCCCACGTGAAGTACTTGGTCATCGGCGTCGGCAGCCCGGTGAGCTTGCCGAAGCCCGTCTGGGGCGTGGCCGGGTGGAACGTCGTTCCATCGAGCGAGTATTCGACCATCACGTCGACGGGCAGTTCCTGGCGCTGCCGAAGTTCGATCACTGCCTCGAGACATCCGGACAGCAGGTCGCCGTCGGGGATCGTGACTGATGCAAGCACTGGCGGGTTGTAGGTGATGGTCACGCTGCTTGTGGCCGAGAACGTGTCGACCGTGGCCTGCACCGTGTCCGCAAACAGACCCATAGCCTCGCCGGCCATGAACATGCCTGCGGTCGTGATGGTTCCTCCCCCGTTCACCACCGACCACAACGGTGTCACCTCGACCGGGTTGCCGAAGGTATCGGTTCCGACGGCCGTGAACTGCAGCAGTCCCGTAGCCGGGATCATCGGGTCCAGGGGCGTGATTACCAGCGACGCCAGAGCGCCCGCCTTGAACGTCGCGGTGGTGCGCAAAGATGCGAGGCTTGTGGGGGTAACGAGGCCGATGGACCTTGTCCCGGGCGTGCGCGAGGTGATGGTTGCCGTGGTGACCCCGTTCGCGTCGGTCAGGGCCGCGGGCTGGGTCACCGTGTTGTCGTCGCCGCTCACCACGATCGTCGGGCTCTCGCCCGCAATCGGGTTGCCGTAGTCATCGCGGATCGTGATGGTCACCACGGACTGGGAGACGCCATCGGCGGGGATCTGGTCCGTGGCGCTGATCGTGGACCACAGGGCCGAGGGATTGCCGGCCTTGAACTGCACCGTGGTCAGCAGGGTTTCCAGTCCCCTCGGCGCCGATACCCATACCACCTTGGTTTCGGCCTTGGTGGACATCAAGGCGCCCTCGGCCTGCCCGTTGCCGTCCGTGGCCCCGGGTTGCAGGAAGTTGTTGCCGCTGCCTTGGGCATCGAAGCGCGGGGACATGCCCGTGACCGGGTTTTGGAACCGGTCCTTGAGCACGATGGTCACGACACTGCGGGTGGTTGCGTCCGCGGGCACGGGCCCCGTGGCCGTGATTTTGGACTGCTCGACCACCGGAGGCCCGGCCACGAACAGGAACGTGTTGTCAAGGACCATGGGGTCGCCACCCGTGACCGGCACCGTGGCCGTCACGAGCCGCGGTCCGGCCACGGTCGAAAAGACCTGACCCACCGTGGTGCCGAGGTTGT
>CAYRIB010000039.1:0-22617 GCA_964424165.1 uncultured Myxococcales bacterium | reverse complement strand
CTCCCAATTGGCCTCGATGTTATGTCATCTCGCGCCTTTGGCGCGAGTTGACATAATATCTCTTATCGGACGTTGTTTTTGGGGAGAAGGCGACGCCGCTATCGCTCGTGGACCTCGACGTGAACGTGCACGTGATCGTGGACGTCGACGTGGACGTAGACGCAAACGTCGACGCAAACGCAACCGCAAACGTATATACTCCCTCCCCATGAAGGTGGGCATCGCACAAATCAACCCGATCGTCGGCGACTTCGAAGGCAACTCGTTGCGCATCGTCAACGCCTATCGATTCGCCGTGGCTTCGGGCGCGGATCTTGTCGTGTTCCCCGAACGCTGTCTGACCGGGCTGCCTTGCCTGGATCTTCTGCGCCGGGAATCGTTCGTGAACGCCAATCTTCGGGCACTCGCAGACCTTGCCGTCCGCCTCGATGGTCCTTCGGCGATCGTGGGGTTCGTGCAGCCCGATGAAGCGACCTCATCCAAGGCCCTTTTCGACGCCGTTGCCGTGGTGTCGAGGGGTCGTGTGGCCGCGGTTCGCCACAAGGCCTTCGTGGGGCCTTTGGACGCTTCGGAAGACCGATCGCATTTCTCGACCGCCACGGACGCAGAACCCGTGTCGGTCGACGGCCTTCGCTTCGGCATCGGAATCGGTGAGGACCTGGGTGTGTGGTCGGGCGATGTCCGCTTTGTCGTGAACGTGCAGGCATCGCGCTACACTCCCGGATCCTGGTCCCGCCGTGTGGCCGCAGCAAGTGGTTGGGTGGCCGAATCTCAGCTTCCTTTGGTCAGTTGCAACCTCGTGGGTGGCAACGATGGGCTGGTGTTCGACGGTCGCTCGCTGGCGATGCGCGCGGACGGCGCGCTGTGTCATGCAGCCCCCGCCTTTGTTGAACACGTGGGCGTGGTGGATCTGGCAATGGCCCCGGAAATTCCGGTCCCCGAACCCGGGTCGCTCGTGGATGCGCTCACCCTTGGCATCCGCGATTTCTGCACCAAGCTCGGGTGCCCGCGGGTGATCGTGGGTCTGTCCGGGGGAATCGACTCGGCGGTCGTGGCCGCACTCGCGGTGCGGGCCCTGGGCGCAGCGGCATTGACCGGCGTGGCCATGCCGTCCCGCCACACCAGCGCGGAAAGCTTCCAAGACGTGGCCGATCTGGTCCGGGCGCTCGGCATCCGCTGTCTGGAAATCCCGATCGACGACCTGGCCGATGGTTTCACCACGGCACTTGGCCGGGGCATGAGCATGCAACCATCCGGATTGACTATAGAAAACTTCCAGGCGCGCATCCGGGGCACCCTGTTGATGGGTCTGGCCAATCAGGAAAATGCCCTGGTGTTGAATACCGGCAACAAGTCCGAAGGGGCCGCGGGATACTGCACGCTGTACGGCGACGCGGTCGGCGCCCTGGGGGTCCTCGGGGACCTCACCAAGGACCAGGTGTACGCGGTGGCCCACGCCCTCAACGCACCCGTTCGGGTCATCCCCGAGCATTCGATCACCCGCGCGCCCTCCGCCGAACTGCGACCCGGTCAGCGGGACGATGATTCGCTGCCCCCCTACCCTTCTCTGGACCCGATTGTGCGCCTGCACGTCGAGCAAGGCCTGGATCGCGCGGCCCTGGTTGCCGAAGGCTTCGACGATGCCCTGGTGACGCAGATGCTGACGATGATTGCACGCAGCGAATTCAAGCGACGTCAGGTCCCCCCGGCTATCGTGGTGTCCGAACGCGCCTTTGGTCATGGCCATCGATTGCCCGTGGTTCAGCGATTCCGGGAGGATGCGTGAACTTCGCAGCGCTCGGATTCGAACTCGTCGATCTGATTCTGGCGGCATGGATCGTCCTGAAAATCCTGGTAGTTGCCGTTCAGCGATCGAGCATCCCCGGATCCCCGGAAATTCTGGTGCGCCACGCAACCATCCTGCTGCTGTACGCGGGCGGCATTCGCATCCTGGCGCGGTTCAAGGCGTCACCCATGGTGTTTCTGGCGGCCCGCACCGCCGGGCTCTATGCGGTGGTGTTTCTGCTGTTCGGTGCGGACCCGCTCGCCTGGCTGCGCGGCTTGATCGCGCCTTGGGGCGTGGATGCGCTGATGGGCTGCTGGCTTTCCGCCCAGTTCGCATGCGGCGCGCGCCCCGATCCGATCGGTGCCGTCTCGCAATCCCGTCATGGCAATCTTGGCGCAGCCGATCTATAACCGTTCGGGTCGGTTCTCACAGGATATGAGAGGATGAAGATCCACGAATACCAGGCCAAGGAGATCCTGGCCACGTTCGGAGTGCGGGTACCGCGCGGGCGCCTTGCCCTGAGCGCGGACGCGGCCGTGGATGCAGCGACTGCACTGGGTGGGCACGTGTGGGTCGTCAAGGCGCAGATCCACGCCGGGGGGCGCGGCAAGGGTGGCGGAATCCGTGTGTGCAAAAGCCTCGACGAGGTCCGGTCGAACGCCGCCGCAATGCTCGGGCAGGCGCTTGTCACCCCGCAAACCGGTCCCCGTGGACGCGTGGTGCGCCAAGTGTACATCGAAGAGGGATTGTCGATCGCCCGGGAACTCTACCTCAGCGTGGTGCTCGACCGGGAGCGCCGTCGTCTGGTGCTGATGGCGTCCCAGGACGGTGGGATGGACATCGAAGAGGTCGCGGCGACCCACCCTGATCGCATCATCAAGGAAGCGTTCGATACGGTGGCCGGGTTGCAGCCATTCCACCTGCGACATCTGTGCAAAGGCCTGGATCTGTCGGGCGCAACGGCCAAGAAGGTGGCGGAACTGGCTTCGGGGCTGTGCCGTGCATTCATCGAACGCGATGCATCGCTGATCGAAATCAACCCCCTGATCCTGACGGCGGACGGGGACGCGGTCGCGCTCGACGCCAAGATGACCTTCGACGACAACGCCCTGTTCCGTCACCCGGAGGTCGCGGCCCTGCGGGATCTCGACGAGGAGGACCCCCTCGAGGTGCGCGCATCCCGGCACGACCTGAACTACATCAAACTCGACGGGGACATCGGCAACATGGTCAATGGCGCGGGTCTGGCCATGGCCACCATGGATATCATTCAACACTTCGGGGGTCGACCGGCCAACTTCCTCGACGTGGGCGGGTCCGCGGACCGGGCCAAGGTCAAGGCCGCGTTCGAGATCATCCTCAGCGACGACGTCCGGGCCGTGCTGGTCAATATCTTTGGCGGCATCATGCGGTGCGACGTGATCGCGGACGGGATCGTGGCCGCGGCGCGCGAGGTGGCCATCCAGGTGCCCCTGGTGGTGCGTTTGCAGGGCACGAACGTGGACATCGGGCGGCGCATCCTGGCAGAATCAGGGCTGCCCGTGATCACGGCCGAATCCATGGCAGACGCAGCACAGGCCGTGGTCGAGGCCGCGCGACAGGGAGGGGGTTGATCATGGCCGTCTTCGTCAACGAACACACACGGGTGCTGGTGCAGGGCATCACGGGGGGCGCAGGCTCGTTCCACGCCCGACAGATGGCGGCTTATGGAACCAAGGTGGTCGGCGGAGTGACACCGGGCAAGGGCGGCAAGACGCTCGACGACATCCCGATCTTTGATTCCGTGCGCGAGGCGCGAGACTGCACCGGGGCAGATGCCACCTGCATCTTCGTGCCGGCAGGTTTTTGCAAAGACGCGGTTCTCGAGGCTGTGGACGCGGGCCTGCGCCTCGTGGTGTGCATCACCGAAGGCATTCCGGTGCTCGACATGCTGATCGTGAAGGAAGTGGTGGATCGCGAAGGCGTGCGAATGATCGGCCCGAACTGTCCGGGCGTCATCAGCCCCGGCCGCTGCAAGATCGGCATCATGCCCGCACACATCCACCGTCCCGGGGACATCGGGGTCGTATCCCGTTCCGGGACCCTCACGTACGAGGCCGTGGATCAATTGACGCGCCTGGGTATCGGCCAGAGCACGGGGATCGGGATCGGTGGCGACCCGGTCCAGGGCACGGGCTTCATCGACTGTCTGGCTGCGTTCGAACAGGACCCCGAAACCGCGGCCGTGGTGATGATCGGGGAAATCGGGGGCAACGCAGAGGAAAATGCCGCGGCCTGGGCCAAGGCCCACATGACGAAGCCGGTCGTGGCCTTCATTGCGGGACGAACCGCGCCGCCAGGGCGCCGCATGGGGCACGCCGGTGCCATCATCAGCGGTGGAAAGGGCCTGGCCGCGGACAAGATCGCCTGTCTTCAGGATCACGGCATCGACGTGGCCGCTACTCCGGCGGAAATCGGCGTGACGTTGGCTCGGAGACTGGGACGGGCATGACAGGAGGTGCACAATGGAACGAACGCTGGGGATCATCAAACCGGACGCGATTGCGGCGCATCACATGGGAAACATCCTGTCCGCGATCGAGGGTGCTGGATTCCGGGTGGTGAGCATGCGCATGGTGAACCTGACGCGCGCGCAGGCCGAAGGCTTCTATGCGATTCATCGGGCCAAGCCCTTCTTCGATGGGTTGACGCAGTTCATGTCCTCGGGCCCCTGCGTGGTCATGGTTTTGGAAGCGGATGACGCGATCAACCGCTGGCGCACCCTGGCGGGCCCGACGGACTCGACCAAGGCCCCGCCCGATACCTTGCGGGGGCGTTTCGGAACGACGATTCAGCGCAACGCAGTGCACGGTTCGGACGCGCCTGCTACCGCAACGACCGAGATCGCCTTCTTCTTCCCGGGACTCGTCTTGATCTAGGGGCGCCCGTGCTCCAGGCGCTCGAAGCCCTCGCGAAACAGCACTACGACCTCGCCATCCACGACTTCCTGCACCACTCCCATGCCGAACTTCGAATGGGTCATGATGTCGCGTTCCTTGAAGGTCTTGTTCGGGCTGTAGACGGCCACCTTGAGGGGATGCACGTCCTGCGTGGCCTCGTCCCACATCCGCCGCAACACCTGCGCAGGCGACAGATCCGGGGCGCGTCGGGAGGCGTCATCATCGACCTGGGGCGCCGAACCCGTCCGCTGTTCGGCCAGACGCATGGCCTTCTTCACCAGGCGCGCACGGCGATCGGCCACCGGCTTCGGGGGCTTGTAGTCCTGAAAATGCCCGCACGTGCGGCACTTGACCTTGGCGATTGCGCCATTGACCAGAGCCGACACGGTTCCGTTGAGGTTCAGGTGACAGAAACGGCAATGGATATCGAGTTCATCCCCGAGTTGCGGCAGCTTGTCAGGCATGGCCGACCCCATCGGCGAGCATCTGCACGCAAACCTCACGTGACCGCGGCCCATCGAACTCCATGAAGAACACGTGCTGCCAGGTCCCGAGCGCCAGATTCCCGCCGCTCACCGGGATCATCACGCTGTTTCCAACCAGGATGGCGCGGATGTGCGCCGAAGAATTGCCCTCGGCATGATGATAATCACCGTCCCGCGGCACCATGCGCCCCAGTGTTACCATCACGTCGCGCAGCACGTCGGGGTCTGCACCTTCGTTGATCATCAGGCCCGCGGTCGTGTGTCGGCAGTAGACCAGTACCGCCCCTTCGGACAGCCCGGCCGCAGTGACCGCCTCGCGGATGCGGGACGTCAGGTCCACCGCATCATCGACCCCGTTCGTTCGCAATGACATTGTCAGCATGCCTGCCTCGCCGCCCGGACCTCGGGGGATGATAGCAAAATCGGCGCAAGATTGATGCGGGATCGATTCTGCGCGACACTTGTGCCATGGATGCCGTTCACCCGATCGCACAGATCCTGGCCGAAATCGCCGGCGAAGTGGCCGCGCTTCTTCAACGGTCAACGCTGCCGCGCGCCGCGCGCCCCGAGGCTCGGCGCCTGCTGTTGCAGGCATGGCTGGCCATCGATGCCCAGGAATCGCCCCCCGAATCGGTGCTTCGGGATTTGTCGCAAACCCTGGACCGTCTGGCTGCCCCACCCTGCCCTTCTGTTCGCGACACGATCCGCCTCGACCCCGCCGTGGCGTTCTTCGACCCTGATCGATTACACACCGTCCAAGACAGCTTCATCATCCCTCGACTGAGTCGCTTCGATGCCTTTGTCGAGGCGCTGGCGCGACGCACGCGAATCATGGTAGAACATGCCCTGGCCGTGGAGGCCGACATCACGGGGAAGTCGGTTCGGCCGCCCAAAGCGAAAGCCTCGGCAGACGAAGGCCGCGAGGAATTGGAACTGGTCTACAGCACGGTGAAAGCGAGGCGAAAATGAAAGAGACCGTGGTCGAACATGCCGCATCAACACCCGCTGATCTGCGCCGGGTAGGCAGCGCCATCCTGATCGCAGGCCTGATCATCGGGGTCATCGCGGCCCGCTTTCTGATCGGCGACGGCCCCAGGGACCCCAAGGACATGAATGCCGGGATCATGTTCGCCATCGTGGCCGCGATCATCAGCACGGTTGGCGTACTCATCGTGATCACGGCACCACGCCGGGGTCAGAAGCCATCCGCACCGACCGATGAGTCGTCTCTCCCGACACCACCTGCACCGTGAACGTACGCGTCTCGTACTCGGGGTGACGCAGCGTCACCCGATGCTGGCCGGATGCGACCTCCTGCAAGATCAGCGGCGTGGTCCCAGCCACTTGGTCGTCGACCGAGACCTCGGCCCATGGCAGGGCATTGATCGTCAGACGACCGAATCCGGTGGGTGTTTGGGAAGGGCGTACCGACGCCGGGGGCGTGCCCATCGACATTCTGGACGTCCGCGCGCCAACCCGGGAGGCCTGAACGGGCGAGCGGGTCACCAACTCCTCGGGCAGCGGCGCGGCCTGCGGCGACATCCAGGCAGCCCCCTCGGCACCGCGTGGCACGGGCACCGAAGGTGGGATCGACGATGACGTCCCGGTGGCCGCAGTTGGTTCCGCAGAAGGGCCAGGCCACCCGATCCACCAACCCGCCCCGATGGCCAACACCCCTAGCCCCGCAAGGCCCAGGGCCAGCCACCAACGGCGCGATGCGCGGCGTTGACTCCGCGTAGACACAGCAGGCGTGGACAGGGCTCTCGCCTCGGGCGCATCAGCGGGTGTGAGGGCCGAAGCGAACGCCTCGATGGATGCAAAGCGGTCACCCGGTTGCGTGGACACCGCACGGGTCACCGCGGCTGTGAAGGCCGGCCCTGCATGGGTCCGCGCCAGCGCCCCGAGTCGTTCACACGGCCCTGCCAGACGGGCGATCAGGTCGTCGGGCCGCTCCCGCAACGAAAACAGCTTCGTGCCCGTGACCATCTCGAAGGCCACCAACCCCAGCGCATACTGATCGGCCGCGGGGCCCACCGATGCCCCGAGGAGTTGCTCGGGCGCCACGTAATCCGGGGTCCCAAGGCACACATCCGAACGGGTCAGAGCCGCCAAGTCCGGATGGATTCGAGGATCAGCCTTCAGGATTCCGAAATCGATGACCTTGAGCCGCATCGCGGGCCAGGCGCCCTGTTCCAGAAAGAGGTTGGATGGCTTCACGTCCCGGTGCACCAATCCCGCCCGATGCGCTGCCGCCAGTCCCGCGGCCGCCTGACGCAGCAGCCCCGCGGCCCGATCCGCGGGCATGGGGCCATGTCGTGCCAGGTGTTCGGTCAGGCTTTCGCCTTCAAGCAGTTCCATCACCAGCAGCAGGTCCCCTTCCGCATCCTGACCGAAGTCGTGGTAGGTCACCACGTTGGGATGTCGGATGCCGGCGACCAGCACGGCCTCGCGTCGAAATCGTTCGACCAGATCCGGGGCGTCGGCCATGTCCGTGCGCACGCTCTTGATCACCACCGGGCGCGCCAGGGCCACCTGTTCGGCCAGAAAAATGCTGCCGAAACCGCCCTGACCAATGCGCCGCACCAGTCGATAGCGTCCATCCAGAACGGTTTCGCCCGTCATTCCCTTCACGGCTCTGCCCCGACACCCCGCATGCGCTGTTGCAACGCCCTCGGACGCCCCGGTCTGCGTTCGCAGGGAACCATCCGGAATGATATCACCAGATGGATTTTTTGCGTTCGCGCCGCCCGGCGCATGCCCATCCACTGCCTTGACCCGCCTGCTTTGCCTGTGATAGAGGTTTTTATAGAGGCTGCGAAATACCGGTGGAGGCCTTGGCATCGTGATCGATCGATGTCTTGATTTCCCTGCGATCGTTGCCATGATGGGGTTTGGTCTTTTGCGAACCGGGTGAATCAACATGGCCAGAGCAAAGTCGGATGTGTCCCTGCAGGACCGTGAAATGCTGTCCCTGCCCATTCTTCCATTGCGCAATTCGGTGCTGTTCCCAGGACTGGTGATGCCCCTCGTGATCGGGCGCGAGAAGACCCTGCGCCTGCTCGACGCAGTGGCCGGCAAGGACGAACCCATCGGGGTCCTGACCCAGAAGGACAAGGACACCCTGGACCCCGGGCCGGACGAACTTTTCCAGATCGGCACCACGGCCCGCATCCTGCGCGTGGTCCGCGAGCGCGAACACGGCGTGGACATCGTGGTCCAGGGCATCGAACGCTTCCGGGTCGAACGCTTTTCGCAGACCTCGCCGTTCTTGATCGGGTCCGTGACCATGATCCCCGACGACGAAACGCGCAACGTCGAGATCGAGGCCCTGATGCGCAACCTCAAGGGCGTCACCTCCGAGGTTTTGCAACTGATCCCCGAGATGCCGACCACGGCCAGCGAGATGGTCGAACAGGTCGAATCGCCCAGTCGGTTGGTGTACCTCATCGCATCGAACCTGCCGATCTCTCTCGAAGAGAAGATGCAGATCCTCGAGATGGCCAGCGTGACCGAATCGTTGCGCACCACGCTCAAGATCCTGCACCATCACCTCGAGGTCCTGCGCGTCACCCAGAAGATCAATACCGAGGTCAAGGGCGAACTCAACAAGAGCCAGCGCGAATACGTGCTGCGGCAGCAACTCAAGACCATCCAGAAAGAACTGGGTGAGATCGAAGACGACGGTGACGTGATCGACGAACTCACCGACAAGATCAGCAAGGCGTCGCTGCCCGAGGACGTGCGCAAGGTGGCGGACAAGGAAGTCCGGCGCTTGCGTTCGATCCAGCCTTCGTCGCCCGAATACACCGTGTCCCGCACGTATCTGGACTGGATTTGCGACCTACCCTGGGGCAAGTCGACCCTGGACAATCTGGACGTGCCCCACGCCCGACAGATCCTCGACGAAGACCACTACGACCTCGACAAGATCAAGAAGCGCATCCTCGAATACCTCGCGGTGTCGAAGCTGCGCAAGAACCTGAAGGGCCCCATCCTTTGCCTCGTGGGACCGCCCGGCGTGGGCAAGACCTCGCTCGGCCACTCGGTGGCACGCGCCCTGGGGCGCAAGTTTGTGCACGTTTCGCTGGGCGGCGTCCGCGACGAGGCCGAAATCCGCGGGCATCGGCGGACCTATATCGGGTCGCTGCCGGGCAAGATCATCCAGAACATGAAGCGGGCCGAATCCCGTAATCCGGTGTTCATGCTCGACGAGATCGACAAGCTTGGCCGCGACTGGCGAGGCGATCCCACCAGCGCCATGCTCGAGGTCCTGGACCCCGAACAGAACCACGCCTTCATGGATCACTATCTGGACGTGCCGTTCGATTTGTCCCAGACCCTGTTCATTACCACGGCCAACGTCACGGACACGATTCCCCCGCCCCTGCTCGACCGCATGGAACTGCTGGAACTACCGGGCTACACCCACGAAGAGAAGATCCAGATCGCCCGCCAGCACCTGCTGCCCAAGCAGGTCCGGGAGCATGGCCTGGACACGACCCACGTGGACATGTCCGACCAGATGCTGTCGTTCATCATCGACAACTACACCCGCGAGGCGGGCGTCCGCAATCTCGAACGCAACCTGGCATCGGCCTGCCGTGGAGTCGCGGTCAAGGTGGTCGAGGGTGCATGGGTCCAGCGCCCGATCGACGAAGACATGATCCGGGACTTTTTGGGGCCCGAAGTGTATCAGCCCGAAATGGTCGAACGCACCGAAACGGCGGGCATCGCCACGGGCTTGGCCTGGACCACCACGGGCGGCGAGATCCTGTTCGTCGAGGCCACGCGCATGGCCGGCAAGGGACGGCTCAAGCTGACGGGCCACCTGGGCGACGTCATGAAAGAATCGGCCCAGATCGCGTTGTCATACATCGAAGCCAACGCTTCCCGCTACAGCATGGACAGCCAGATCTTCGAACAGTCGGATTTGCACATCCACGTCCCTGCAGGCGCCATTCCCAAGGATGGTCCCTCCGCAGGCATCACCATGTTCGTGTCCCTGTTCTCGCTGATGGCTGGGCGCAAGGTGCGTTCGGACACGGCCATGACGGGCGAAATCACGCTGCGAGGCCTCGTGCTGCCCGTCGGCGGCATCAAGAACAAGGTGCTCGCGGCTCAGCGCGGCGGTGTCAAGCGCGTGGTGTTGCCGGAACGCAACCGCAAGGACCTGATCGAGATCCCGGATCAGGTGCGGCGGGAAATGGAATTCTTCTTCGTCAAGAAGATGGACGACGTGCTGCAATACGTTCTGGATCTGAAGAAGGGCGAAAGCCCATTCCCGGAAAAGCCGGTCAAGGCAGCCAAATCCGCGAAGACCGGCAGTCGGGTCACCAGCGAGGTCGACGACGAACCCGAAGAGGAAACCCGGCGCCCTGTGGCGCAAGAGGAACTGCCTCCCGGTCCGTCGGTGAAGCATCTCTGACAAGGGAGTGCCATCGTGAACGAAAGCATGAAAAGGAACGCGGCCCAGGCGTTGACGCAACTGCTCGAGGTCCGGCCCGGCGAACACCTGCTGGTGGTCACCGACGAGGCCACCCGGACGGTTGGCGAGGCTTACCTCGCAACGGCCAAGGACATGGAGATCCGTTGTGCGCTCTATGTCTTGCCCGAGGCAACGCGGCCTTTGCTTTCGGTCCCCGAGGACCTTGCGGCCTTGATTCAGGACAAGGACGTGGCCATCACGGCGTTTCATGCCCGGCCCGAGGAAACGCCCTTCCGCATCGGTCTGATCAAGGCCCTGATGAAGTCGGTCCGGCGGCTCGGGCATGGGCCCGGAATCACCGAAGCCATGCTTCGCGAGGGCCCGATGGCCGTGGACTACCGTGCCATGGCTTTGGACGCGCACCAGTTGATGCGGCGCTTCCGGGGCGCCACCCGTGTCCACATGACGGCCCCGGGCGGCACGGACCTTACCCTGGATATCACTAAACGCGATTTCGAAACGGACACCGAGATCCTCGACGGCCAGTGGGGCAACCTCCCGGCTGGCGAAATCTGGTGCGCCCCGGTTGAAAACGGCGCGCATGGGATTCTGGTGTGCGACGGTTCGATCGGGGACCTCGGTCAGGTGCCGAACCCCGTGCGTCTCACGGTCGAGGCGGGTCGCATCACGGACATCGACTGCCGGGACGCCCCGTTCCTGAAGCGTCTGATGGAGGTGCTTTCCGTGGACGACGAGGCTCGAGTGATCGGGGAAATGGGCATCGGCCTAAACCCCGGGGCTAGCCTGGTCGGCAACCTTCTCGAAGACGAAAAGGCGTTCCGCACTGCGCACATTGCCTTCGGCAACAACGATGGCATGCCCGGCGGATGCAATCGTTCGATGACGCACCGGGATTTTCTGGTCCGTGAGCCAACGCTCACCGTTTATTTCGGGGAGGACAAGATGGAAACATTGATCCGTGACGGCAACATCGTGCCCGAAACCAGCGACGTTCCCGCAGCGATTCGATATGGTCACATCCTGGTTCCCGTGGACTTCTCCGACGCCTCGGTCCAGGCCCTCCGGGTCGCGGATTCCCTGGCGCGCGAGCACGGGGCGATTCTGAGCGTGTGCCACGTGATGTTGCGACAGATGAGCGTGAGCCCATTGTTCCCGCAGTACGTGGCCATGCCCGACCAGAATGCCCTGCGCCAGGAGGAAGAGCGCGTCGTCGAGCACCTCGACGACATCGTACGGCAGTGCACAGCCCGGGGGCCCGACGAATACCAGACCGTCGTGGTGTACGGGCAGCCCGCGGTCGAGGTCGTACGCATCGCGGAAGAGCGAAAAACTGACCTGATCGTACTGGCCAACCGGGGTTCGACCGGGTTTGCCCGGATGTTGCTCGGCAGCGTGGCGGAATCGATCGTCCGGCATGCACACTGCCATGTCCTACTGACCCGCTGACCCCCTGTTATCGCCCGGAGGCCCATGAACGAGTCCCGCTTCATCGCATGGTGTTCGATCGCCCTTGGCCTGGTCGTTGCCTCGCCGGTCAGCGCGGCCGTTCATCGACTGGCCCTCGAGGGCCCCGTGGACCCCATTCACGCAGAGTATCTGATCCGAGGCATCGACGAGGCGGAGGCCGCTGGCAGCAACCTCGTGTTGTTGGAACTCGACACGCCCGGGGGCCTGGTCTCGTCGATGGAAGACATCATCGGACGCATGCTGAAGTCCCGCGTTCCGGTCTGCGCCTACGTGCATCCGGCCGGTGGCAAGGCGGCATCCGCGGGGTTCTTCCTGCTGATGGCCGCGGACGTCGCAGCAATGGCCCCGGGCACCCGAACGGGCGCCGCGCATCCCGTGATGAGCATCGGCGGCATCATTCCGATCGGGGACGATCCCACCCGGTCCGAGCCCGAGGCCCCGAAGGCCCCGACAAAGCCTGCGGATGGCAGCGCGCCTGCGCCGGCCGACAACCCGGTTCCCAAGGTCCCATCGCCCATGGACTCGACCATGATGGGCAAGATCAAAGAGGATGCCCAGGCCTTTCTGCGCGCCATCGCATCGCACCGTGGGCGCAATGCCGCCCTGGCCGAGACCGCCGTCACGGACAGCAAGTCCTGGTCGGATCAGGAAGCCCTGGAGAACCACCTGATCGACCTGGTCGCGGGCTCGGAATACGAACTGCTCGAGCGTCTGCACGGGCGCGAAGTCCGCCTGATCGACGGCACATCGAAGGTCCTGTCGACGCGCAACGAACCCATCGTATCGGTCGAGATGACGTTCCGCGAACGGGCCCTGAGCGTGATCACCGATCCGAACGTCGCGTTTTTGCTGCTGCTGATCGGCGCGCTGCTCGTCTATATCGAAGTCACTCACGCGGGCCTGGTGCTTCCTGGAGTCTTCGGAGGCATCTGTCTGGTGCTGGCCGTGGCGGGCATGTCTTTCCTGCCGATCAATGCCACGGGCGTGATTTTGCTGCTGGCCGCGGTAGGCCTGTTCATCGCCGAGTTCGCGGTTGGAAGCTTCGGGTTGCTGGCCTTGGCGGGCGCCATCTGCCTGGCCCTCGGCGGCATCATGCTCGTCGACATCCCCGAACAGGAGTTTCGCGTGGATCCCCATCTGGCAATCGGTGCGGCCGTGGCCTTCGGGGCCATCTTCCTGTTCCTCGGGACCCTGGCGATGCGCGCGCTTCGGCGCCGTCAGGTCACGGGGTCCGAGGGCATGATCGGCGAACAAGGCGTCGCCATCGAGGACCTCGCGCCGACGGGCAAGGTATTTCTGCGCAGCGAGTACTGGCAGGCCACGGCACAGGGCAACGCGATCCCGAAGGGAACCCGCGTGCGCTGCCTGCGCGTCCGGGGCCTGCATCTGGAGGTCGCATCGGTCGAACCGGTGGCCGACGCACCGCAACCCCTACCCTAAGGAGGAACCATGGACTTCCTGTTCGCCAACCCCCTGGTGCTCGTGATCGTGATCGTGTTGGTCTACCTGTTCAGCGTCATCCACATCCTGCGCGAATACGAACGCGGGGTCGTGTTCCGCCTGGGCCGAATCCTCAGCCAGCCCAAGGGCCCTGGACTGATCTTCGTGTTCTGGCCGCTCGATCGGTTGGTGAAGGTGGATTTGCGCACCGTGACCATGGACGTGCCGCCCCAGGACATCATCACCAAGGACAACGTCACGGCAAGGGTCAATGCCGTGTGCTACTTCCGGGTGGTCGATGCGACCAGGGCCGTCATCGAGGTCGAGAACTACCTGTACGCGACCAGCCAGCTCGCGCAAACGACCCTGCGTTCCGTGCTCGGCGAGGTGGAGCTTGACGACCTGCTGTCCCGGCGCGAGATGCTGAACATGCGACTGCAGGAGATCCTGGACAGTCACACCGATATCTGGGGCATCAAGGTCTCGATGGTCGAGATGAAGCAGGTGGACCTGCCGCAGGAGATGCAGCGCGCCATTGCCAAGCAGGCCGAGGCAGAACGCGAACGGCGCGCCAAGGTCATCCACGCGGACGGCGAGTTCCAGGCCTCGCAGAAGCTCGCCGAAGCCGCGAAGGTCTTGTCGGCGGAGCCATCGGCCATCCAGTTGCGGTATCTGCAGACCCTGACCGAGATCGGTGTCGAAAAGAACACCACCGTGGTCTTCCCGCTTCCCATCGACATCTTCGAAGGTCTGAAGAAGCTCGGGTCCTAGGGCAACGACTGCACGACCTGCGTTCGCAAAACGTCGGCATTGAGCGGTTTGGACACGATCGGCCGCGCACACCCGGACAAAAACCCCGCTTCTGCCTCGTTCGGGTCCGGGGGCGACATGATGATCACGCGGTCCGCAACCTCGGGCTGCTGCACCACCAGGGTCCGGAAGAAATCGGAACCCTGCATCCCCCCGTCCAGACGCACGCTCAGCAGAATCAGGTCGAAATCGTCGGTGAGCAGGCGGCACAGGGCCTCGTCCCCTTCGTTGCACCCCTCCACCCGACAGTCCTCGCGCAGGATGGCAGCGATCCGCTCGACCTGGGCCGGGGTGTCGATCACGAGCACCCGACTCGACGCAGCATTCGGAAGGCGCGCGGTCTTCGGGCTATCGCCGGCCTCGGAAGAAGAGGCGCTTTCGGTCACGTTCTTCATGATGCGCGAGCATTCCTGGGCCTGATCCAGGATGTGCTGGATCTGCGAACGCACGTCATCGTCGAGGCCGCGACGCCCCAGCAAGAGCTGGCAGTATCCCACGATGACCGTCAAAGGATTCATCATGTCGTGATGCAAGTCGCGAAGCATGCGCCGGATGCTGCCCTTGCGCGGTTGGTCAATCGCCATCGCCTATTTCACCCCCGTCCAGCGAACCAGGGCCAAAGACAGATCCGGCCAGTAGGTTACCACGAACAGGATTCCCATCCCCATGATCAGGAAGGGAACGATAGCCTTGACGATGTCTACCATGGGCCTGCGGAACGCCAGCGAGCCCACGAACAAATTCACGCCCACCGGCGGGGTGTTGAAGCCGATCTCCAGGTTGACCAGAAAGATCACGCCCAGATGAATGGGGTTCACACCATAATGCAAGGCCACGGGCGTGATGATCGGCACCACGACCATGATGGCCGAGAAGATATCCATGAGGCACCCGACCACCAGCAGGAACGCATTGAGGATCATCAGGAACGTCAGGGGACTCGATATCGTGTTGCGCACCATCTCGAACAGCTTCTGGGGCACCTCACGGTCGATGAAGAAGTTCGTCAGCGCCTGGGCGGACATGAGGATCAGCAAAATGCCGCCGACCAGGACCATGCTTTCGCGAAACACGGTCGGCACACGTTTCCACGGGATGTCCCGGTAGATTACGACCTCGACAAGGAACACGTAGGCCGCCACGATGGCCGCCGCGTCGATGGCCGTGAAGAAACCACCGTAGATCCCCACGACGATGATCAAGGGGATCGGGATCTCCCATGCGATCGCCCACGTCGCGGCAAGAAGCTCGCGCAGCGAGAAGCGCGTGCGGGGCACCTTGTGTCGAACCCCGAACCAGAATGCATACAGCGCGATCACCAGCATGGCAAAAAGGCCCGGCAGAAGTCCGGCCATGAACAGACGATCCACCGAAACCTGTGTCAAATCGTCGTCCGCAGGCGTCCCGACCTCGGCCACCAGCGCCCCTTCGGTTGCGGGTGGTGCCCCCTCTGCGGCGGCGGCCTCGACCGCGGCTTTGCCCTTGGCATCCATGACCGCCAGGTCCGCGTCGAGATCAATGCCCAATTCCTTGGCCACGTCCTCGGCATCGTTGCCATCCGCCTTTGCGGCATCACCTTCTGCGCTGCCCGCCGCGGCCGCTTCGTCACCGTCGTCATCGTCGTCTTCGAGGATCTTGTCCATCTCGGCGTCGAGGGCCTTCTGGGCATCGTCCATGCCCGCGGCAGCCGCAGGGGCAGCCATCTCGACCGCGTCCGACGACGAAGTCGCCTCGGTCATGGGCCCCATGTTCTGGATCGCCATGCCCGCCACCATGGCGTAGACAATCAGCGGCAAACTCGGCGGGAAAAGAATGCCACGGCTGCCGCTCGAGGTCAGAAGGCCCAGCGAGAACCGTTCGGGATAGCCGTCCTTGATCAGCGCGGGCATGAGCAAACCACCCAAGGCCACGATCGTGACCCCGGATGCGCCGGTGAAGGCCGTGAATGCCGCGCAGGCCACCAGAGCCACCATGGCCAACCCCCCGGGAAGCCACCCAACCGCGGCCCGCGACATCCGCACCAGACGTTCCGGTGTGCGACTTTCGGCCATCAGGTACCCGGCCAGGGTGAACAGGGGGATCGCGATGAACACGGGGTTCGACGACACGGTGCCGTAGAACGCGGCGAAGAACAGTTCGAGCTGCTGTCCGGAAACCAGATACCCAAGCAAAGCCGCAGCCCCGAGCACCAGGAACAGAGGCATCCCGAACAGGGCCAGGACCACGATCGTCAGGATGGCGGCTGCGGTCATGACGCACCTCCTGCCGCGTCATCGACGCCAGCTTCGGTGCCGCCCTCCCCTTCCAGGGTCCCGCTCGCGTGGAGGATGGCGCGAGTCAGAAAATGGCACGCCATCAAAGCCAGGCCCACGGGCATGATCGACGCAAACCACCAACTCATCAGGCGCCAGGTTCCGCCCAGCGCCGTGAACTCGATGGCCACGCGCCCGTCGGCCCGCATGTCCGCCACGTACGACCACACCACGGCCAGCAGGACCCCGATGAGGCCCAATGCCACCAGATTGATCACCACCCCGGCCACCCGCCGCCCCGTCATTCCCACAAAGCGGTTCAAGACATCGATGTTGATGTGACGGACCTGATAGGTGGCCACCGCGCCGCCCAGGAACGCCACCCAGATGACCAGGTAGCGGGCGGACATCTCGACCTGCTCGACCCCGGCATTGGCGATCTTCAAGATCACCTGGGTGACGGCCAATACCAGCATCACGGCCACGACCACTACCAACAGGGCGGATTCGAAGGCCGCAAGGCCCTGGTCTGCGCGGCGAACCATCCGGATGAAGCTGTTCATGTGCGCTCCAAGGGAAAGATGGGACCTAGCGCCCGCACTTGCTGATCTGGGCCTGCAACCGCTTCAGCATCTCGGCGCTGTATAGCTTGCCCACGAGGGCCTTGGCCGCCTGTTCGCCCTTGCTGCGGAACTGGGACGTCTGGGAGGCATCGACCTTGATCACCTGAATGCCCTTGTCGGCCAGGACCTTGATCGCCTTGTCGTTGCCCTGGCGCGTGACCGCGGTCAGCTTCTTGAGGTATTCGGTTGCCTTGGTCTTGAGCACCACCTGCTGGTCCGCAGGCAGGGCGTCGAACGCCTTCTTGCTGATGACCATGGCCCCGATCCCGTCGGTGATCGGCACGTCGACCATATACTGCACCTTGGTGTACCACTGCATGCCCACCGCATAGACCGGCGAGATGTACACCGTGTCAATCAGCCCGGTCTGCAGGGAGGTGAACACATCCTGCAGTTCGAGGGGCACCGGGTTCAGGTCGAACGCGTTGAAGATCGCCTTGGCCAGCACGTCCGACCCCCACACCCACGGCTTGGTGCCCGCCATGTCCGCGACCTTCTCGATGCGCTTCTTGCTGAACAGGTACACGAACCCCTGGTCCGCCCATCCCAGCAGCACGTAGCCCTTTTCTTCGAACTTCTTGGCAAACTCGTCCGAGAAGGCGTTGACCACACAATCGATCTGCTTGTAGGACCCGAAGTGGAAGGGCATCTCGAGAAGGCGCACTTCCGAGGCAATCTCGCCCAAGCCCACGCCCGTGAGGGCCGCGGCCTGGATCTGCCCGTACTTCATCTTGTCGAGCATGACCTTGTCGTCGCCGAGCACGCCACCCGCGAAGAACTTGAACGACAGTTTCCCGCCGGTCGCGGTCTTGAGTTCGTCGTTGAGCTTGCGCAGCACCTTGAGGGTCGGCGACCCCTCAGGGGCGCTGGTGGCCATCTTGATCACGTTCTCTTGCGCCAGGGCGCCCACGGATGCAAAACACACCGCCAAGAATGCCACGAGCCATTTCTTCATGGGTCTTCCCTCCGGTTTCATTCCACGAACAGGTCGCCTGCCTGTTGCAGCAGGGACTCAGCCTTCCGCTTCGCCACCGCATTGGGCAGCACCAGGTCCGGATCGGAACAGGGGCTGTCAACCACCTGCTGCAGCAACTGGTCGAACAGGACCCGGTCCTGCTGCTGCACCGCCAGGGTCCGTGCCTCGTGCACCAGGCCCAGCAGGAACGCGCCCCGGGTCAGGGTCTTGAGACGTCCGAAATGGTGCCGGCTCTTGGCGGGGTCCCCCCCGATCGACACGCCCAGACTGCCATGATAGATGCCTAGGAACAGATGGGCACCCGCAAAATAGAACGCTTCGTTCATCTCGACCGCGCGTTCGACCAGGGCCACGGCGCGGGGCAGTTCCGCGGTGGCTTCGGGGTCCTCGCGGTTCAAATTCACGTATCCGCCCAGGCAGTTGCCTGCCCAGAACACCAGGCCGACCTCCTCGCGGTCGAGTGCCTTGAGCGCGGTGAACAGCGGCTCGACCGGCCCCTTCATGCGGGCATCCAGGTCCGGCAACTGCTGACGCAGGGCCCGGTAGGCGTATTCGTAACCCTTGCGATACAGCACCGACGCCCACTCGGGGTCATCATCTTCGATCAGCAGGAATGCGAAGCCGCAATTCATCTGCGCGCCGCGCAGCAGCAGTTCGGGATTGTCGGGACTCGACGCGATGAAACCGTCGAGCATCTTCAGCATGGCAGGCGCGGCCTCGCGAGCGTGTCGCACCGAGCGTTCGCGCATAAAGGCAAGATTCTGGTCGTCCATGGTGTCGACCATGTTGTCGGCCACCAGGGTCTTCATCGCACAACCCGACCCACCGAGTGCCATCATCAGGACCACCAGCAGTATACGCAGACGCATCGCAACAAGCCTCCCTCGGGCCACGAAGCATCGTAGTCCGCCACGTACCCCCGCGTCAAGGCATGAGCCCGTCAGGATTCCACGTCGTAGCGGGAGAATTGCATCGAGAAGGTCCCTCGCCCCTGGGTCACCGAGCGCAGCTCCGTGGCAAAGCCGAACATGCGCTCCACGGGCGCGCTGGCGCGGATGACCTTGACCACGTCGCGGTCTTCCATCGCTTCGATCACCCCGTGACGGGCCTGCACCAAGCCCAGCACTTCGCCCATGAACTCCGAAGGACAGATGATCTCGATGGCCCCGATCGGTACCAGACGAGCGGGCTTGGCTTTGGCACAGGTATCCTTGACCGCATTCATGACCGCAATCTTGACCGCGGTCTCGTCGCACTGGAACCCCTCGCGCTGTTCGAGCACGTCCACCCGGGCCGCCAGATCCGTAATGGCCAGACCGTGCAGCACACCGCCCTTGAGGGCCTCGAGGATCCCCTGGCGCGCGGCCTCGAGCAGGTTCGGTTGGCCGAACAGCATGGCACCCCGTTCGGACTTCACGCCTTCGCCGCGCCCCAGCGGCTGGACGTGCAACCCGACGCGCGCATACACCTTGGCATCATCGGTCACGATCTCGCACGTCCCGCTGCCGTCGGCCGCGGCCATGATCGTCTCGGCATAGACGACTTGCGGACGGCCCGTGCGCACGGCCACGCCGAAGTCCCGTCGCACGCGGTCAGTCACGATATCCAGATGCAGTTCGCCCATGCCCGAAATCACGGTTTGCCCGGTTTCCGGGTCCTCGCGGAAACGGAAGGTCGGGTCCTCGTCCGCAATGCGATGCAGCGTCAGTTCCAGCTTTTCGCGATCCGACTGAACGTCGGGCTCGATGGCCATGCTGATCACCGGCTCGTAGCCCCCAATGGCCTCGAGCACGATGGGGGCCGTGGCATCGCACAGGGTGTCGCCGGTCATGGTCTGCTTGAGTCCGAGCACCCCCACGATGTTGCCCGCCCCGATCTCTTCGAGCCGCTTGCGGTCCCGCGCATGCATCAGGAACACGCGTGACACCCGCTCCTTGACGCCCCGAGCCGGGTTGTAGATCTCGCTCTTTTCGTCCAGACGGCCCGAATACAGCCTCACGAACGTCAGACGACGCCCTTCGTCGACCACCTGCACCTTGAAGGCCAGGGCGCACAGCGGGGCTGCCGGGTCATGCGGCCGCTCTTCGGGGGCCCCGGTCTTCGGGTGCGTGCCCGTGACCGGCGGCAGGTCCAGGGGCGACGGCAGATAGTCCACGATCGCATCGAGCACCGGGGTGATCCCCTTGTTGCGCAGCGCGGTGCCGCACAGCACGGGTACGATCTTCCCGACCAGCGTCAGTCGACGGATCCCAGCCATCAGGTCCTCGGCCCCGACCGCCTCGCCATTCAGATAGCGGTCCGCCAGGGTCTCGTCGAAGTCCGCCACGCCCCCGACCAGATCGTCACGGGCCTTGCGGGCCTCGTCTTCCATGGCCGGGGGAACGCCTGGCTCGATCGTGCTTTCACGCGGGTCAGTGCCGTCCCAGCGCAGGGTCCGCCAGCTCACCAGGTCCACCACGCCACAAAACGCGGCCTCGGCCCCGATCGGCAACTGGATCGGCAAAATCGTCTGGCGGAAGCGGTCGCGCATGGTCTGTACCGACATGGCAAAGTCCGCGCCCACGCGATCCATCTTGTTGACAAAGGCCACTCGTGGCACCGCGTACCGGTCAGCCTGATGCCACACCGTTTCAGATTGAGGTTCGACCCCGTTGACCCCGTCGAACACCACCACTGCCCCGTCGAGCACGCGCATGCTGCGCTCGACCTCCATGGTGAAATCCACGTGCCCTGGCGTATCGACCAGATGCACGTCGTGGTCCCGCCACTCGAAGGTGGTCACCGCGCTCGAGATCGTGATGCCACGTTCCTGTTCCTGAACCATGAAGTCCATGACGGCCTCGCCGTCGTGGACCTCGCCCATTTTGTGGGTTCTTCCGGTCACGAACAGCAGGCGCTCGCTGACCGTGGTCTTGCCCGCGTCGATGTGCGCAATGATGCCGATGTTGCGGATCCGGCGCATGGCCTTTGCGCCGCCCTTGTCCTTGTCGCCCATGGGGTCACGGCCTCCCGGTGTCAATGAATCTGCCTACAGCTTGACGGTGACCACGGTAATGGCCTCGCCGCCTTCCTCCATGGTCCCGGCCCGAAACGCCCGACAGTACCGGGACGTTCGAAGGTAATCCCGGATCCCCCTGCGCAGTGCCGACGTGCCCATGCCATGAAGAACATACACCACCGGTTCTTCCATGACCATGGCCTCGTCGAGCCGTTTGTCGACCAGCACGATCGCCTCGTCGAGCCGTGACCCACGGCAGTCGACCGTGTTGGATGACGTGCGCATGGGTTCATCCACGGGGGCCGGCACCGCGGGCGCCACGGGAATGGCGGCCGGCCGCGGCACAGGCTTCGGCTTCGGAGGCAGAGGCTTGCCCTTGGGGGGGCGGCGCAGGTCCGCCACCATGACCATGGACTTCATCAGCCCGACCTGCACCGTGGCGCGACGCCCGTCCCCGGACAGATCCACGATCCGACCCACACAACGTAGCGCGAACACGTACACCTCGGCGCCTACGCGCACCTCGGCCGCGGGCATGGGCTCCGCGGGCACGCCTTCGGCAAGCGACGCTTCGCGGTCCATTGCGGCACGGACATCGGCCTTCTTCTCGCGCACGTCGGCACGCTGATTCACGATCTTCTTCATCTCGACCTCCTTTCGGGCCGTTCTTGCGATCTGATCGAGTTCCTCTTCCAGACGTTTCATCTTTTCCAGCACCTCCCGCCGGGCATCGTACACCAACCGGTCAGAATCCCGCCGCAGGCGCTGCAGTTCGGACTCGTACTTCTTCTTGTCCGCGGCCAAACGGATCTTCAGGTCCTCGGCTTCCGCCTTTTCGCGGGCCAGATCGGTCCGCAGTCGCTCGGCCGCGGTCAGGGCCTCTTCAAGCCGGCGTTCCCGGTCGCTGGCCATGGCCCTCGCGCGGTCGATCACAGCCTGGGGGAACCCGATGGATTCGGCAATCCCGAAGGGGTTGCTTTCGCCGGCCGACCCCTGTTCCAGACGGAAGCTCGGACGCCCTGTTCGAGCATCCAGGCCCACGCTCGCGTTTTCGAATCGCCTGTCGTCAGCGGCCAACCGTTTGAGCAGGTCATAGTGTGTGGCCACCAGGCATTCGGCCCCCGTGTCCACGAGCGTCTGCACGATCGCGGACGCAAACGCCTCGCCCTTGGCAGGTTCCGTGCCCGTGGCCAATTCGTCGAGCAGAGCCAGGGTGCGCCCCGGGCCGTGTTCCAGTACCTGACGCACGCGCTGCAACTGGCCGGTGAAGTTGGACACCTGACGATCCAAACTGGTCGGGTCCCCGATCACCGACAAGATCCGCTCGAACCACGGTACCCGCGAATCCGGGCCCACGGGCGGCAGCAGCCCGAAACGCGTCATGATGCAGCAAAG